>CAJVXN010000009.1 GCA_913009335.1 uncultured bacterium
TTCTTTATTCTCCTGAGATTTAAATAATACGCGTTAATATTATTTGTGCAGTGTCCAAAATATTCACTCAAAACGCCCCATCTTTTTGAAAAATATAATTACAATTAAGAGACTTTAAATTTTAAAGAGGGAACGGTCAAGAGATCGTTACCCCTCTTGTCAAAAAAATTAAGTTTCCACTTCAGTAAAACATCCAGATCAACCGGAGGAATCATCAAAAGACGCTTGTCTAGATCTGCTTTTTTCTCCCTGGCTAACTGCCAAGGGGTTTTATGTTCTTTGTAGGAATTCGGGCGTTGAAGGTTAAAGAACAGTTGATAAGCATGAGCTTTACGCATAAAATCCTGCCTTGAGGAGAATTGCTCAATCTCATAGAATTCCAATTCCATGAGATTGTGAATAGTTTCAACGTCAGATTGCATTCTGTGAGCACCGGGGAAGATGGTATTATGGCGTTGCCCTTTGATAGATTCTATAGCTAAAGTATAAGCAGAAGGGTTTTTAGCGTTCCAGGCGCCAATATATTCAGAGCCATTGTCAGTTTGCCTAATAGAATCTTTAGGCAAAACCTTAAATTTTCCAAGGAAGTGATTGATATATACGGCAAAGAGTGTGGCGTGAATTAAAGAACGTTCATTGGCAAACCCTAAGAATAAGATACCGGTAGAGATTTCACGGAAGGTATATTGGATTACAGGTAAATCGCGCGCTTTCATCTGAGGCCAATACTCGGGGATATCATAAAGGTCTTTGGTATCTTCAGTAGTTCTTTCAAAGAGATAGAATTGTTTTTTAACCTCTCGGAGGTTATTCTTAACAATATGTTTTTTGCGTCTTCTGCGGGAAGATACACCGGCATTTTTCCAGATTTTACGCATAGTTTTAGCTGATAGCTTGATATCTTCAACGTCTTTAATTTGTTCAGCTCCGAGGCGTTTATATTTAACCTTTAATTTAATTACGCGTTCTTTTAAATCAAGAGGGGTTTCATTGGGAGAATAATGTGGCTTTCTGGATAAGTCAGCGAGTCCGGGATATCCCTGAGCTTTAAAGCGCCTCAGCCACTTACGGACTACCACGGGGCTGGTGTGGAAGGCTCTGGCAGTAGGCTTTATACCGCGCTCTAGGGCTTGTTGAACCATCTGGTATCGCCATTGTTTTTTATCTTTACTCTGTCGCATAATATGGTAATATTGGTATGGGCACATAAGCGTTAAAATACCTCCTTTCATTACTGGTGAATTTTAGAGGTATATTATGTGCCTATTTTTCTTATAAGCCTACTAATTTTTTTATTAAAAGCGTATTCAGTGTCGGGTCGGGAGAGTTCTTTAAACCATTCACTGACACGTCTCCATCTCCATAGTTCGCTGTTATGGAGGTTAATGATATTGCTTGGTTTATGGTCAGGAACAGTGTTTGCTGATGAAGTTTCATTAAAAACCGCCTTTACGATTATATTTTTCTTCTTTGTTGGTTTTCGAAGCTTTGGTTTTCCGGGCCTCTTTTTATAAAAAAGCTGTTTTAGTTCTTTTTGAAGTTCTTTAAACTTTTGCCTGCTTTGGCATAATATTCGCTTTATTCTTAATTCCTTTAGCGGGGGGTAACGATCTATCTTACCATTTCCAGCAATCTCTATAATTATGCTTGACAAAGCTTAACTCTGTAGTATAATTAATTTATTCAACCTTTAAGCTGGTTCTGAGAGGCTGGCAAGGATAAAATAATGACCATAAAATACAGAAGATGTATAGTTGATAGCGAAGAATCCTTTGGCTTAAAAGCCGGGGGTATTTTTTTTAATGAGACCCAAACTTATAGAATGCAATGAGTATAAGTTTGCTGGGCGAATTAATCCTAAAGCTTACGCTGGAAATATCGAAGAGATTCCTAGCGTGCTTAAGCAAGGGATAATTTTGTTAAGGGAAACCCAAACTTATAGAATGCAGGATTGTTTATGAAAGAAAAAGCCAAGATTCTTGACGGAGATACAATTTTACGCGCGCTTATGCGTATAGCCCATGAGATTTTAGAGAAAAACAAGGGGATAGATAAGCTGTGTTTAGTAGGTATACGCAACCGTGGAGTGTATCTAGCTCATCGCCTGGCCGAATGTATTAAAAGAATAGAGCATAAGGATATCCCTGTAGGTATATTGGATATAACTCTTTATCGCGATGATTTAACCTTAATTGCGCAGCAGCCCTTAGTACGAAAAACCGAGATAGATTTTGATATTAATAATAAGGTTGTTATTTTGGTAGATGATGTTTTATATACTGGAAGAACAATCAGGGCCGCCTTAGATGCGTTGGTAGATTTTGGCCGTCCAAAACTTATACAACTAGCTATCCTTGTTGATCGCGGGCATCGCGAGTTGCCTATACGCGCAGATTATGTAGGTAAAAATATTCCTACTGCTCTTCGTGAAACAGTGGAAGTGCGTCTTAAGGAAGTGGATGGGGTGGATGAAGTTGTTATCATTGAGCAATAATTAATATGGCCTGGACACGAAAAGACCTTTTGGGTTTAGAATCATTAAGTCGCGAGGAAATAGAGTTAATTCTTTCAACTGCAGAATCGTTTAAAGAGGTCTCTACCCGCGAGATTAAGAAGGTCCCGGCGTTACGCGGAAAAACAGTAGTAAATTTATTTTACGAGCCCTCAACAAGAACAAGAGTATCTTTTGAGGTTGCGGCAAAGAGATTGTCTGCGGATGTAATAAATATTTCTCCCGAAACTTCCAGTGTACGGAAGGGAGAGACATTAGTTGATACAGGTAGAAACATCCAAGCTCTAAAGGCGGATATTATTGTTGTAAGACATGCTTCTTCCGGTGCCGCAGCTATGCTTTCCCGGCATCTTGATATAAGTGTAGTTAATGCCGGAGATGGGTGGCATGAGCATCCTACACAAGCTCTCCTGGATATTTTTACTTTAAAGGAAAAGATAGGAAGAATAAAAGGTATTAATGTAACCATTGTTGGGGATATTGCTCATTCGCGAGTGGCGCGTTCAAATATCTGGGGTTTAACTAAACTCGGTGCAAACGTTACTCTATGTGCCCCCAAAATGCTCATTCCCGTGGGTATAGAGGAAATGGGTGTTAATATAACAGATAATATAGATGATGCTCTTGTTAGGGCGGATGCGGTAAATGTTTTGAGGATGCAGTTTGAGCGCGATGAAAGCGCTGCTTTCCCTGAGGCTTTAGATTATTTTCGAAAATTCGGAATAACCAGCGAGAGATTAAATAAAGCCAAAAAAAATATAATCCTGATGCATCCCGGGCCGATTAACCGTGGTATTGAAATAGAAAGTGATGTTGCCGACGGACCTAATTCAGTCATACTAGAACAAGTAATTAACGGTATTGCTTTAAGAATGGCAGTGTTATTTTTAGTTTCACAGGGACATGATAAGAAATATGAAGATATTAATTAAAGGCGGACGCGTAGTTGATCCGGCAAATAATCTAGATAAGGTTTGCGATGTTTTAATAGAGAACGGAAAGATATCTAAGGTTGCTCTAAATATCAAAACTGACGCAAAAGAAATAATTGATGCAAGTAGTAAAATTGTGGTGCCTGGTTTAGTTGATATGCATGTACATTTAAGGGAACCGGGAAGAGAAGATAAAGAGACTGTTAAAAGTGGAACACTGGCTGCGTTAGCCGGCGGGGTAACATCTCTATTGGCTATGCCGAATACTCAGCCCCCTATTGATTCTAAAGAACATCTGGATGTTCTGGGCGATATAATAAATAAGACTGCCCGTGCAAATGTATTTATTGCTGCTTCTATTACTAAAGGGCGCTTGGGTGAAGAATTAGTTGATATCGCGTCTTTAAAAAAACAGGGAATAGTCGCAATAACTGATGATGGGGATTCTGTAGATAGTGATATTTTGATGTCATCCGCATTCAGTAAAGCCGGAGAGAGCAATGTGTTGGTAATTTGTCATTGTGAAGACAAATTGCTTTCCATGAATGGCGCAGTCAATTTGGGTTTTACTTCTACCCGCATGGGTCTGCGGGGCATATCAAAAGAATCAGAATATAAGAGAATAGAAAGAGATATTACGCTGGCTAAAGATGCAGGGGCCTGTTTGCATATTGCCCATGTAAGTTGCAAGGAATCAATAGAGTTAATAGCTGATGCCAAGAAAAAAGGTATAGCAATAACAGCTGAGACTGCCCCGCATTATTTTGCCTTAGATGAGGCGGCAGTAATTGATTATGATACGAATATGAAGATGAATCCTCCGTTAAGAACTACGCAGGATCGTGAGTCTATAAAGCAGGCATTGAAAGATGGAATAATAGATGTGATTGCTTCCGATCATGCTCCTCATACGGAAAATGAAAAGGATATTGAGTTTGAGCGGGCGGAATTCGGGGTAACGGGCTTAGAGACAGAGCTGTCGGCAAGTATTACTGAACTAGTAAATACTAATTTATTAAATTGGCCGGAATTAGTTAAAAAAATGTCTTTTAATCCGGCTCAAATTTTAGGCATAGACAAAGGTACATTAACTCCCGGGAGGGCTGCCGATATTATTGTGGTTTCAGGGGATAGAGAAAGAATAGTTAAAAAAGAAGAGTTTGTTTCTAAGTCAAAAAATTCACCTTTTCTAAATAGAAAATTAAAAGGTGTGGTAGAATATACTATTTGCGGCGGTAAGATAGCTTATAAATATAAAAAGGAGTAAGTAAGATGGAATTTGTGGCAGATTTTCATATTCATTCAAAATATTCCCGCGCAACGAGTAAAAGGATGGATGTGGAAAATCTCACCCAGTGGGCAAAGATAAAAGGGATCTCTCTCTTGGGTACAGGTGATTTTACGCACCACTTATGGCTTGAGGAATTAAAAGGTAAGCTCGAATCTGATAATAACGGCTTATTCGTATATAAGGATATGCGTTTTATCTTAACGGCTGAGATAAGCAGCATTTATTCAAAAAATGGACGCGGGCATCGTATACATAATTTAATTTTTGCCCCGTCATTTAAAGTAGTAGATAAGATTAATAATATTTTAGGCCGCCTGGGTAATATTACTTCAGACGGCAGGCCCATTTTAGGCCTGGATGCGGAAGAGCTTGCTCGAATTGTTTTCGATATATCTGATGAATGTGTTCTTGTTCCGGGGCACATCTGGACACCATGGTTTAGTTTATTTGGCTCGATGTCTGGGTTTGACACAATAGAAGATTGTTTTGGAAAACAGACCTCAAAAATATTTGCTTTAGAAACCGGGCTTTCTTCTGATCCAGCGATGAACTGGCGGCTTTCCGCCTTAGATAAGTATGCTTTAATTTCTAATTCCGATTCGCATTCACCTCAGAAAATCGGTCGGGAAGCTAATGTCTTTGACTGCGAACTATCTTACGCGGTGATAATGAATGCATTAAAGACAAAAGATAAATCCAAATTTTTATATACTATAGAATTTTTTCCCGAAGAAGGTAAATATCATTATGACGGGCATAGGAATTGCAAGGTGCGCTTTTCGCCGGCCCAGACGAAAGAACATGATAATACTTGTCCTAAATGCGGAAAATCTTTGACTGTTGGTGTTCTCAATAGGGTGGATAAATTAGCAGATAGGCCAGAAGGATTTGTACCGGAGAGCAGTATTCCGTTTAAAAATTTGGTTCCCTTAGATGAGATAATTTCCGAGGTAAAGGGAGTAGGTAGGGGGTCTAAAACAGTTGGACATGAATATCAAAGTATTATAGCCAAATTTGGCACAGAGCTTGATGTATTACTCAAGGCAAGTAAAGAAGAGGTTCGCAGGAGTATTTCTCCTCGTATTGCTGAGGGTATTTTGCGGGCAAGAGAAGGTAGAGTTAAACTTCTAGCCGGCTATGATGGTGAATATGGGGTAGTGTCTCTCTTTGGCGATGAAGAGGATAAGGCGAAGGATGATGATCAATTGAGTTTTTTTTAAAGCGCGCCTGTGGCCTAACGGATAGGGCACTAGCCTCCGAAGCTGGTTGTGGCAGTTCAATTCTGCCCAGGCGCATTCGACAGAGAAAATACGTAAAATGGACAAAATTCTTATTGCAGTCATAGGCGGACATAAATCTAATGATAAAGTGGAGCAAATTGCTAATAATATAGGTAAAAATATAGCAAAAGTGGGGGCAATACTTGTTTGTGGGGGATTAAGTGGAGTAATGGAAGCAGTTTCTAAAGGGGCAAAACAGGCAAATGGTACTACTGTAGGTATTTTACCAGGGGAAGATAAAGCTGAAGCTAATCCATATATTGATATTCCTATTGCCACCGGATTGGGTTTTGCCCGTAATACAATTGTGGTAGGGTGCGCAGATGCAGTTATTGCTCTTCCGGGAGAATACGGCACGCTTTCTGAGATAGGATTTGCTTTGAATGCTAAGAAGCCGGTTATTGGAATTGGCACTTGGGATATTCCAGGGGTTGTTCAGGTAAAAGATGCCCAGGAAGCGATTGATAAAATTAAAGAATTGCTTGTGATATAAGCAGTTTTATGTAATAAGGTAAAAAAATATGAAAAAGGCGATTTTAGTGTTGGAGGACGGATTTAGTCTGGAAGGTGAAGGGTTCGGCGCGCAAGGAGAAGCTTTTGGTGAAGTTGTTTTTAATACCTCGATGAGCGGTTATCAGGAGATAATTACTGATCCTTCTTATCGCGGGCAGATTATTACTATGACTTACCCCTTGATTGGTAATTACGGCATAAATTACGAAGACGTAGAGTCAAAAAAATTACATCTTGAAGGATTTGTGGTAAAAGAAATTAGCAAAATTTATTCCAATTATCGCGCTAAGACTTCATTAGATGAATATCTTAAAAAGTATAATGTTGTGGGAGTTTCCGGGATTGATACGCGCGCACTTACCCGGCATATCAGGATAGAGGGCGCAATGAGGGGTGTTGTATCTACTGATGAGTTAGACAAGAAAAGTTTAGTGGAAAAAATAAAGGCATCATCTGGGTTAGAGGGTAGGGATTTGGTAAAGGAGGTTACCTGTCGGGAAGCATATGATTGGGCGCAGCCTCAGGCAGAAAACAAAGAGGCTCGGTACAAGGTTGTGGTTTTGGATTGTGGTGTAAAATTTAATATTTTGCGCAGCTTAGTAAGCTTAGGAGCTCAGGTGCGTGTCGTGCCGGCAAAAACAGGAGCTGATGAAATCCTAAACTTAAAACCCGACGGAGTCTTATTATCTAACGGGCCGGGAGATCCTGCAGCAGTAAAATATGTAATTAAAACTGTTGCTGATTTATTGGGCAAGGTTCCTATTTTTGGAATTTGCCTGGGACATCAGATGTTGGGCTTAGCATTAGCGGGTAAAACATATAAACTAAAATTCGGCCACCACGGAGGAAATCATCCTGTAATGGATTTAAAAACTCGTAAGGTTGAGATTACTTCGCAGAATCACGGTTTTAATCTGGATATGGATTCCTTTAGCAATGAAGATATAGAGATTACTCATATGAATTTATATGATAATACCGTAGAGGGAATTAGACATAAAAAAATATCCGCTTTTAGCGTGCAATATCATCCTGAAAGTTCTCCGGGGCCTCATGATGCGGGATACTTATTTAAAAAGTTTGTAGAAATGATGAGGGGTAAAAATTCTAAGTCCGAATATCAAAGCACTAAATAAATTTAAGTAATCAAAATTTAAAATTTAGAACATCTGTTTGGAATGTTAAAATTTAAGATTTTAGATCTATTTCGAATTTCGGATTTTAAGATTAGGATTTAAATAATTATGCCTAAAAGGACTGATATAAACAAAATTTTAATTATTGGATCAGGGCCGATTGTTATCGGACAGGCCTGTGAGTTTGATTATTCCGGGACTCAAGCCTTGAAGGCGTTAAAGGAAGAAGGATATAAGGTCGTATTAATAAATTCCAATCCCGCAACGATTATGACCGATCCTCAGTTTGCTGATGCGACCTATATTGAGCCGATTACTCCTGAGATAATTGAGAAAATTATTATTAAAGAAAGGCCCGATGCGCTCCTGCCTACGTTAGGAGGGCAGACCGGTTTAAATACAGCTATGGAGATAGCAAAGAGAGGAATATTAAAAAAATACAATGTTGAGCTTATTGGAGCAAATGAAGAGATTATTGCCAAGGCAGAAGATCGTAATTTATTCAAGCAGGCAATGGAAAAAATAGGCTTGGATTTACCGTGTAGCAGGCAATGCGGTAATAAAAAAGAAGCAAGAGAAACGCTCGCTGAGCTTGGCCTGCCTATTGTAATCAGGCCGAGTTTTACATTGGGGGGGACAGGCGGAGGTATCGCGCGCACAGAAGAAGAGTTTGAAGAATTGGTCAGCCGCGGGATTGATTATAGCCCGGTTAATACGATATTAGTCGAGGAATCTATTTTAGGTTGGAAGGAGTATGAGCTTGAGGTGATGCGTGATTGTAAAGATAATGTAGTAATTATCTGCTCTATTGAAAATTTTGATCCTATGGGAGTACATACCGGAGATTCTATTACTGTTGCCCCTGCTCAAACTTTGACCGACGTAGAATACCAAATAATGCGTGATGCGTCGCTTAAAGCAATGCGTGAAATAGGAGTTGAAACAGGGGGGGCAAATATTCAGTTTGCCGTCGATCCTAAAACCGGGAGAATGGTGGTGATAGAGGTAAATCCCCGTGTTTCGCGTTCATCAGCTCTGGCATCAAAGGCAACGGGCTTTCCTATTGCTAAAATTGCAGCTAAGCTTGCTGTGGGATATACTCTTGATGAAATACCTAATGATATCACAAAAGAAACACCCGCGTCTTTTGAACCGACAATAGATTATTGCGTGGTTAAAATCCCGCGGTTTACTTTTGAGAAATTTGCCGGATCAGATACGACCCTGGGAACTTCAATGAAATCTGTAGGTGAAACAATGGCAATCGGCAGGACTTTCAAGGAAGCTCTGCAGAAGGGGTTAAGAGGTTTAGAGATAAAGCGTAATGGCTTAGATAGTATTATAGAGAAGAATCAAATTTCTAAATCGCAATTAGAAGATAAACTTAAAAAGCCTAATGCCGAAAGGATATTTTATATAGCCGATGCTTTACGTTCAGGATTAGATATTGAAAAGATATTTTCTTTGACCCAAATTGACAGATGGTTTTTGCATAACATAAAAGAAATCGTGGAGCTTGAAGAAGAATTAAAAAAATCTAAGATTTCTTCAATCTCTAGGGAATTATTGTTAAAGGCAAAACAGTTTGGTTTTTCCGATAAGCAGCTTGCGGAGTTTTGGGGTAGCGATGAAGAATCTTTACGCGCACTGCGTAAAAAACATAAGGTAGAGACAACCTATAAACTTGTTGATACCTGTTCGGCAGAATTTGAGGCTTATACACCTTATTTTTATTCTACCTATGAAACAGAAGATGAAACGCGAATATCTGATAAGAAGAAGATAATGATTTTAGGCGGTGGTCCAAATAGGATTGGCCAGGGTATTGAGTTTGATTATTGCTGCGTACACGCATCTTTCGCTTTAAAAGAAGAAGGCTATGAGACAATAATGATAAATTCTAATCCAGAGACAGTATCCACTGATTATGATACATCGGATAAACTTTATTTTGAGCCGCTAACATATGAAGATGTATTAAATATCTGTGACAAAGAAAAACCGGACGGCATAATTGTGCAATTAGGAGGGCAGACACCGCTTAATTTAGCCTTAAGTTTACAAAAAGCGGGCATGAAGATTATTGGAACGAGTCCTGAGTCCATAGATGTTGCCGAAGACAGAGAAAAATTCAAGCAGCTTTTACATAAACTAAATCTCATTCAGCCGAATAACGCAACAGCATTTACTTTAGCCGAGGCTAAAAAGATTGCGAGCGCAATCGGTTATCCTGTTTTAGTGAGGCCTTCTTATGTTCTGGGTGGGCGTGCCATGGAAATAGTTTATTCTGAAGAATTGCTTAAGAAGTATATAGAAGAGGCGCTTTCTGTCTCGGGTAAGCATCCGGTATTAATAGATAAGTTTTTGGAAGATGCTATTGAAGTAGATGTTGATATGATCGCTGATGGGGAGACTTTTGTTGTGGGAGGTATTTTAGAACACATTGAAGAAGCAGGTGTTCATTCAGGAGACGCGGCAATGGTGCTGCCGCCTCATAGTCTAACAGATACGATGATCGATCGGATAAGGAGCGCAACCGTTGCTCTGGCAGGTGAATTAAAGGTGATAGGTCTGATGAATATTCAGTATGCTGTTAAAGATGATACATTGTATGTTTTGGAAGTTAATCCTCGAGCATCACGTACAGTGCCGTTTGTCTCTAAAGCAATAGGAGTGCCTCTGGCAAAGTTAGCAGCAAAAGTAATGGCAGGTGCTAAATTAAAAGACTTAGGATTTACTCAAGAGATTATTCCGAAATATTCATGCGTAAAAGAATCGGTATTTCCTTTTAACAGATTCCCCGGTGTTGATATTATGCTGGGCCCCGAGATGAAATCAACAGGCGAGGTTATGGGGATAGATGTAGATTTTGGCAAAGCCTTTTTAAAGAGCCAGCTTGCTGCCGGTCAAAAACTTCCAACGCATGGCACGGTATTTATCAGTGTAAAAGATAAAGATAAGCCGGGTATTGTTGATATTGCCAAAAAAATATCCGATTTCGGTTTTGAGATCGTAGCAACAAGTGGCACGCAAAAAATATTAAAAGATAACAATGTTAATGCCAGACTTCTTAAAAAATTAAATGAGGGATCGCCGAATACGTTAGATTTATTAAAAGAAAACAAAATTGATTTAATTATTAATACGTCATCGGGTAGAGTTCCCAGGGCCGATGAGATAAAAATCCGCTCTTACGCCATAATGCACCAGGTGCCTTGTATTACCACTGTTCCCGGAGCCCTTGCTTCAGTAAATGGTATTGAGACTTTAATAAAACATCAATTAGATGTAAAATCATTACAACATCACCAGAATGCTTAATAAAGAAAAGATAAAGACTTTAGTAGATAAAAATAATTTAATCGAAAATTATATTAATCTGGATAAGCAGCTTACTCCTAACGGGTTTGATCTAACGCTTGCGGATATTTTTGAGTTTAAGACTCCTGGCGCGTTAGATTTTTCCAATAAGGAAAGAGTTGTGCCTGAGGGTAAAAAATTAATGCCTGAGAAGAAAAATCAGCAGGATAAATTCGGCTGGTGGAATTTAAAAAAAGGCACCTATCGGGTAAGGACAAATGAAACAGTTAATATGCCTAATGATTTGACTGCTTTGGCTTTTAGCCGCACATCTCTTATGCGCATGGGCGCTTATACAGTACACGGTGTTTGGGATGCGGGATTTTGCGGCAGGAGCGAATTTATCTTAACGGTCCAGAATCCCGAAGGCATCTCTTTAAAACAGAATGCTCGCATCGCACAGCTTGTTTTTTTTGTAACCGATGAAACAGAAGGCTATAACGGGATTTATCAGGAAAAGTAAGGATTAAAAATGCCTGAGTTGCCAGAAGTTGAAACAATAAAAAGAGAATTAAATAAAGATATCATAGGAAAAAAGATAGTTGATGTAGTTATTAAAAATCCCAAAGTCATTAAGCAGATAACTCCCGCGAAATTTTCTTCCCAAATAAAAAATTCAAGCATAAAACAAATTATAAGAAAAGGCAAGATCTTGATATTCGGCCTTTCAACAGGTAAGTTTTTAGTGATACATCTGCGAATGACGGGGCAGTTGGTTTTCCCCGGGAATAAGGAAAAAAGCAGGGTAAGTTTTGTTTTTTCCAATAAGAAGATACTTGATTTTAATGATAGCCGCCTTTTAGGCGAATTAAAGCTGATGGATGACTGGCGTAATTTGAAATTTATTAAAGAATTAGGCCCGGAACCCTTTGAAATCAATGAGACTGTTTTTGGAAAAATGCTTGGTGCTAAAAAGACAAAGATAAAGCCATTGCTTCTAGATCAGAAGTTTATTGCCGGTATAGGGAATTTATATGCAGCAGAGGTTTTATTTCGTTCGCGCGTTTATCCTGAACGACCGGCTTCTTCATTATCAAGTAAAGAAAAGAAGTTACTTTTTAAAGAAATAAAAGATACGTTAAGGGAGGCAATAAAATGCGGAGGATCATCTATTGATCAATATGTCCGCCTTTCCGGGAAGCGCGGTAATTATGCCGCTCACCATAAAGTATACAATAGAAAGGATAAGCCTTGTTTTGTATGTAAAACTCCCGTAAAGAGGATGGTTCAGGGTGGTAGGGGGACATATTTTTGCCCAAAGTGCCAAAAGTAGAGCTTAAGAAGAGGAGAGATATTTGACTTCAAAGATTTATCAGAAAAATGCAACGATTATTGATAATTTTCGAATTAACGGTGGTTATTATAAGCTGATTTTAGCGACTCCGGAAATTGCTGATAGAATTATTCCGGGTCAGTTTGTGCATATACGCATTAATGATAAAACAGACCCTTTGTTACGAAGGCCGTTTAGTGTGCATAGGGTGATTAAAAATAAAGGAAAGTTTAATAAGGGCCAGATTGAAATTCTTTATGGAATAGTCGGAAGGGGTACTGAAATTTTATCTAAGGTATCTCCTAAAAAAAAGTTGGATATATTGGGCCCGTTAGGTAATGGATTTAAGATAGGTTCAGAGTATTCGACACATATACTTATAGCAGGTGGTATGGGGGTGGCACCGCTTATGTTTCTCGCGGAAAGATTATCTAAAGCTAAAGCAAAAAATCCTAAGCAAAAAATCGTTGTTTTAATCGGCGCACAAACTAAGCGTAAGATTTTCTGCGAAAAGGAATTTAAAAAACTAGGCTGTGATATAAGAATCTCAACGGATGACGGCTCAAATGGTTTCAAGGGGAGGGTTACCAGTCAGCTAACGCAAATACTGCCGCTGTTTAAAAATCAAGCATCAATGATATATGCTTGCGGGCCTGAAGCGATGCATAGGGCGCTTGCTTTAATCGCGCGCCAGAATAATATACGCGCGCAGATTTCTCTTGAGACATATATGGCTTGTGGTTTTGGAGTCTGTATGGGATGTACTACGAATACATCTGGCGGCTATAAATTGGTTTGTAAGGATGGGCCTGTTTTTGACGCAAATGATATAGTGTGGCCGCAAAATTAGAAAAGTTGTCAGTTTTACGGCTCTCGGCCAAATAAAGGAATTAAATAGATTATACTATTATTTTGTTAACTATATGATATAATAGAGGTTAATATAACTAGGCAAAAGAAAGGAGAAGTTTATGGAGGCATTAGAAAACGCAATCCATTTTCTACCTACGATTGTATGCGCGGTTACTTTTATTCTGGGGGCAATTTTTGTTTTTAAGCCGACATTGCTGCAAGGATTGAGTCATCGGTTAAATCAACGCGTCTTTGTTACCAATAAGCTTCAGGAGAGCCTAGATACAGAAAGAGATTCTGATGAATGGATTATAAAAAATAGTAAAATGATCGGTGCGCTATTTGTTATTTTTGCATTTATTATATTATTACAGATGCTTGGTGAGCCGATCGTCCAAGCTCCTGTAACTATAGGAATAATTACTGCTGTTTTGGGATTAATTTTTCTTCTTAAGCCATCGCTAATTCATAAAACCAGTAACAAGTTAAACAAAAATGTTTTTGTCGTAGAAAAACTCTACCATGCTCTAGAGAGGGAAAGAAATGCCGACGAGTGGATTATGAAGAATAGTAAAACAATCGGCATCGTATTTGTTATTTTAGCAGTTATTGTGTTAATGCAGATAATAATTATCTAATGAATGAATACCGCTATTTCTTTAGGAACTCTTCGGTTAAAAAATCCTGTTTTGGTTGCCTCCGGAACTTTTGGCTACGCTGAAGAATTTAAAAATTTAATAAAAGTAGAGAGATTAGGAGCGCTTGTTACAAAAACAATTACGCTTTGTCCCCGCCAAGGAAATCTTCCTCCCCGTATTGCTGAAACACCTTCAGGAATGCTTAATTCTATCGGCCTGGAAAATAAAGGCCTTGATAATTTTATCAAGGAGAAACTCCCCCACCTTAAGAAATTAGATACCCCTATAGTGGTAAGTATTGCCGGAGAGAGTTTGAATGAATATGCTGAATTAGCAAAAAAATTGAGCCTAAAAGGTATATCGGCATTAGAATTAAATTTGTCCTGTCCGAATATAAAAGCCGCAAAGATTAAGAATCAGAGAGGAACACTTATTTCCCAGGATGCATCTGCTACATACAAAGTGATAAAAGCTGTACGCAGGAGTACAAAAAAGACTATTATTGCAAAACTTACTCCGAATGTAGGAGATATTAGTTTGATTGCAAGGGCAGCTGAGGATGCGGGAGCGGATAGCATATCTTTAGTGAATACTTTTTTAGCGATGAGCATTGATATTAAGTCAAAAAAACCTAAGCTTGCTAATATTACCGGAGGATTAAGCGGCCCGGCAATAAAGCCTATTGCTCTACGTATGGTTTGGGAGGTGGCGAGAGCCGTAAAAATTCCTGTTGTAGGTTGTGGCGGGATAATGACGGCATCTGATGCAATTGAATTTATCATTGCCGGTGCGCGTGCTGTGCAAATAGGTACGGCAAATTTTGTAAATCCTAAAGCAGCTACGGATATTATTTTAGGCATCAAAGACTATATGCGCATTAATAAGATAACAAATATAAATAAATTAATCGGGAGCCTGAAAGTTTAATGGAAAAATCAAAGACCGGGTTAATTGTTGCTTTAGATGTTGATAATCTTTCCAAAGCAGAGGAGTTTATTGATTTACTTTATCCGGAAGTTGAGATTTTTAAAATAGGCAGTCAGCTTTTTACCCTTTATGGGCCAGAAGTTGTGAAAATGGTACATAAAAAAGGTGCAAAGGTTTTTCTGGATTTGAAATTTCATGATATTCCCAATACAGTAGCAAATGCAGCGATTGCCGCAACGCGCCTGAATGTGTTTATGTTCAATGTGCATGCTCAGGGTGGCCTTGAAATGATGAAGAGGACCAAAGAGGCAGCGGAGGTTGAGGCTAATAAATTAGGCGCAAAACCCCCTTTAATTATTGGAGTTACAGTCTTGACAAGTACATCTGAGAATAGTACAATAAAACCTCTTGTGGCAACGCTTACAGAGGATGTGGATAAGGCAGGATTAGATGGTGTGGTTGCATCAGTAAAAGAGGCAGGTTTTATTCGTAGCAATTTCGGCAGTAAATTTATAATTGTTACTCCTGGCATAAGGCTTAAAAATGCTACTAATGATGATCAGAAGCGGATAGCAACACCCCTTGATGCAGTAGAAGCCGGAGCAAATTATATTGTTGTAGGAAGACCGATATTGAACTCTTCTAAGCCCAAAGAAACAGCAAAGCTAATCCTTGCACAATTAAACTAAGTAATTTTATCTGATTGAAAAACAAAGAAGATATTTTCTTCTAGATATGCAATCAGATTTCGTATCTATAGATACGTAATCACGCATATCAATATTTATAGAGATTGTGTGTTTGTTAAAGGGGGGTAATTAAGAGATGGAAGTAAAATTAGAGAGTCTAATCGCAAAAATAAAGAAAGATGGCGTAGAAGAAGCTAAGAAGGCAGCTGATAAAATTATTCAAGATGCCTGTTGTGAGGCTGTATCTATTATAGATGAGGCTAAGCGTAAGGCAGAAGAACAATTAGAGGGATCTCGTAAGTCTTTAGAAAAACTTAAAAATAATACCGAGAATTCTCTTAGGCAGGCAGCGCGGGATCTAGTGTTGGTATTAAAACAGGAAATAACTACCCTTTTTGATAATATTCTTAAGCGCAAGGTAGCCGATGAGCTTGATGTTGAATTCGTAAAAGAGCTTATTGTGCGAATAATCGATAACTGGGCACAGAAAAAAGATGTAGCGCTCGAGGCATTAGTTAATAAAGTAGATAAGAAAAAATTAGAAGATTTACTTTTATCTCAATTTAAATCCCAGGTTAAGGATATAGTGGAAATAAAGATAGCTAAATCCATAGATAGGGGTTTTCGTATTGGTATAAAAGGAGAAGATGTTTATTATGATTTTACTGATGAGAGCATTTTAGAGTCATTAAAAGAATTTCTAAATCCACAAATAGTTAAAATTTTAGATAAAAATAATGGATAAATATTATTATTTTGCATCAGAGCTTTCATTGCTTGATTTTGGCAAAGATTCCTTCATCAATTGTGATTCTTTTTTAACAGAGGCCAGGAAATGGATGAGTGATAAAGATTTTAAAATGCTTGAAAGTGTTGATATCAACGATTTTTATCAAAATAAAAAAGACACAGCTTTGGTGCGAAAATATAAACATTTCGAAATGTCTTTAAGGGAAGATCTTTTTTTTAAAAGAAAACCTCAGGAATTATCCGGGCAGCACAGAATACCTGAAGTTTTGGAACCATCCATTTTAGAAGGATCTCCTTTAGAAGTAGAAAAAAAACTTCTACGTCTTAGATGGAATTTTATTGAGGAATGCGCTGAGGAACATTATTTTGATTTAGGATTTTTTATTTTTTATTTTTTAAAACTGCAGATTTTGCAAAAGTTATTTATTTTTGATAAAGAAAAGGGCTTAGGCGCCTTTGATAGATTATGTGAGGTTAAGGTATGAGCAAACACAGAGGGAGTATAAAATCAATACACGGGAACATGATAACGGTTTCTTTTGGTGATTCTATTATCCAAAACGAAGTTGGTTATGTTTTATGTGGAGAAGAACGCCTGATGGCAGAGGTGATCAGGATTTCCGGTGATACCGCTTTTATGCAGGTTTTTGAGGATACAAAAGGTATTAAGGTGGGAGATGAAGTAGAATTTTCAAAAAACATGCTTTCTGTGCAATTAGGGCCGGGTCTCTTGGGCCAGGTTTATGATGGATTGCAGAACCTTCTTCCTGAGCTTGCAGAGCAGGTTGGCTTTTTCTTGCCCCGGGGAATGCAAGTTGACGCTTTAGATTTTAATAAAAAATGGCATTTTACACCTTCTGTTAAAGTAAATAACAAGGTTACTAAAGGTATGGTGTTAGGCCATGTTCCTGAAGGGATATTTAAGCATTCAATAATGGTTCCTTTCGATCTTGATGGAGAGTATGAAGTTACTTTTATAGCCAATAAAGGTGATTATGCCGCCAAGGATATAATTGTCCGGATTAAAAACGCAAGGGGCGAGATAATTGAGCTGGATATGATTTTTGAATGGCCGATAAAAGTCCCAATAGATGCTTACCGAGAGAAGTTTACGCCAAAAGACCCTTTAATCACCAAGATACGTCTTATTGATACTTTTTTCCCGGTGGCTAAAGGAGGGACTTATTGTATTCCGGGTCCTTTTGGCGCAGGTAAGACTGTCTTGCAGCAGCTTACGAGTCGTTATGCCGAGATTGATATTGTAATTATTGCTGCCTGCGGAGAGCGAGCAGGAGAGGTTGTTGAAACATTAAGAGAGTTTCCTAAGCTTTCAGATCCGCGCACGGGTAAATCATTGATGGAAAGAACTATTATAATTTGTAATACAAGTTCTATGCCGGTTGCAGCCCGCGATGCATCAGTATACACCGCAGCTACACTAGGAGAGTATTATCGACAGATGGGTTTGGATGTTTTGCTCCTTGCTGATTCGACTTCACGATGGGCCCAGGCAATGAGAGAGGTTTCCGGCAGACTAGAAGAGATTCCCGGAGAAGAAGCATACCCGGCATACCTAGAATCCCGTATTGCTGAATTTTATGAACGTTCAGGATTGGTTGAGCTGCATTCCGGAGAAAAAGGAAGCCTTACAATCGGAGGGACGGTAAGCCCTGCCGGCGGAAATTTCGATGAGCCGGTAACACAGGCAACCTTAAAAGTTGTTGGTGCGTTTCACGGTCTTTCCAGGGATAGGGCTAATGCCCGCCGTTTTCCATCCATAGATCCTCTTGAGAGTTGGTCCAGGTATAATAGTTTTGTCGATCCGCATTTATTAAAGAGAGCGCAAGATGTTTTATCGCGCGGTAATGAAGTAGACCAGATGATGAAGGTTGTGGGGGAAGAAGGTACTTTAATGGAGGATTTTATTATTTATTTAAAGTCCGACTTTTTAGATAACGTATATTTACAGCAGAATGGTTTTGATAAAATAGATGCTGCCACAAGCCTAAAGAGACAGGAATATGTTTTTGGGAGAGTTACTTCTGTGTTAAATGAGGAATTTAACTTTGATAATAAAGATAAGGCGAGAGCAGTATTCTATGAATTAAGACAGTTATTTATAGATTGGAATTATAAAGAATTGGGATCGGAAGAATTTAAAAAGCAAGAGGCAAAAATCGAAGAATTTGTTAATGCGCATAATGGAAGTAAGAAAGAGGGATAGTATATATGAGAAAGATTCATAATAAAATACTTAGTGTTGCCGGAAATGTTATTACGGTTAAGGGAACTGGCGTGGCCTATGAGGAATTGGCAGAGGTAAAGACCTCCTGGGGTAAGTCTCTGGCCCAGGTTATAAAATTGGAAAATGATATTGTTTCACTTCAGGTTTTCTCCGGAAGCCGCGGGA
This sequence comes from uncultured bacterium, assembly GCA_913009335.1. Lineage (GTDB taxonomy): Bacteria > Omnitrophota > Gorgyraeia > Ghiorseimicrobiales > Ghiorseimicrobiaceae > DRER01. Next base: position 18,564 of record CAJVXN010000009.1, read on the forward strand.
TTTCTACCAATGATGAAGTGAAATTTCTCGGCCATCCCATGAAGGTTGCTTTCTCGGATAATATGCTGGGGAGGATTTTTAACGGAAGCGGACAACCTAGAGATAAAGGGCCGAACTTAACAGAAAATTTAATCGAGATATCCGGCCCCGCGGTAAACCCGGTTAAAAGAATTATACCGAAACGAATGATACGAACTAACATCCCGATGATTGATGTGTTTAATTCATTGGTTGTATCGCAAAAGTTACCCATATTTTCTATATCCGGAGAACCCTATAATGAGTTATTGGCTCGAATTGCGCTTCAGGCAGAAGTAGATATGATAATTTTGGGCGGTATAGGCCTTAAGTATGACCAGTATATGTTTTTTAAGAATGTATTGGAGGAGGGTGGGGCATTAAGCAGGTCAATATTTTTTATCCACACGGCATCTGATCCTATAGTAGAGGGGTTAATGGTTCCCGATCTATCTCTGGCAGTAGCTGAAAAATTCGCATTAAAAGGAAAAGACGTCCTTGTTTTGCTTACGGATATGACTAATTTTTCCGATGCCTTAAAGGAAATATCTATTACTATGGAACAGGTTCCTTCAAACCGCGGCTATCCCGGTGATTTATATAGTCAGTTAGCCAAGCGTTATGAGAAGGCAATTGATTTTGAAGGAGCAGGTTCAATTACTATATTAGCAGTAACTACAATGCCCGGAGATGATGTCACACATCCTGTGCCTGATAATACCGGATATATAACCGAAGGGCAGTTTTATTTAAGGGGCGGACGTATAGAGCCGTTTGGATCTTTAAGTCGCCTAAAACAACAAGTTAATGATAAGACACGCAAGGATCACCGTGCGATTATGGACGGGATGATACAGCTTTATGCGCAATATAAAGAAACCGAAGAAAAAAGAGCAATGGGTTTTCGTATGGGTGATTGGGATAGAAAGTTATTAAAATACGGAAAACTGTTTGAAGATAAAATGATGGATTTATCGGTTAAGATTTCACTAGAGGATGCTTTAGATAATGGATGGAAGATACTTGCCGAATGCTTTAACCCCGAAGAGACAAATTTCCGCACGGATTTGATAAAGGAGTTTTGGCCTAAGAAAGCTTAATATATGCCTAAGATTAGGTTAACCAAGAATGAATTAAAGAAAAATAAGGATGCCCTTAAGCGGTTTTATCGTTATCTGCCTATGCTTCAGCTTAAGAAGAAGCAGTTGCAACTTGAGATAATTAAAATATATCAGGTTATACAAGCTGAGGCAGCTGCAACCGATAAACTAAGAAGAGAAATTACTCTATGGGTTGATGTATTTGCCGAGGATGTATTCATTGAAGACTTCATAAGTCTTAAAAGTATTAATATAGATGAGGGAAATATTGCGGGAGTTGATATTCCCGTATTTAGCGGTATTGATTTTACTCAAAAGGATTATGATTTTATGGTGATGCCTTTATGGGTGGATCGCGCAATAGAATCCGTAAAGCAGATGTTGACCCAGAAAGCAAAACTTTCTGTATTACACAGACAATTGGATATTTTAAAGGAAGAATTAAGGATTGCGACCCAAAGGGTTAATTTGTTTGAGAAGATAAAAATTCCCGAAGCAAAGGAAAACTCCCGCGTTATACAGATATTCTTAGGAGAGCTTCAGACAGCTGAGGTAGTAAGAGGAAAAATCGCCAAGGCAAAGATAGAGCGAAGAAAACAAACTGTTGAAATATGATAGTACCAATGCAAAAAATAACATTACTGGTGTCCTTAAAGGCTCGTGATTCCGCCCTTAGCGTATTACGCAAGATGGGAGTTGTGCATATTGAACATATGCGTACACCTCAAGCCGAGCATATAACGTCTCTGGAGCAGAAGCTTATGTTATTAGATAAGGCATTGACGATTGTTGCCGAAGAGAAAACGCAAAAAGACGATTTAAACGAAAATGAGATAGCATCATACGTAAAAGAAATTATAGATTTTGATAAACAGAAGCAAAAGCTTGATCTTAGAATAGAGGAGTTTGAAAAAGAAAGGGTTTGGTTTGATCAGTGGGGGAATGTTTCGCAATCTACACTTTCCGATCTTGAGGAATCAGGGGTATTTATAAAGCTATATACTACGGATAAAAAATCTTTGAAATCCATCCCTCAGGATAAATTAGTGCAAATTCTGCGAGAAGATGGTAATAAGGTCTACTTAGCGTTTATTGGTTCATCAAGTAAAGACAGTCTTGATTTTGTAGAAGTCCTACCACCTTCTGAAAATTTACATTCTCTAGAGAGAAAACTAGAAACCACAAAAGATAACTTAAATTCCATCAATGATAAATTGCAGAAGGCCTCAAGCTATACAAATATTTTTTCTGATTACAAAGCAGATCTTTTAAAAAAATTAGAATTTTGCAATGTAAGATTTGGCATGAAAGAGGATGAAGGAATTTCCTGCCTGGAAGGTTTTTGTCCCAAGGATACAGTAGTACTTATTAGGAAAACAGCAGATAAAGAAGGTTGGGCCGTGTTCGCAAGAGATCCCGATGTTCCTCAAGAGGCTCCTACCTTAATAAAGAATCCAAAGTGGGTTGAGATTATAAAACCTGTATTTAAATTTATGGGCACTTTGCCGGGGTATGAGGAATACGACATAAGTTTTTGGTTTCTTATTTTCTTTAGTTTATTTTTCGCAATGCTGATTGGTGACGCAGGATACGGTTTATTTTTTCTAATTACTACATTTTTCCTTCAGAGGAAATTCAAAAATATTATTAAAGGGCCGTTTTTATTAATGTATCTGTTAAGTGGCGCTACGATTATCTGGGGTGCAATTACAGGGACATGGTTTGGTTTTGAGCAAATCGCGCAATTGCCAGTATTAAATTTTTTAGTTGTGGATAGAATAAACAGTTTTGTAGGGTCCAATCAGATTTTTATGATATATTTATGTTTTTTAATCGGAGCGATTCATTTAAGCATTGCCCACGGTATAATAGCCTTTAGGTTTATTAATTCTGTAGTTGCTCTGGGGCAGCTTGGTTGGATATGTATTGTTTGGGCAGCATTCTTTGTTGCCGGGGAATTGGTTCTTTCTCGTCCCATGCCCGATTTTACGGCAATCTTAGGTATTATCGGCTTTGTCCTGGTTATTTTATTCGGCAACCCGCAAAAAAACATATTAAAGGGCATGGCTCTTTCTTTAGCGGATTTGCCCCTTAAGGTAATTGGTTCATTTTCCGATATTGTTTCTTATCTGCGGTTATTTATCGTTGGGTACGCAACTGTTGCCGTGGCGGGAGCTTTTAATAATATGGCTGTGGGAGAAGGTATTAATAGTATCTTTGCCGGTTTACTTGCAGCAGTTATACTTTTTTTAGGACACTCCTTAAACATACTTTTGGGTTTAATGTCAGTGATTGTTCACGGGATAAGGTTAAATATGCTTGAATTTTCCGGCCATCTTAATATGGAATGGTCAGGAAAAGAATATAGGCCTTTTAAAGAATAGAAATATCTCGGCATCAAAGCACTACGTAGATTTCATAGAAATCTACTTGTAGCTGCCGGGACTAAGTCCTGGAAATCCATAGGATTTCGTAGGGTAATTCAGATAGATAACTTATATCGGTCCGAGGCTTCTATAAGTTATGGCTTCATTAAGGAGGTTAATTATGGTTGAAGGTTTTGGTGATATGAATTTTTCTCTTGTGTTTGCTGCTATCGGTTCTGCTTTTGGAACCGGTATTGCCGGCATGGCTGCTGTGGGGGCGTGGAAGAAGGCTTTTTCACAGAATAAAGCAGCACCGTTTACATTAATTGCGTTTGTAGGAGCTCCTCTTACTCAGACACTGTACGGTATGATTTTAAGGGATAAGATAATTCAGGCTAATCTTCCCGCGGATCCGCAAACGTACCGTTATTTGATGATTATCGGAGCTGTAGCAGGTATAGCTATGGGTGTGTCTGCCTATATGCAGGGCAAGGCAGCAGCAAGGGCATCTGATGCTTTAGCCGAGACAGGTAAAGGGTTTGGACAATACATAATGGTTTTAGGAGTAATTGAAACAGTCGCTTTATTTGTTATGGCCTTTTGCATGATGGCGCTTCCTAAGGGATAGTTTATATTTTTGGTTTTCAAAGAATTCATTTCGGGCGGTTAGTTCAGTTGGTTAGAACGTTTGATTTACATTCAAAAGGTCACAGGTTCGAGTCCTGTACCGCCCACCACGTAAAATGAAATTCAGAAAGAATTTCATCACGTGGTTAGGGGCGTGGTTGTCGAAGGTAACTTTACGGTCCACCATAAAAAATCCTTGCAAATAAGGTTATTTTAAGTTAAAATCGTAACTCATCTAAAGAGGGGACGTAGCGTAGTCTGGTTAACGCGACAGATTGTCGATCTGTAGATCGCGGGTTCAAATCCCGTCGTCCCCGCCAAAATCAACAGCCCTGTAATTAAGCAATTAGATCGCAGGGCTTTTTATATAACTGAGGGATTTGGACGAAAGGGGTATGGGGAAATTCTTTTCCCCATGTTTTCGGGGTGACGTTGAGGCGAAGACGAACACCAGAGGGGCAGAGCCCCTATGGGGAGCCTTGATATAATCAAGGTGACGTGAACATCCCGTCGTCCCCGCCAAAATCAATAGCCCTGTAATTAAGTAATTAGATCGCAGGGCTTTTTATATAGCTGAGGGATTTGGACGAAAGGGGTATGGGGAAATTCTTTTCCCTATGTTTTCGGGGTGACCGTGAAGTCCCGATGTTTTGTCGGGACGAACACCGACCCCGCATATTGCGGGGTATGGAGAGCCTTGATAAAATCAAGGAGACGTGAATATCCTGCCGTCTCCCGCCAAAACAATCACCCTGCGGTTAAAGATTGGATCGCAGGTTTTTTTTGCTTTATTTTATACGCCTCAAAAAGTATAATATTATATAGATATAGAAGGAGAAATATGAGTAGTTTGCAGAGTCGAATTATTCGGGCTATTAAATTGGATCCTACATTATATCAGGAGGTCAAGAAGGATAATGATGCTTTGCCTCAGGCAATGCTAATAATCGTTGCTGTGAGTATTGCTACATCAATCTGTCTGGGTTTTTTTAGAGCATACGGTTTATCTCATTTAGTAGTAGGATTATTTGTTGCTCTTATTGTTTGGTATGTTAGAACAGGTATTGTTTTTTTAACCGGTTTTTATCTTCTCCCCGGGCCAGAAGGCGGGGTAAAGTATAAGGAATTATTGCGTGTTGTAGGTTTTGCCGCCTCGCCGGGATTAATTATGATATTAGGTTTTATTTCATCTCTTGCGCCTATTGTGCTTATGGTCTCTGCGTTTTGGATGCTTGCTGCTTTAGTTGTCGCTGTAAAAGAAGCTTTTAATTATGCCACTATGCGGCGTGCCATAGGAGTATGTTTTGTTATCATATTAATACAGGCAGTAATTATTAAATTTTTATTTTTTCCCACTGGGTCGCCTAAGTCATTAGAGCTGCCTATATCTAATGGGTCAATTATTACCCCGCGTTAAATATGCCGTTATTTAATCTATCTATTGCTAAAGAAAAACAGCTAATCATTCGAATGAAGCGGATGGGTATTAGCGAGAATGATTTAAGGGAAACTTATGTTCGCGCCTCAGGGCCCGGAGGACAAAAAATTAATAAAACTTCATCTTGTGTATTATTGCGCCATGAGCCTAGTGGCATATCGGTTAAATGTCAGGATAGCCGTAGTCGCAGCCTGAACCGTTTTATTGCCAGAAGAAGACTCTTAGATTTAATAGAGAAAGAACGATGCGGTTTTATAGAGGAAGAGAAGAAGCGAATTGATAAAATTCGCAGGCAGAAACGCAGAAGAAGCCGTCGCGCAAAAGCGAAGATGCTCGATGAAAAGCGTATGCGTTCCAGTAAAAAACAAACGCGTGCTCCTATTAAGGCGCACTCAATAGAAAAAGAATAGTTAGTTAAATCAAGAAAGGATATTTTATGATTACACACGATGATTTTAAAAAGTTAGACATAAAGATAGCCGTAATTAAAGAGGCAGTTGTCCATCCGGATGCGGATAAACTTTATGTATTAAAAGTTGATTTAGGAGGAGAAGAAAAGCAGTTGGTTGCCGGCATACGTAAATATTATCTACCTGAAGAATTACTGGGCAAGCAGGTAGTCGTGCTTAATAATTTAGAGCCACGTACTGTAAGAGGGGTCGAGAGTCAGGGTATGCTTTTGGTCGCTTCTGATGATGAGGGTCTAAGTATGCTTACTACTGATAAGCCTAGAAAATTAGGCAGCATAATAAGCTAGATGATTAAGAAAAAATCACTGAAGTTTTCTACAAAAGGAAACTGCGATATTATCAATATAAGCGATGATATTGCGGATGCTTTATCATCAAGTGGGCTTCGTGATGGAACGGTTACCGTATTTTGCGTTGGTTCAACGGGCGGGATTATGACCTGTGAATATGAGCCGGGATTGGCCGCTGATATAAAGGATTTTTTCCAGAAAATAATTCCACAAAATAAATCCTATAAACATGATGAAACCTGGGGTGATGCCAATGGCCATTCACACCTGCGGGCATCTTTATTAGGCTCGTCAGTCTCTGTCCCTTTTATTGATAAAAAATTAGTTCTAGGTACATGGCAGCAGGTTGTATTTATAGATTTTGATAACCGTCCCCGCAGCCGAGAAGTTATTCTCCAATTTATCGGCGAACCCCGTTAGAGATATTGGCATATTGTTTAAAAGGACAGATTGATATTTATGAAAGCAGAAAGTTTGAGTGAAAATGCAGCTTCGATAGGTATCCCGCAAAGGGCGGGATTATCTCTAACGGGGCGAATAGGATAAAGATATTTAGGGAATATATAATGCATATGGAATTATCAGATTTGGAATATGTTATCTTTGATGTAGAAACTACAGGGCTTGCTCCTGAGGCAGGAGATAGAATTGTAGAAATTGCCGCTGTTAAGGTAGCTGGGAATAATATAATAGGCCAATTCCATTGTTTAGTTAATAGTAAAGTACCTATATCGCAAGGGGCATTTGCGGTAAACGGCATAACGGATAAGATGCTAAAGAGCGCTCTTGAGCCAGAAAATGTTATACCGAAATTCATGGATTTTATAGAAGATAATATGCTGTTTGCCTATAATGCTAAATTTGATATAGGATTTCTCGGGCAGGAATTAAGACTGCTTAAGCAAAGTTTACCGAAAGAGCTTTTGGTGGTCGATATCTTAGCTATGGCGAGAGCATTATTGCCTAACCTTGGAAGGTATAGTTTAAGTTTTGTGGCTAAGCATTTTGCCATAAAAGAAACACAGCAACATCGCGCCCTAGCTGATGCGCAAATGAGCCTGGAAGTTCTTAAGATACTATTCGGTATATTAAACAAACAAGGGGTTAATGAATTTTCTTATGTTAAAACCGCATTTTGTATAGATAGAGAAGTGGTAAATAGGGCCATAGGCGGGCGAATTGCTGAAATACAGGAAGCAATGAATGTGGGCGCAAGACTTAAAATAAGATATTTTTCTGTATTAAGAGGTGAGGTTACAGAGAGGGACGTAACACCACGGGAAATAATGAAAGAAGGAAAATATGATTATTTAGTGGGATATTGTCACTTAAAGCAAAAAGAGCGTATTTTTAGAATAGACGGTATTTTAAAACTTGAAATGATGTAGGATATGAATTGCCTTTATAAAATTTATAAATGGGACAAGGATACAGTAGGAGTCATTAACGCGCTAGTTAATAGAAAAAACCTGTTTTTTTTAGATAGCAGTATGAATGTAGGGGGATTAGGAAGATATTCGTTTATAGGGAGTGATCCGGCATTTATACTAAAATCAGTTGGGCGCAGCGATCCTTTCGGTAGTTTATCAAGTACGCTTAATGAATTTAAGTTACCTTTGAAGTTTAGCCGGCTGTCTCCTTTTCTCTGCGGGCTATGTGGATATTTATCTTATGATTTAGGTTTTATTTTGGACAATAAGGAAAAATCGTCCGTTCTTAAGACTCAGGTTTTGCCGACTTCTTATTTTGGATTCTATGATACAGTAATAACAGTGGATCATTTTAAGAAAACGTTGATTGTATTTTCATCGGGTCTCCCGGAAAAAAAGTCTCATTACGCTAAGTTAAGGGCAAAAGAACGTTTTGATGATATTGTTTGCTTACTTGCTAAGGCAAGTGATGATAAGATCAAACATCATGAGATTAAAGTTGGTAATTTAGAGTCAAATTTTACTTATGATAGTTATATCAGAGCGGTTAATAAGGCAAAAAAATACATAGAGGAGGGTCAGATATATCAGATAAATTTATCTCAGCGTTTTAAGGGTGAGTGTAGGGCAGAGCCCCTTTCTTTGTATTATAATTTACGCAGGATTTTTCCTTCTTCTTTTTCGGCTTATTTTGATTGTGTAGATTTTCAAATATTAAGCTCTTCACCCGAGAGATTTTTAAAACTAGAGAAGAAGAAGGCTATAACCAGGCCGATGAAGGGCACCAGGCCGCGCGGTAAAACCACTAGTGAGGATGAGATTTTAAGAGATGAATTAATTGATTCAGAAAAGGATAAAGCAGAATTATTAATGATTGTAGATTTAGAAAGAAACGATTTAGGAAGAGTTTGTGAGTATGATAGCGTTAAGGTGACGCAGGCGCGCACGCTTGAGACTTATGCTACTCTTTTTCAAACAACCGCGCAGATAGAAGGAAAATTATATAAGAGTAAAGATGCTATTGATTTGCTTCGCGCTTCTTTTCCCGGCGGTTCGATTACCGGCTGCCCCAAGATTAGAGCGATGCAGATAATTGACGAGCTTGAGCCAGCGCCGCGTAATGTTTATACCGGCTCTTTAGGGTATTTAAACCTATGCGGCAATATGGATTTTAATATTCTTATTCGTACCATGGTTCTTAAGGATGGTAATGTTTATTTTCAGGCAGGAGGGGGCATAGTTGCTGATTCAAATGCCGAGTCTGAATATGAGGAGACATTAGTTAAATCAAAAGCGATGTTTCGCGCTCTAGGAATAAAGAATGAAGATATTTTTAGACGATAAATGGGTTAAAGAAAGCGAAGCTAGAACTCCTGTGTATGAGGCGGGATTTTTATATGCGCAGGGATTATTTGAGACGATGCGTGCCTACAATAGGAAAGTATTTCGTATAGATTCTCATATTGATCGTCTCTTACAATCTTTGCCTATAATAAATTTAAATTTAAACTATACTAGGAAGACTTTAAAAGATATAATAATTAAGACTATTTCTTTAAATAGCCTTGGTATTTCAAGTTATGTACGTCTTACTGTGTGGCAGGGGGAAGGGTATACACATACATCTGTAATTGTGAAGGAGTACACATCTTATCCGGAAGAGAAATATTTATGCGGTGCGCGCGCTATATTGAGTAAAACAATGCAAGACGAATCATCGGTTTTGGTAACTATTAAAAGTTCGGCACGCCTGCATTTTTTACTGGCTGAATATGAAGCAAAAACCAAAAATGCCGATGCAGCAATTCTTTTAAATTCCAAAGGGAAGGTGGCTGAAGCGACACGTTCTAACATCTTCGTAATAAAGAATAATGCTATTTTTACTTCGCAAGCAGAATCCGGGTGTCTTTTAGGTATTACCCGTCAGACAGTTATAGATATTGCGCGAAGATTAAAGATAAAATTATACGAGAAAGAACTAGATCCTCGCGAGGTCTTTTTGGCAGATGAGGTATTTATTACGAATTCATTAATTGAGATTATGCCGCTTACATTCTTAGATGGTAAAAAAATAGGCGATGGGAAAATGGGTAAGCTGACAGAAATTTTTTTAGAAAAATATCGGGAATTAGCGCTTAAGGGTTAAAAATTTATAAAAATAGGAGTAAGTGATGAAAAAAATATTAGTTATTGTTTTTATTCTAATTGTTGTCTTCTTAAGTATTAAAATAATTCCCGCGGATTATTATGTTGGATTAGGTAACAGGGTTTATGATTTAGCTATAGAAAAATATAAAAATCAGGATACGGATATAAGTCGTATGAAGCTAGGCAAGTTATATTTTGATTATGGGAAGTACGACTTATCTTATGATACGCTTAAAGATCTAGACTCAAGAGATGCTCAAATAATCGCGGCATATTCGTTATTTAAGTTGTCTAAGTTTACTGAGGCGCTTTCTATATTTAACAAGTTAGGAGAGTTGCCTGATCCCGAGTATCTTTATTCCTACGGTTTGACTTGTGAGGAGCATAATCTTTATGAAAAGGCAGAAAAGCTATACGCGAAGATAGAGACAGGAGAATTTAAAAATAAGGCAAGCAAGCGTCTTCAATCTATTTCGCATCTTGTCCACGAACAGGTAGGCGCCGATATACTAAATATGCTTACTAATTCTCCTTCTGCCGAGGATTATCCTGATGCGGGAGCATTGGTATTATCAGTTAAGGAAGAGGTGGAGATTCTAGATGATAATACGTCTGTATCTACGGTATATGCAATTGTAAAAATTTTAAACGATAGAGGAAAAGAAGGGTTTTCTGAAATTTTACTGGGATATGATTCTACCTATGAAAAAGTAGAATTAGAGTTTGCGCGCACGATAAAGCCCGATGGGACAGCAATTCAAGTTGGGGATAAGAATATTCGTGATGTTTCCCGGTATCTGAATTTCCCTCTTTATAGCAACGCCCGTATTAAGATTATCTCTATGCCCGAAGTAGCAGCGGGTAATTTTATTGAATATAAGGCGCGTATATATAGCAGTAAATTAGTCGCCGATAAGCATTTTTCGGTAAGGTATTTCTTGCAGGAGTCAAATCCCGTACTTTATTCCAGCTTTAAATTAATCACACCGCCTGAGAGAAAAGTTAATAAGAGGATATTAAATAGTCAATTCAATTTTTTTGGATTTGATCTCACCCCGGAAGTCATAAAAGAAAAAGAAAAAACAGTATATTTTCTAGAGTTAGAAAATATACCGCAAATAATTCCTGAGCCGGATATGCCGCCTAAGGCAGAAATAGATACTATACTTTTAATGTCAAGTTTTACTTCCTGGGATGAAATTTTTGATTGGTGGAGTCCGTTGTATAAGGATAAGATTTTGCTGGATGATGATATAGAACAAAAAGTAGACGAATTAACGCAGGGCTTAGATTCAGAGATGGATAGGGCCAGGGCAATTTCTAGTTTCTGCGCCCAGGATATAAGATATGTGGCGGTTGAGTATGGTCAGGCAGGGTATGAGCCGCATAAGGCACCGGATGTATTTTTGAATAAGTACGGAGATTGTAAGGATCAGGCAATACTTCTAATTACTATGTTGCGCTATGCGGGGTTTGAAGCTTATCCGGTATTAATCGGTACAAAAGGAACAATAGCATTGTCTGAAGATTTCCCCGTGCTGCTATTTAATCATGCCATAGCAGTTCTAAAGATAAATGATGAGTTTATTTTTATTGATCCGACCGCTGAAACAATAACTTTAGGGGGTCTTCCGGTTTCCGATCAGGGCAGGGATGTTTTAGTTTTCTTTGATGATGAATACCGGATTATGAGGATACCTGATTTTACAGCTCAAGATAATACTATAGAATTCAGCACGTATATAGAGATAGATGTTGATGAATCCATAAAGGCGCAAAGACAGATTGCAAGTTCCGGTCTCTTTGAACATTCCCGGCGTTATTGGCTGCTTTATAGCCTGCCTTCGGTTATAGAAGAAGGTATTAAAAGTAAGGTACAGATGTTCTCTTCTAATGGCCGCCTGATAGATTATAAAATAGAAAATGTTCGGGATCTAGATAAAAAAATTATCTTTAATTATTCGTTTGAAGGGGATGATTTTTTAATCAAGGCAGGAAAAGGAAGGGTTTTGCCTTCTCTTGTCGGAGGTATAGATATTTCCTCTGTTTTGAAGGAAGAGCGTATTTATCCTTTAGATTTTGGCGCCTTAACGGAAGAAGTTGATATAGTAAAAGTAGATATTCCGGAAAAATTTCAGTTTAAATATATACCGGATTCTATAAATATAGATAATGAATGGATGGAATATTCTTTGGATTATATTTTAGAAGGCAATACGCTGGAATGCCGCAATAGGCAGGTGGCTAAGAAGATATATATATCTGTATCTGAATATCCGGATTATAAGCTTTTTATAGAAGATTTAGCAAGTAGATTAAATCAGGCAATAATCTTAGAAACAAGCGTTGCAAAATAATATTTAAATTTTATTATTTATCCCACGTGGAAAAAATAAAAACTAACGCTAAAAAATACCACTATATAAAGAATTGGCTGCTTTTAGCTAATCTGGTTTTATCTTTAGGGGGCTTATCCTTACTTCTCTTTTCAGGCTTATCTTCAATAATAGCAAAGAGAATTTTGTTATTTTCGCAGAATAGCTTTGTTGTAGTCGCGCTGTATGTTTTTGTTATAGACGCGGGGTATTTTCTATTAAACTTCCCGCTTAATTTTTACGAAGGATACAAACTGGAGCATAGATTTAATCTTTCCGCTCAAAAATTTTCCGCGTGGTTTAAAGATCTTATTAAAAAGCAAATAATTGAGTTTTTGGTATTCCTTATAGCAATCCAGGCTCTTTATATTTTCTTGCGCAATACGCCGGATAATTGGTGGATATATATGGCATCATTTTGGATATTACTAAGCGTAGTTTTAGCCAAGATAACGCCTACGATTATTATCCCGCTTTTTTTTAAAGAATCTAAATTACAAAATAAAGAACTTAAAAGTCGGATACTTTCTCTGGTAGATAAATCTTCATCAAAGATAAAAAATATATTTGTTATTGATTTTTCAAAAAAGACTAAAAAATCCAATGCCCTTGTTTGCGGTCTGGGTAAATCAAGAAGAATTCTCCTGGCGGATAATTTAGTCTCGGAGTTCAGTACGGATGAAATATTAACAGTCGTATCTCATGAATTAGGTCATGAAGCAGCCAAAGACACGATAAGGCTTATAAGTGCGGCGAGCATTTTTTCCTTTGCGGCATTTTTTATCTGTGATATATTCTTAAGATTCAGCCTGGGGTATTTTGGATTTAGGCAGGTTTACGATATTGCGGCATTTCCCCTAGTGGCTATTTCACTTTTTGCGGTGAGTCTTTTGACGCTGCCCCTGCAGAACGGATATACAAGAAGGCGGGAAAGATTTGCGGATTCGTTCGCTTTAAATCTTACTAATGATCCTAAAAGCTTTATCTCGATGATGCAGAAATTAGGAGATAAAAACCTTGCCGATAAAAATCCCAATAAAATAATTGAATTTTTATTATATAGCCATCCACCGATAGCTAAGCGCATAAAAATGGCCGCAAAGTTTAATGCTGCTAGTTTACAACGGCGCAGGTATTCCCGCCTGGATACTGTTTTGCCTGTTGAATTTCAGATAAGTATTGTAGATAAAACAGGTGCTCAAATTGTTTCTGGCTGGCAGCAGGGTTTTACACAGGATGTTGCTTGCGGAGGAATATGTCTTAAGGTGAATTTTCTAAAGCAGGATATAAGCGGTTTAGATTTAAATAAAATAAAAATATTTTTAAATATTCATCTACCAATAAAAAAAGAACCTATTTTTGCCCAGGGTAGATGTGCCTGGATAAAAAAACTTAACCCTGATACAGACAGCTATATTCTGGGTCTTGATTTGCGCGCAATGCGCGAAAAAGACAGGCGCGCGCTTGTAAGATACGCACGCTGCAGAATAGTCTTTCCGCGTTTTGTTTTTAGCCTTACGGTTATTTTATTAGCAGCGTTACTTGCGATTTACGCGTATAATTTAAAATTAAGTTTAATGAATCAACAATTAATTCATGATTTTGGAGTTGCCAGTCAGGAATTATCCGTAATAAAGAAATATAGTTACGATTTAGATAGGGATAAGAGTTTGCTGGATAAAGAATTATCTACGGCAAAGAATAAGATTACATTTTTCAATCAAGAAGCAGCTGAACTTAATGGAAAAATAGCTCAGTTAAAAATTTCACAACAAGAAGAAGCGCTCAATCATTGGGAGGAGACAGTTAAGGAAAAAGAATTATTGGTCATGGCCCAAGAAGAAAAAAAGCGGCTTACAGAAGAACTAGATAGTTTAAATATTCAGAAAATTAACTTAGAGATTAAGCTGCGAGAGGTAGCTCAGAAAAGGATTGAGACAGCATCGATTATTAATAAAGTAGCCGAGAGGGAACTTTCAATGGAAAAAGAAACTATTGATAAGATGTATGCCTGGGTAAAGGCGCGGCAAAATCCTACAAGCGGACTCATTGCGAGTTTTGAAGGAGATGAAGCTATTAAGAATTGGGCCTTTGTTTATGATCAATCTTTAGCAGCTTTGGTTTTTACCGTAGAGGAGGATTATCCCCGCGCGGAAAAAATATTCGATTTCTTTAAAAAGCTCTCTAAGAAAAAAAAGGTTTTTGCCAATGCATACTATGCTTCAGGCGGAGAGGTGTCTGAACATGTTATTCATGCAGGGCCGAATATTTGGCTGGGTATAGCTGCTATGCAGTATATCTATAAGACCAAAGATATGACCTATTTGCCTTTGGCGGAACATATTGCCGCTTGGCTCATCAAGCTGCAAAATGAAGATAAGGATGGCGGTATACGAGGTGGGCCAAGGGTTACGTGGTATGCGACAGAGCATAATCTTGATGCTTACGCGTTTTTTAATATGCTTTATATAATTACCGAAAAACCGGTATATCGTGAGTCACGCGATAATGTGTTAGAGTGGCTTAAATTAAATGCTTATCATGAAGGTAGCGTTCCTATCTGGCGGGGCAGGGGTGATTCGACGGTAGCTACAGATACTTATTTTTGGTCCATTGCCGCGCTTGGTCCGCGGGTTTTAAAATCCATAGGCATGGATTCGGATAAAATAATAAAATTTGCCGAAGATAATTGTTATGTAACGGTAGATTTTATAAAACCCAATAAGACTAAGGTGGAAGTCTCCGGTTTTGATTTTGCTAAAAAGAGGCATTCTCCCAGGGGGGGGATAATATCCAGTGAATTTACGGCACAGGTAGTAGCTTCCTATAAAGTCATGAGTGGTTACTATAGGGATAATAATGTTAAAAAAGCGGCAATATATGAGAATAAGGCAAGTGAGCTACTTAATGAGTTAGAAAAGATGCTGATAATGAGTGTTTCAAAAATCGGGCAAAGTTTTCCTTGTCTTCCATATGCTTCTGTTGCAAATGCTGATACCGGGCATGGGTGGTTTACGCCGAACGGAAGGCAAACCGGGTCTTTAAGTGCCACAATCTACGCAATTTTTGGCTATTACGGCTATAATCCTTTAGCATTTGATGAAGAGTAAAAAAGATATTAAAAATATTTTCAACAAGCTTTTCTTGCATTTTGGGCATCAACATTGGTGGCCGGCAGATAGTCCTTTCGAGGTTGTCTTAGGGGCAATCCTTACGCAAAATACGAATTGGGCCAATGTGGAAAAAGCGATTAATAATTTAAAAAAAGAAAAGCTCATAACGCCTAAAAAAATATACCATTTGCATCAGAATAAACTTGCCCGTTTAATAAAGCCCGCGGGGTATTTTAATATAAAAGCAAAGAGAATTAAAAATTTTATTAATTTTGTTTTTTCTGACTATGATGGCAACATTAAAAAAATGTTCGTTCAGGATATTGTTACTTTGCGCAAGAGCCTTTTGTCTGTAAACGGCATAGGAGAAGAAACCGCTGATTCAATAATTCTTTATGCCGCCGCACTTCCTATATTTGTGGTAGATGCTTATACAAAAAGAATATTTACGCGTCTAGGATTTTTCAAAGAGGAGTCTTCGTATCAGGATGTTCAGAATTTTTTCATGCAAAATTTACCACAAGATGTTAAAATGTTCAATGAGTTTCATGCTTTAATCGTAAGGCTGGCTAAGGAATTATGCCTTAAGAATAAACCAAGATGTAAATTATGTCCGCTTAAATAAGTTAAGCGTGAGTTAACTAAAAAGGAGAAAAATGAAAATTGTTCCGGCAATATTAACAAATGATATAGAGGATCTTAATAATAAAATATCGCAGGCCGAGAAGTTTGCTGGGCTTTCTCAGGTTGACGTTATGGATGGTAATTTTGTGCCGTCTAAAAGTATTGGTATAAATGTTTTATCTTCTATTGATACGGATATGGAATTGGAGTTTCATCTTATGGTTTCTGATCCTTTGGAGTATTTAGATGCGGCCAAGAAATCTAAGGTAAAGAGGGTAATTTTCCATTATGAGATAGATAAAGATAAACATGATTCGACAATAGAGGCAATCCGTAATCTGGATATGGAGGTTGGATTGGCTATTAATCCTGGCACCCAGATTAAGGAGGTGGAGCATTTATTTAAAAAAATAGATTTGCTTTTATTTATGGCGGTCAATCCCGGATATTATGGCAGCCCTTTTATCCCTGAAGTCTTAGATAAGGCCGCCGCACTTTCTGCTAAAGGCTGTGATTTTATCCTTGCTTTAGACGGGGGAGTAAAAGAGGCTAATGTTTTAGATATAAAAAACGCAGGAGTTGATATTGCTTGTATAGGAAGTGCAATTTTTAAAGCAGAGAATCCGTCTCTGGTATATCGCGCTATACAAAATAAGGTTGTCTAGTGTGCTGTAAGATTAATGTTGACTAGTTACAGCGCACTTCCACTAGGGGGGGGGCAAGCCCCCCCGGCGCTCACTTCGTTTACTGAGCACCCCCCCTAACGTGGGGGATAATCTCCCCCACACCCCCTTGTGCACTGCTGATAACTTATGTTATAGTACGCAAGGTTATTTAGTCAGAATGAAAAATGTTGACAATAACAATATATGAAAATATGATAGTATTGTATGCAGCAATAGCTTTTAATGTTTTACTATCATCTACGTAGAGAGGAAAGGGAAATGTCAAAATCAAAAAAAAATAAAACGAGCAAACAGTATAAGTGTCAAATTTGCGGTAGGCAGATTGATACTAAGGCCGCGCTCATGCATGTTAAGGCAGAGGAATATTTAATCAACTTAATAAGGAAGGATCATCCCAAGTGGAAAAACGGTTCTAAGGCATGCGATGCCTGCGCAGATTACTATCGTAAGCTCGTTAACGACGCGGAGATATAAAACATGGAAAACTTATCCAGTAGTTTGGAAAAGATTATAGATAAGGATAAGCGCTATAAAAAAGATGCCTATGAATTTTTACTGGAAGCGCTGGCATTTATTCAGAATAAAGAAAAGGCACGCCGGCATGTAAGCGGTCAAGAGCTTCTCTTGGGAATAAAAGAGTACGCGCTTACGCGTTTTGGGGGAATGAGTAAGACTGTATTTGAGCACTGGGGTATAAAAAATACGGAAGATTTTGGAGAAGTAGTGTTTAATATGGTTAATGCCGGATTGCTCAGCAAGACAGAGACTGATTCAAAGGATGATTTTAAAGGCGTTTATGATTTTACTGACGCGCTTCGGGCAACATTCGATATAAAACCCACGTAGTCTAACTATCCGCAATAAAATAATTCTTACCACCAGAAAAAATAAGTTATTATAAAGATAATTACAGCATATTTTTAATTAACCTTTAGGCTATTAAATTAGCGCTGTATTTGATAGAATAAATCTATGAGAAAATATATAAGTTGCCTGGTGCTTATATCTGTTGTTTTTGCAATGTTGCTGGCTGTAAAGGTGAAAGGTTGTTTTAAACATCAGTATTCAACTATTGTTAATATTACGGCAAAATCAGCCATAGTTATGGATTTGCGGCGCAATAAGATTTTATATGAAAAAGATGCAAATCTGCGTCTTGCGCCGGCGTCAACTACAAAAATTATGACGGCAGTTATTGTTTTAGAACATGGAGGCCTTGATAGGGTTTTGACCGTAAGCAGAAAAGCCAGTAATATTGAACCCAGTAAGCTGGGATTAAAAAGAAATATCCAGTATAAAACGGAGGATTTATTAGCTGCTGTTGTTATGTCTTCTTCTAACGATGCGGCAATAGTTTTAGCAGAAGGTATTGCGGGCACAGAAGAAGAATTCGTTGTTTTAATGAATATAAAGGCTAAAGCGCTGGGAATGGAAAATACACGCTTTGCTAATTCTACGGGTCTTCCTTCAAAAAAAGAAGAGCAATATTCCAGCGCTTATGATTTAGTCCGTCTAATGAGCCATGCTTTGACTAAAGAAAAAATAGTGGAGTTGCTTAACGCAAAAGAGATGTTTATAGCAGGAAGCGATAATATAAAATTACGCCTGCGTAACCATAATAAAATGCTTTGGAGAAAACCGGAATCTATAATAGGTAAAACCGGATATACGATAAAGGCAAAGCATTGCTTTCTGGGGGTTGTATATAGAAAAAAAGGAGGTATAGTATTTGCGATACTTTCCGCGCGGACTCCCTGGAAAGATCTGAGTATTTTAGTAAATCACGGCCTGCATCTTTATAATGGAGGCTTGCGTTTAGAATAATAACGGCTTATAATGTAATATAAATGTTATTTAGATGTAACAAATAAAGGTTGTTGGTAATGTTAATATTTATCCCTTGCTTAAACGCTGGGAAAATATCTAAGATATTTTCCCTAGCAAGCTGCGGGATCAATTCGACCATGCAATTTACATCAGCTTCACTTCTGTAAATTGGGGTCTCATTGAGGAGTAAAATATGTTAGAAGATAAAATAATGCAGGATTATATACAGGCAATGAAAGATAGGGATAGCGTAAAATCGTCGGTTTTAAGTTTTTTGCGCTCTGCCATGAAAAACTCCGCGATAGATAAAAAGAAAGAAAAATTAGATGATGATGAAGTAATCAGCGTAATAAAAAAACAGGTTAAACAGCGTAATGATTCCATTGAGCAGTTTATAAAAGGCAACAGGCAGGATTTGGCCGATAAAGAAAAAAAAGAGCTACAAATTTTGGATCTTTATTTGCCTGAAGCTATTCCTGAGGAAAAACTTAAAATGATAATCAAGGAGATAATAAACTCTTTTTCCGAGCCGCCTACGATGAAGGATATGGGTAAAATAATGAAGGATGTGATGGCTAAAACCGGGGCCGCGGCTGACGGAAAATTAGTAAGTAGTATTGTAAAGGAGAGCTTAAACAAGAAGTGATAAGAAAAAATAGACTGGTAAAATTTACTCAGGATTTAATTAGAATAAATTCTGAAAATCCTCTTCATGATGAGTCAGCAATTGGCGAATTTGTGCTGCGTAAGCTAAAAGAGGCGAAATTAAAAGTAAGAGTTTATGAATTTAAGAAAAATAGGATAAATGTTTTAGCCTATTTAAAAGGGAAAACAGATAAAACTCTGATAATCTCTCCACATTTAGATACCGTGCCCGCAGGGAGTGGATGGAAATATAGCCCTTTTTCCGGAGCAATAGTAAACGGTAAGATTTATGGCAGGGGTGCATCAGATTGTAAGTGTAATGTAGCTATTGGGCTTGAGGCAATAAGAAGTATAGCCGAAGATGGGATTGTGCCGCCGTGCAATATAATTTTTGCAGCGTGCGCGGATGAAGAAACAGGTAGTAAGTATGGTATCATACCTTTACTTGAGAAAAAAATAATTAATCCTGACGCCGCACTCATTTTAGACGCAGATGAGTTTAATATAATAACACATCAAAAAGGCCTTATGCATTTTAAGGTGGGGGTCTTCGGAAAATCTGCGCATGGCGCATATCCTGAGCGCGGTATAAACGCAATTGAACTTTCGGCCCGAATAATTTCTCAACTAAAAAAGCATAAATTTAAGTATAAGTCTCATTCTTTACTGGCCTCTCCTACAATAAATATTGGAAAAATATGCGGAGGGCAGAAAGTAAATATAGTCGCTGATTTTTGTGAATTCGATGTTGATTTAAGATATTTACCCGGTATGCGCAAGAGTGAGATAATTGAAGATGTTAAAAGAATTATTAGAAAATACGCTAAGAGTTTTCGTATCGAATTTCAAGATATTCAAGAGTCTTACGCGATAAGTAAATCTCACGCGTTAGTCCGTAAACTCCTGGATGCCGCGGTTATTACGAAGGTCAAGGCTGAGATTAAAGGATCGGAAGGCGCAACAGTAATTACTTTTTTTCGGCAAAGAAAGATTCCCGCTATTGGCTTTGGATGCGGTAGTTGCGGATGCGCGCATTCAAATAACGAATATGTAAAAATAACTAATTTATATAAAGGCGCAAATATTCTAGAAACATTTTTGAAAAATTATATTGCTTAAAAACTAATAAGAAGTTAATATAGTATTTATATGTATAATAAAACTAAAACAAAGACAGCAATTTTAGCTTTATTAAGTATTATGTTCTTTGTTTCCAATGTTTATGCCGTTCCTTTAGAGGGGCCTTATTTTTTAAAGAAGAATCAATGGTCTATGGGGTTTTCGGCAAATGTTATCTACAGGCGTGATATAGAGTCCATTACTACTAATATAAAAAGCAGCCAATTTTTTTACTGCTTATATTACGGGATATTCGATTGGTTGAGCTTTGACGGAAAATTCGGCACCGGTGATATAGCCGATGATCAGTATAACAATCAGAAGTTTTATTATAATTATAACTGGGGCGGAGGTTACGGTCTTAGGTTGAAAGTATATGAGAATGATGATTTAAGGACGACCTGGGGCGTGCATCATATAAGCATACATCCTGACTCCAATAAGAATACGGATAATCTAACACATCGGGCTATACTGGATGAGACGCAGTTTGATGTAACCGTTGCGCTTAAGGGGGAAAAATTTAGTCCTTATTTTGGGGCAAAGGTTTCTCTTTGCCGCCTTATCCGACGCATAGATAGCGAGCGCGCAACATTAAAACAGGAAGAAAATTACGGGCTTGCTTTCGGTTTTGATTATATGGTTAAAAATAATATTCGCTTTAATTTTGAAAGTAGATTTATTGATGAATACGCAGTAACCTGCGGCATAAATTATATATTTTAAATGAAGGCGCAACTTATGAAGTGAGGCCTTTCGTAAGCTGTATGCCTGAATTTATCCTTGGCATCAAAGATGTCAAGGATCTAACTCGCACGTATAATTTACATAATATAATAATATAATGTAAATTATGTGTTCATAAGATGAATACCACGATAAAATTTATAAAAAAACCAAGATTAAATAATGTTTGTCTTATCGCGGCTTGGCCGGGGATGGGGGATGTTGCTATAAAGGCAATTGATTCTTTGAAAAAACAGCTTA
This sequence comes from uncultured bacterium, assembly GCA_913009335.1. GTDB lineage: Bacteria > Omnitrophota > Gorgyraeia > Ghiorseimicrobiales > Ghiorseimicrobiaceae > DRER01. The sequence continues at coordinate 39,827 of CAJVXN010000009.1, forward strand.
AATTTGAACAATTTGCAATTCTTGATACACCTGAGTTTTTTCCGGCTCATAGCGTTGAAATTAAAGCAAATAAAATTTCTATTCCCAAATCATCCGGTGGAAATTTTTATTTCTATAAGAATAAATTATCAGACGAAGATATCATTCTTTTTATTAATGATAGGCAGCCACCACCTGACTTGTCTTATGAGTATGCCGAAAAAGTTTTGGAAATTACACGGTTTTTTAATGTAAAGCGTATATTTACATTCGCCGCTATTCCTGCCCCTATTGAACATAGAGATGAGCCCCGTGTATTTACCGCGGCAACAAAAAAAGGTTTGTTAAGGAAGAATAAAATAGCTAATGTAAAAACTTTACCTGTGGGGCAAATTAGCGGGTTAAATGGACTATTGCTTGGTGTTGCCGATATAAAGAATATTGATGGTATCTGTATATTAGCCGAGATACCGTTATACGCAATGCATATTGAGAATCCCCGTGCCTCTGGAGCTGTACTAAAAGTACTCTCTGATGTCTTAAACGTTAAGATTAGAACAGATGGCCTTATTCGTGATGCAAGATTATTAGAAGAGGAAATAGATAAATTTGTTGATTATTTAAAGGTATCAACACATACCGAGCCAATAGATGAAGAGGACATAGAAAAAATAAGAAAAACTCTTGCAAGTTGTACTAAATTGCCAAATTCAGCCAAGAAAAATATTGAAGGTTTGTTTTACCAAGTCAAGAAGGATATCTCCAGGGCGAATTTTCTTAAAAACGAATTAGACAAATGGAATGTTTATGAAGAATACGAAGATAGGTTCTTGGATTTATTCCGTAAAATAGAAAAAGAAGACAACTAATATGCCGATACTTTTGCTGGGTATAGGTTTAATTTTTGTAAGTCTGCTATTATTAAAATTTGCGCTAACTAAACGCAAATTATTTTTTTGGTTTATTTTTTTGCTTTGTCTGTTTTTTAGTTTGGTATTTATGTATATTGGATACGCATTAGCCGATTATAGAATTGTTAAGGCATCCGAAAATATCAACGATGGTACCTTAGCTGTAATGATTGAATGTGAGAAAGTCACAGGTAAAATATACGATATGGAATTTCTAATTAAATACGCGGATGTTAAAGATGATAATTTTACGGAAAAGTTTTTACTTACGGGTAATCAGTGGTCAATTCAAGGAAAGATTTTGTTAATTAAGTCATTATTTGATTCTGATGCCGGGTATTTTTTATATAAGATAACCTGCATAAATGCAAAATTCTTAAATCCACGCAACGCAGCCGAATCCCCCCAGTTGGCCTATAATATAAATCGAACGGATAAATTATGGGATTTTTTTAAAAAGCATAATTTTGATTTTATCAGGGCGATTTCTATAACTACTAAATATAGGCGCATAGATAAATTAGATAAATTTAATCTATATCTTACTCCTTCAGGGTTTGATATTAAAAAATCAAAATAAGCTCAGCACTTGGTAGTTTAATCTTGATAAAATAAAGCAAAAGATTAAGGGATAATAAATATCTTTCTAAAATTATAAAAACTTTTATAAAACTTAAAAATATTTTTAAAAAGTTGTCAAAAAAGTTCTAAAAATGCTTGACAATAGTAATATGTTATGTTATTTTTAAATTAATAAGTAATATGTAAAATATTTTTCATAAATTAAATTTAAATAGGTGAGGTAGGAAGATAAAATTGAAAAATCAATAACATAAGGGAACCCAAATTGTCGACGGGTTCCCTTTTTTGTAAACACGTTATTTTATTAAAGAGATAATAGAATAAAAATAAAATAAGGTAAAGAATAAATTATGGCCCTAACAGTTGGTTTGACATATGATTTAAAAACTGATTACACCTATGAGGACAGTGATCCTGGGGATATCGCTGCTGAATTTGATGCTGAGGAAACGGTTAATTTAATTGCCGAAGGTTTAAAAGAAAGCGGTAATAATATTGTTAAAATGGGTAATGTAAATAAAATACTTGCTAACTCAGATAATCTTAAAGGAAGCGTTGATATCGTATTTAATATTTGCGAAGGCCTGTCTGGTAGAAACAGGGAGGCTCAGGTTCCGGTAATCCTGGAAGCCCTTGGTATTCCTTTTGTTGGGTCCGATGGTTTAACTTTGAGTCTTACTTTGGATAAAGCAATGACAAAGAAAATTCTTATATCCGATGGTATTCCTACGCCTAAATATTTTGTGGTAGATAGTATAGATAAGTTTTATGACATTGGTAATTTAGAATTTCCGTTAATTGTAAAGCCCCAGTATGAAGGCTCTTCAAAAGGATTAAGTGAAGCTTCCCGTGTGGAAGATGCTCAGCAATTAAAAAATCAAGTTGATTATAGTATTTTGGCGTATAAACAGCCGGCACTGGTTGAGGAATTTATCCGCGGGGCGGAGTTTACCGTACCTATTATCGGAAATAGTCCGCCGAAAGTTTTTCCTCCTGTGCAGGTGCATATAGGTAATAATGTCAATCTGGGAGATAGGTTTTATACGAATGCCTTAATTTATTCCGATGATCTAGGGTATATTTATCCGGCAGATATTGATGAAGAATTGAAGGATAAGTTATGCGATCTTGCGCTTAAGACTTACAAGGCAGTAGATTGTTATGATTTTGGCCGGGTTGATTTTCGCGTAGACGCGGAAAATAACCCCTATGTTTTAGAAATAAATCCTTTGCCGTGTCTTGACTCATCAGACGCATTTAATCTTATTGCTCAAGGCGAAGGCGTCCCTTATTCGGATGTGCTCAATAGGATATTAAATGAAGCAGTTAAAAGATATGGCCTAATTAAACAATAAAGGGTAAAAGTAGTAAATAAAATTTTATCTATTTATTGTTTTAAAAAACAAGGAGGGAAAATTGGGTAATAGCCAAGAAGTACTGATTAAGTCGCAGACTGAACGCGCATCGGTAAGCACCCCTTCCCGCAGAAGAAGCTCTTTTCCTATCGATTATAGTGAATTAGCTATTTTTAAGGATGTCTCTCCTCTGGAATGGGAAGATTGGCATTGGCAGATAAAAAATAGTATTCATAGTAAGGATCAGTTATCCCAAATCATCCAGCTAACCCCGCAAGAACAAGAAGGTATACGTAGAAGTAAGGGTAGGCTTGCTGTTTCTATTCCTCCTTATTGGTCGACTCTTATGGATCCTGAAGATGCGCAGTGCGTGATAAGACGGCAGGCAGTTCCCTCGGATGAGGAGTTTAAAATTAGTCCGCATGAAATGGTTGATCCTTGCGCGGAAGATAGAGATTCCGCAGCTCCCGGTTTGGTCCATCGTTATCCGGACAGGGTACTTCTTTTAGCTACCGAGCAGTGTGCGATGTATTGCAGGCATTGTACCAGACGTAGGATGGTAGGCGAGAAAGACCATAAACCTTTTGATTTAAAGAAGTCTTTAGATTATATTAGATCCAACCGTAAAGTTCGCGATGTGCTGATTTCCGGGGGAGATCCTTTTATGCTGGAAGATGAAAAGCTAGAGGAAATCCTACAGCAGGTACGCGAAATTAGCCATGTTGAATTTTTAAGGATAGGCACGCGCATTCCTGTGACCTTACCACAAAGAATTACTGAAAATTTAGCCAGGATTCTAAAAAAATACGGCCCTATTTGGATAAGCCTACATTTTAATCATCCTAGAGAGATAACAAAAAGAGTAAGACAGGCAATAGAAATGCTGGCTGATTACGGTATCCCCTTAGGTTCTCAAACCGTCTTATTAAAAGGGATCAATGATAAGCCTTATATAATGCGAAAACTCATGCATGAACTTCTTAAGATAAGGGTGAGGCCTTATTATATTTATCAATGTGATCCTGTGAAGGGCACGGCTCATTTTCGCACGCCCGTTGCTACAGGGATAAATATAATTGAGAAGTTACGGGGACATACCTCAGGATATGCCGTTCCGACGTACGTAGTTGATGCTCCCGGGGGCGGAGGGAAGATTCCGGTAAGTCCTAATTATCTTCTTTCTCAAGATAAAGGGAAGTATATATTAAGAAATTATAAAGGTAAAATGTATACATATATTGAATGAGATTAAGATTTAGTTTATTTTTATGTTTTAGTTTACTGATTATTCCTTCCCTTGCTTTTTCTAAGACTGAGGAGAGAAAAGAAGCCATCCAGCATGCCTTTGATGGCCTAAAGCATAAATTATCTCTACAGGAAATAAATTATTCGCCTGAGCCAGTAGATTACGCACAAGACTTAAGGCCCGCAAAAAAAACCCGCTCGATATTCTCTCAAAGGCACATAATAATAGATAAAATATTAGACGAAGTCGAACTATCGATAGCCGTAAAAATAGGCTATATGACAGGGGAGACTATTTATGATTTTAACCATCATGCAAGTGAATTGACATTTCCTTTTGATAATTGGATGGGTGGCGTAGATTTTAGTTTAGGTATGAATAGATTGTCCTTAAATGCCGGATTTTGGGGGTCTCTACAAGATGAAACCGGTTCAAAAAACACAAATAAGGACTGGACGAGTGGTGGTTTATTATTTTCTTCTACTGAGTCAGTACAAAAAATCGATGCAATTATTTGGGATGCGAATTTACGATACGACTTTTATGATAAGAATATGTCCAGAAGCATCAATCCTCTATTATTAAAAACTGGAGATGAGGTAAAAATAGGATTATTGCTGGGTTATAAATTTGAAAGATTTGATTTTGACTTATATGACCTTTATCAGACTTTAACAAGCAGTTTATCGAATGAAGGAGAAAGAGTCGGTACTTATAAAGTTAAATATTGGCTCCCGTACGTAGGGATAGCTGCTGATGTTCTACGTAAAAAATGCGGTTTTAGTCTGAATCTGAAGATTCCTTTTCATCCCACTGCTGAAGATGTCGATAACCATTTATTGCGTGGCTTAACGTTCTACGGCGACTATAATAAGCCTGACTATGCGTTGATGTTTAGCGTTGATGGATTTTGGAAGCTTGTTGAAAACTGGAGATTGCAAGCAGGCGCAGATGCGACATTTATTGCTCTTGATGGGGACACATGGGAGCAAGCCGGAGATCTTGTATGGAATAAAGATCAAACTACAGAATTGAATCAGTGGATATTCTGGTCAGGCCTGCAATATAGATTCTGATTTTCTCATATGACATAGAAGGTTTTTACCTTTTTTATAATCACGTAAAGCCAATCTTTTTATTCCTTGACCCTGCCATATTGCTGTTATATAATTGTTCAAGTAGCCGCGGTTTGGCCTTGATTTCTTGCGAACTCTTGCCTTAAAATCAATATAAATTATTCTGGTTTTCATTTTTCAGCGGAAACTACTAATAGGTTATTAAGAAGAGTGAAGGTAGTCTCCTTAATAACTAATTGATAAGGAGCGCAGTAGTTATGGATGTCAAGAATAAAAGGAATTTTATTTTATTGGGGCATGCATCTTGTGGGAAAACTCTACTTGCAGAAAGTATTCTTACTTTTACGGGTGTTGTAACGCGCAAGGGGAGCGTTGATTCCGGAAATACAATAAGTGATTATAATGCCGATGAGATAGAAAGAAAAGTATCTATTAATCTCAGCTTGCTTTTCTGTGACTATAGAGAAATTACAATTCAGTTTATTGATACTCCCGGATATGTCGATTTTGGAGGAGAGGTAATCAGCGGTTTAAGAGCCGTAGATAACGCAATAGTTGTTGTAGATGCCATATCCGGAGTAGCATTAGGTACAGAAAAAGATTGGGCATTGTTAGAGGAAGAGAGCATGCCCAGAATTATTTTTATCAATAAGCTAGATAAAGAAAATACAGATCAAGATAAAATAATTTCCGATATAAAAGAACATCTTTCAAAGAATTGCCTATTACTTAATAATTTAAAAGATAAAGATGTAGTTGAGGCGGTAGCTGAAACTGATGATGCTTTACTAGAAAAATATCTTGAGGGTACAGAATTAAGTGAGACAGAAGTAAAAGAGGCGTTATGTAAGGCAGTATCAGCTGCGAAGATTTTCCCGGTTATTTCAGGATCGGCCTTGCAGGATAAAGGGATAAAAGAATTACTTGATGCGATTGTAGTTTTTTTTCCTTCGCCGGATAAACGTGTGCCTATATCTGTTACAAAGAGCGGCACGGAAGAGACAAAGGAATTAATTCTTAGCATGGATAGCGGGTTTTCTGCTTTTGTTTTTAAGACACTTTCCGACCCCTATATAGGCCAATTGACATTATTAAGAATTTTTTCCGGAAAGTTGCCTGCTCACGGTAGCTTTTACAATATAAGCACAAGTACGAAAGAAAGAGTGGGCTCTATCTATATGCTTAGAGGTAAAGAGCAGAAGGCATTAGATAGCGCGTCTTGTGGTGATATTGTAGCTATCGCAAAACTAAAAAGTACGCATACAGGTGATTCTCTTGGAGAGGAAAAAGAACCCTATATATTTCCTCCTCTTGTTTTTCCGGAGCCTGCGATATCTGCCTCAATTAAAGCGAAAACAAGAGATGATGAAGAAAAGATGGCTATCGCACTTTCTAAATTGACCATAGAAGATAAGACGTTAAAGGTAACGCGTGACCCTCAAACAAAAGAGGAAATTCTTTCCGGGGTAGGTAATTTGCATCTTGAGATTATGTTAGCCAGGCTTAAAAGCCGTTTTCATGTAGATGTAGAATTAGGCAAGCCCAAAGTTCCTTATAAGGAAACAATTAAAAAGAGTATAAAAGTACAGGGGAAATATAAGAAGCAGTCCGGAGGAAGGGGGCAATATGGTGATGTTTGGATTGAGGTTGCACCTTTAGATGGGGTAGACGGAAATTTTGAGTTTATCAATAAAATATTCGGCGGAGCTATTCCGCGTAATTATATTCCTGCTGTTGAAAAAGGAGTAAAACAGGCATGCTCCGAAGGAGTATTGGCCGGTTATCCTATAACAGGTGTAAAAGTTGTTTTGTACGACGGGTCTTATCATAACGTAGATTCTTCAGATATGGCTTTTCAGAGGGCCGGGGCAATGGCTTTACGTAAGGCAGTTCTTGAAGCTATGCCAGTGCTGCTTGAGCCAATTATGGATGTTGAGATTATGTTACCTGAAGAATTTATGGGACAGATCTCCGGAGATATTAATTCCAGGCGGGGAAAAGTTATGGGCATGGAAGCAAAGGGAAGATTAGAGGTTGTTAAGGCAAAAATTCCGCTAGCTGAGATGTTTCAGTATGCAAATGATTTAAAGTCTATGACCGGAGGACGCGGCGCTTATACGATGAAATTTTCAGATTATAAAGAGGCTCCCCAAAAAATAACTTCAACAGTAGTTTCACAGTTTCAGGCGCAAAAACAACAGGACGCGTAATATTTTAACGCGTAAAACAGTTTTATAATTTTATTAAACTTTTCCCCCTCAATAGAGGAAAAGTAATATTGACTTTTATTAGTAATGGCTTTGGTTATTAGAAGCCAAACCATTGCTTTTTTAGCTTACAGAGGAGTCAATGAACGTAGAGATAATAGTTCTATCGTTTTATCTTTATTAAAGGAGTCTAATGGCTAAAATAGGTATTTTTGGGTTAGATGATGTTTTCTCAGGAGGTAAAGTTAATATTATTGATGAGCGAGTTGATAAATTGAAAGAGATGTTTAAGTCTAAGAAAAAAGTTTATATGCAGGTTGAGATGATTTATGATCGAAATAAGATTTTTGAGGCAGACGGAATAATCGCGGATAAAAATCTCAAGCTTGATTTGATATTATCTGATTTAGAATTTGTAGAAACGAGACTTTCAAGAGTTGAAACTGATGAGGAAAAAAATCTACTTAATAGATTTAAGACTGTCTTAGAGAATGAAAAATTTATTTCTGAGGTGGAATTAACCGATTCCGAGCAAAAGATTGTCGCAGGATTTGGTTTGCTTACAATTTTGCCGATATATTTAGTCAGCGTCGAAGATACAGATGATAAAGATGTTGTTTTATTTAAGGCCTATTATCATTTTGGGTATATTTCTTTTTTTACGGCAGCCGAGAAAGAATCCCGCGCTTGGTCGATTAAAAAAGATATGAAGGCACCTGAAGCAGCGGGTGCAATTCATACTGATTTGCAGCGTGGATTTATTCGGGCAGAAGTTGTACATTATGAGGATTTAATTAATTCCGGGCAACTTAACGCTGCAAGAGCAGCAGGACTTTTAAAAGTAGAGAGTAAGGAATATATTGTGCAAGATGGTGATTGGATGTTGTTCAGATTTAACAAGTAAATCTACTCCTTGCTTTAACGCTTGTAAATTTTCTTCGAAATTTACTGCGTAAGCTTCGGAGTCAATTCACGCAAATAATTTATGTCAACTTTCAGTCTTCATAAATTATGCGTTCATTGAGACGGTGATTGGATGTTGTTTCGGTTTAATAAGTAATTCCAACTTACAATTCGCCCGCCATTGATTCAGTGGCGGGTTCATTGAGGAGAAAGTAATGATTAAAGTTAAGCGCGCGTTGATAAGTGTATCTGATAAAGAGGGAGTATTAGAGTTTGCCCGGGGTTTAGAAAAATTAGGGGTAGAAATAATTTCAACAGGAGGTACGGCTAAATTATTATCCAGTGGCAAAGTAGAAGTTCGCGAGGTTTCAGATTATACGGGTTTTCCTGAGATGCTCAACGGAAGAGTTAAAACATTGCATCCTAAGATACATGCTGGTCTTCTTGCTTTAAGAGACAGGCCTGAACACATGGAAAGCTTGAAAGTGCATAATATCGGCCTTATTGATATGGTAGTTGTCAATTTATATCCTTTCGAAAAAACAGTGCAAAAGAAAGGGACCACTTTAAAAGAAGCGATAGAGAATATTGATATCGGGGGCCCTTCAATGCTTAGGTCCGCGGCAAAGAATTATCGCTCTGTTGCCGTAATATCTAATCCTGCCAAATATAAAGAAATACTAAAAGAGTTAAAGAATAATAATGGTGTTCTTTCAAATAGCGTTTTAACAAATCTTGCTTTGGAAGTATTTAGTCTTACCTCTGGTTACGATAAAGCAATTTTTGATTATTTAAGAGGCACGTTTTCTTTGGGGCCGCTTGATAAGATGAATTTTCCACAGAGTTTCAGCTTGGATTTTGAGAAAGTCCAGGATTTACGTTACGGAGAAAATTCTCACCAGAAGGCTGCTTTCTACCGTAATAAGAAATCAGATTCTGAGGGGATGGCGGCAACAAAGCAATTGTGGGGCAAAGATCTTTCTTATAATAATATACTGGATTTAAATTCTGCATGGGAGTTGGTGGGTGAGTTTAGCCGGCCCGCGGTGGTCGTTGTAAAACATAATAATCCCTGCGGAACAGCAGAAGCGAATAATTTACTTAAGGCATTTAAGGATGCCTGGAGCTGTGACCCTCTCTCTGCCTTTGGGAGTATAGTAGCTTTTAATCGCGCGCTTGATGAAAAGACAGCAGATGCATTAAATCGCAGTGGATTTATTGAATGTGTAATTGCCCCGGCCTTTAGTAAAAATGTGCTTACGATTTTGAAAAAGAAGAAAAATTTAAGAATTATGGAATTGAAAAATACAAAGACATCTGAAGATTCGGATTTTAAACGAGTTTGCGGAGGAATGCTCCTTCAGGATAAAGATTTAAAAACATATCTTAAGGAAAATTTAAAGGTGGCTACAAAGAAAAAACCTACAAAGAAAGAATTAGAATCTTTGCTTTTTGCCTGGATAGTAGCAAAGCATGTTAAGTCCAACACGATAGTTTTAGTTAAGGGTACTAAAACTATCGGAATAGGCGCAGGGCAAATGTCTCGAGTTGACAGCGCTTTTATTGCTATTAAGAAAGCCGGAGGGTCAACCAAAACCCGTGGGGCTGTTGCTGCAAGTGACGCGTTTTTCCCCAAGGAAGATGCGGTTATGCAATTGGTAAAGGCTGGCATAAAGGCCATTATACAACCCGGTGGTTCAATTGCAGATGAAAAAATAATAAAACTTGTTGAGAAAAAAGGTATTTCTATGGTTTTCTCAGGCATGAGGCATTTTAGGCATTAACGAGGAACACAATTTAGCGTAGCTTTATATAAGCAAGTTAAATTGTATGTCTGAGGTAACCCTTGACATCGATGATGTCAAGGGTAAATTCGTATTTACAACTTATGTCGTTATAATAACTCCATAAGTTATATACTCATTTATGATTTACCCAGAAGCAGTTTCCTACCTGAATTCATTCGTAGATTATGAGCGTAAGAAGAAGTTTTCTTACAAAGCAGCCTTAAAACTTACGCGCATAAAACTATTCTTAGAACAACTTGGTAATCCTCAGGATAGACTTAAATGTATTCATCTTGCCGGGACAAAAGGGAAGGGAACAACTGCCGTCTTTGTTGCTTATATGTTAAGAGAGGCAGGGTATAGAGTCGGATTATATACCTCTCCGCATCTAAATGATTTTCGGGAGCGAATTCGTATATTATATCCTCTGAGGCGCTACACGGAAAGAAAAGCTGCTGAGGATTTCGAAGGGTTAATTTCAAAGCGCAGCATTTGTAAACTTGTTTTAGAGTTAAAACCCGGTATAGATAGATTTAACCGTAGTTCAAAATACGGGCCTCTAACATTTTTTGAGGTATATACTGCTGTTGCTTTTTTGTATTTTGTGAGGGAAAAGACAGATTTTGTAGTTTTAGAAACAGGTTTGGGGGGAAGGCTTGATGCAACTAATACGGTTAATCCTTTAGTTGTAGGTATTACTCCCATAAGTCTGGAACATACGGCTCTTTTGGGTAGATGCATTACTGATATTGCAAAAGAGAAGACAGGGATAATTAAAGTAAAAGATTCGATAGTGCTAAGTGCTAAGCAGGAAAATGTTGCAGGAAAGATTATCAGGCAAAGATGTAAGCATATCGGAGCAGAGTTATATGAAATAGGGAAAGAGATAACTTTAAGCAAAATAAGTTCTGATTTATCCGGAACTAATTTTTCGGCAAAAACAACATTTGGTATATATAGTAATCTAAAAATAAAATTAATTGGTCATCATCAAGCTTTTAATGCTCTCTTAGCTCTAGGGATAATTGAGTCTTTAAGGCTCTATAATATAGCGGTATCAAAGACAGCTATTAGAAGAGGATTAGCTAGGGCTGTTTGGCCGGGAAGGTTTGAAATATTAAAAAAGAGGCCTTTTATTATTTTAGACGGGGCCCAGAATAAAGCATCAAGCCTTGCATTGGCTAAGATAATAAAGGGGATTTTTAGAAATAAAATTATTCTTGTTTTGGGGGTATCCAGCGATAAAGATATCCAAGGTATTCTAAAGATACTTCTTGTGTTAGCTAAAAAGGTAATATTTACTAAATCTAGTAATCCTCGGGCCAGGCCCGCGGATAATATCAGGCGTAGGAGTCTAAAAATAAAAAAGATGGATATTCAAACAACACAAAGTATCCCCGAAGCATTAGAATTAGCCAGAAGGCAGGCTAAGAAAACAGATGTAATTATAGTAACAGGATCATTGTTTGTAGTGGGAGAGGCAAGGGAGGTGTTGCTTAAGAAATGAGCAGAATAAATAGTTTAGATGATACAATCGCGGCAATTGCAACCGCACAGGGGATAGCCGGTATAGGCATAGTTAGGATTAGTGGTAAAGGCGCGCTTAAGATTGCTGATAAGATATTTTTATCTAAGGATAAAAATAAACCATCTAAATTTAAAACTTACACCATGCATTATGGGTGGGTAGTTAATAAGTCTGCGGGTAAAAAAGAGATTATTGACGAGGTAATTCTTGCTTTAATGAAGGCGCCCAGGAGTTATACAAAAGAGAATACTGTTGAGGTTAATTGTCATGGGGGCATTATTGCGTTAAGAAAAGTTTTAGATTTAGTTTTAGCCAGCGGAGCACGGCTTGCCGAGCCCGGGGAATTTACCAAAAGGGCATTTTTATCCGGAAGGATTGATTTAACTCAGGCAGAGGCGGTCTTAGACGTAATACAGGCAAAAACAGAAAATTCTTTACGTTTAGGCGCAGAGCAGTTAAAAGGACGATTATCCGGCAAAATCAATGAAATAAGAGAAAAGCTGTTGTCGATTTTGAGTTTTTTGGAAGCGGTAATAGATTTTCCGGAAGAGGGGGATGTTGAGCGTCGAGCCAATAAGAAAGAGCTGCTTAAGGTTGTGTCTATACGCAGGTTAATGAAGGAGCTTCTTGATTCGGCATCTATGGGAAGGCTTATGCGGGAAGGAGTATCGGTTGTTATTTGCGGAAGGGCCAATGTAGGCAAATCTTCATTATTGAATACATTATTAAATGAAGAAAGAGTAATTGTTACATCTATTCCCGGTACAACACGAGACATCATTGAGGAAACTTTAGATATAAAAGGAATTCCAATAAAAATCGCCGATACCGCGGGTATTATTGAACCCAGGGATTTAGTCGAGCGTGCTGCAATTAGTCGGGCGCATAAGTATTTTGATAGAGCGGATTTGATACTATTTGTTTTAGACGCAAGTCAGGAGTTATCACTTCAAGATAAGAGCTTGATTAAGAAAATTAATGCAAAACCGGCCATTGCCGTACTTAATAAAATCGATTTACCTAAAAAGATAAATAAGGATAAACTAAAGAAAGATTTTAAAAAAATAGTTGAGATATCCGCTTTAAAGCACAATGGCATTAGAAGGCTAGAGAATGCAATAGCTGATATTATTTTAAGTGGTCAAGTTATTGATAGCCAAGGAGTTATGATAAGCAATATAAGGCATAAAAATTCCCTGAAACTGTCTTTAGGATTTCTGGAGGAAGGGTTAATTTTACTGAAGGATAAAGCATCCGAAGAGTTAATCGCCCAAAGTTTTAAAGACGCTATAAATTGTCTTGATGAGATTACGGGAAAGAGGGCGAATGATGATTTACTAGATAAGATATTTAGTGAGTTTTGCATTGGAAAATGAAGCTTCGCCTCGCCAAATGCGGGGCGATTTCTTGAAGCGAAATACTGAGCGGCCGTTTCTTGGGCCGCGAATGTATAAATGGAGGCAGGCATGGATAAGAAAAAAATTGAGAAGGCGATAAGAAGCATATTGGAAGCAATTGGGGATAATCCAAAGAGGAAAGATTTACAAGACACTCCCAAAAGAGTTGCGGAAATGTATGAGGAGATATTTTCCGGTATCGATGAGGATCCTCGTAAGGAGCTGGAAGTCATTCTTGATCAGAAGCACGAGGAGATTATTTTATTAAAAGATATCCCGTTGTATAGCGTATGCGAACATCATCTCTTGCCTTTTATCGGGCGCGCCCATATTGCCTATGTCCCCAGGCAGGGTAGAGTAACGGGATTAAGTAAGTTAGTTCGGGTGGTGGATATTTTAAGTAAAAGGCCGCAGGTCCAGGAAAGGTTGACTACCCAGATTGCCGAGATTATTACCTCAAAGCTTAAACCTCAAGGATGTATGGTGGTTATTGAAGCAGAGCATCTTTGCCTGTCTATGAGAGGGGTAAAAAAACCGGGGGTAACAACTGTTACATCGGCTGTACGTGGAATCTTTAAGAAAAACTCAAAAACCCGATCCGAAACATTAGCTTTGATCAAGTCCGGCTAATAAAAGACGTATGCTTTTTTATTAGCCGCAATCGCAACCTTTCGGCTCCGGCTCCGGCTCCGGCTCTGGCTCCGGCTCTGGTGTTGTATCCGGTGTTGTATTCGTGCTCGGCGTTTCGACAAGATCGTCATCTTCTATTTTAAACTCATCACTTTCTATCGCAGGAACATTGCGCGTATCTTTTTCCAATAGTACAATATCTGCTTCGCAAGGTACGCAGGTGCGCTCTTCCATTTGTAACTCCGGCATCTGCTCAATAAGCATTTCCTTATATTCTTCGAGTATGGCCCTTTTCAATTCTATATCGTCTATTTTTGCTAGTTCTTCTCTAAGGGCCATATCCATATTTTCTTTGTCAAAGGAGTAGGCAGGATTTATATAACACATAATACCCATAATTAGGGAAATGCTGAAAATAAGCTTTATTTTTATACTTGTTCTCATTTTAGCTATCCTTTTATCGTGAAATTATTCATTTTTTCCTTACGCTATAAGTATACCCTATAACTTCTTTATTTTCAATACGATTGATTTTTTTTATTTTTTTACTGTAATTCGTTGTATTTTAGTAAGTTATGTTAATCTATCCTGTAATAGTAAAATCCCCCAGTTTCTTTAAATAGACATGGGGAAAATATTAAGTATGTAGCTATTAATTTATCTCGCTTACTGTTTCACCAACTGCTTCAGTTGTCGTTACTTCTGTTTCTTCCCAGGAGCCTTTGTCGCATCCGCATCCGGGAACCCATTCCCGTACAATTTCAGTTGTTGTCTCATAAACCGTTTCTTTTTCAAGGAGGTTTTCATTTTCGTTAGAGAAGTTTTCTGAGCCCATAGTTATCTCGTTTAAATTTATTCCTGCTGCTATCTCTAATTCTTCAATGTCTGCTTCACAAGGTATGCATGTATTTTCTTCCATTTCTAACTCCGGCATCTGTTCAAGGAGGATTTCCTTATATTCTTCGAGTATGGCTCTTTTCAATTCTATATCGTCTATTTTTGCTAGTTCTTCTCTAAGGGCCATATCCATATCTTCTTTTTCAAAGGAGTAGGCAGGGTTTATATAAAACATAATACCCATAACCAGAGCGGCGCCGAAAATAACTCTTATTTTAATCTTTTTTCTCATTTTAATTCTCCTTTTTACCCTTTAAACTTAAAACCCTCAACGTTCTATCGGTTGAGGGTTTATTAACTTCAGATTCCCGGCAACCGACTACCTTTGCCATAAATTATGGCTTTAGGTTCTAGGTTTTGCGTATTCGTCTTTCGACGAATTTGCCTTTTACGGTAACTTAACTATTTCTTTTCTTACATTACAAGTATACACTATAAGTTTGTTATTTTCAATAGACGTGTTTTTAATAATTTATTATCATAACTTGTTGTTTTATAATGGGTTATAAACAGAAAAGCCTAAATTTTGCTTAAATGTAAATATGTTGACCCCGTTAGAAATTATGGATATACTATATTTAGTATATGAATTTTTGTTTGTCTCAGAGGTAGTTTTATTAAAGCTGCGTATTTCTAAACGGGGTTGACAAAACAAAGATTAGATAATACAATAGCTTTAATCCCATGAATTACTACAATTGAAAAATGCAGGAGATAGCATTTTGTCTAACAGACGCAACGTAAAATTCGGCGCATCTACTTTTTTTCTTTTAGCTTTTTCATTCCTATTTATTCTAGTCAATCTAAGGGTTGCCTTTTGCTCAGATGAATCAGAGGATAGAACGGAGCAGCTGGAAGATAAAGTAGCTGATAGAAAAGAAAGCGCATTTTCTGAGCTTTCAACTACGTCTGAACTTATTGAATTACTAAAACAAAGAGCACTGCTTAGAATAAAAAAAAGGAAAAAAGAACGTCTTTTTAAAGTTAGTGTTTTTGCGTCTTTGGCAAGCGGATACGAGGACAACATAAATAATGATTCGACTCATAAAGGAGATATTTTTAGTAGTCAGCTGGCCATGGTAAGTTGGACCCCCACGCTTAGTAAGCGCATGGGTTTAAATGTAGGTTGTTTTGCTTTCAATCAGGTTTATTCAGAGTTTACTAATAGTAATTATTTGTACAGTAGTGTAAATGCAGCTGTGCGTATATATGCTTTGTCGGGTGGCAGGTTGAGGGTTGAGCCCGGGTTGGCGTATGAGACGCTGTGGTATCCGAATTCAGTGAATTCAAGCTATGACGGCATAAAATATTTCTTAAAAACAAAGAATTTTTTCTCGCGTGATTTAAGCGCTATTCTAAATTTTGAATTTAGTGCCAAGGCATACGATACCAGGAAAGCAAGGAATCCCAGCGGTGTTACGCAGGCCCATGTGCGTGAAGATGAAAGATATAGCCTTGAAGCAGGCCTAACAAAACGTATCGGCATTTACTCTGTCAGTCTTAAAACAAAAGGCTCCAAAAATACATCTAATGATCTTCTGCAGGACCTTAATGATTATTACTCCTTAAAAAATACACTTAGTATTTCCGGTACGTTTTTTGAAGATGGCAGGCTATATGTTAGCTTTAGCCCCAGCTTTGAAAGAAAGAACTATCGTGAGCGCCAGGCTGTTTTTAAGGCAAGATATGATAATAGGTATAGCTTTAAATTATCCGCATATTATACGCTGACCAAAAACTATACAATTAATTATAGCGTGGATTATTCGCAGCTTGATAGTAATAATACGGCTGCTGAATACAGAAATGTAATCAATCAGGTAGGCGTTTCACTAAAGTTTTAAATTTCATCAAAAATATAGCTTAGAATTGTATATAGATAATAAACTTGGGAATAAATTTACTCTTGGCTAGATTATCCCGACTGACTATTGGTTTTTGTATCTATATTGTTTTATCCGGTATAGCCAAGGAAGTAAATATTGCTGTGGCAAGACGCGGTATTAAAATAGGCCTGTTAGGAAAAGCAGCGCTTGATTTAACGTAGCAAAAATCATAGGGAGGCAATTATGTCGCACGGAAGAAAATCCCAGGGAGCTAAGAAGAAAAAGGCGAATGATTTTAGGCATTGTGTTAAAAAAAAGAAAAAGTAATTTCTATTTTTTACTACTATTAAATAAATCTGGTAGATGTTTTGCTAGCGGGAGTAAAAGAAAATGATAAAAAAATCTGCCTTAGCAATATTAATCACTGCTATATGTTTTACTAATGTAGTATTTTGTTTTGCTCAAAATGATAATGATGGACGCGTTCTCATAATGCGTCAGGCGCAGGAGCGGAAGAAGACTATTGTGTCAGTCGAGGCATATTTAATAGAAGATATTATAGAGCTAACACTCTCAGCCAGGATGTATGCCGCAAAACCAAAGTTTTTTAATATTACTATAGCCGGCCCGAAAATTGGCAGATTAGCCCCTAAAACAAGAGAGATGATTTATGCTGTTTCTACAGAAGAGGAAGATTCGATTTTGACCACCGAGTTAGAAGGGGGGATACTTAGAACCAGCAAGAAAAATAAGGTAAAAAAAGCCGAGGGTACATTAACAAAGGAACTAGTGAAGTTTAAAATTCCTCGCGGTAAGATTATTCCCGGCGGCCGCTACAGGCTGTGGATAAAGATTGAAGGCATGCAAGGTAAAATTCCAATCCAGACATTTAAATTTAGCTTAGATAATCTCCCGGAGCTAATCGCACAACAATAAATTGGACATATCTTTATTCTTTCCTAAATTTTGACTTTCAATGATATAATTAAACAAGAGATATGTTATGAAAAATCAATACTGTAAGGGTTTTTTTACATTATTGGGTCTTGTCTTAGCACTCTTGATAACATGTATCCTTTGGTATATGTTATTTAATATTTATTTTAATAATTCTTTAGTAGAGATTGAGGGTGATGCAGAGTTTTCAGTGCCACAGCGTGGTTCAAGTGTCCGTAAGTATAAATCAACCGTAGATAGGACCCGGGATAAGATTAAGAGTATAAACAAGCAGCAGCTAGATCAATTTAAACAGATAGAGGGATTTAATTAAGTGGCTGAATAAGATCGGAAGAGCACACGTCTGAACTCCAGTCACATTCCTTTATCTCGTATGCCGTCTTCTGCTTGAAAAAAA
>CAJVXN010000010.1 GCA_913009335.1 uncultured bacterium
CATAACTTTGAAGAAGAAGATAGTTTTGATTATAATCAAGACCGCCAATCCAGCAATCCTTTCTACACTAAATCTTCCCTTTATAGAAAAATAAAAGATAATTTTTTTGAAGAAGAGTATATATAACCTTTTAGATTTTAATGTCTTAGGTTTTAAGGTTTAAGGATAATCTCTGCGGCGCGTTGTGCCGCTCCTTCTTTTCCCAGGCGTGGTTTTATTTCGGAAAGATCATTGCGGACTTTGGCTAATCTCTGTGGGTCATTTAAAATCGATAGTATATTTTTTGAGATTTTATATCCATTGGCATCTGACTGTATAAGTTCGGGAATAATTCGTCTGCCGGCTACTACATTTACCAGGCCGATATTTTTTATTTTAATCATGGGCCTAAGCAATAAATAGGTAATCCAGGATATTTTATATATCAGGATAAACGGTACCTGCATAAGTGCGGTTTGGAGTGTGGCCGTGCCGCTTGCTACAATAGCAAAATCGCTTATACTCAAGACATTATAGGTTTTATTTTCTATGATGTTCGCGCCTAGCTGGTATTGTTCTAGTATTTTATTAAATATATCTCTGTTTACCGAAGGAGATTTTAGAATAATCAGTTGCAGATTTTTCTTTTCCTTGCCGATTATACGGGCGGCATCTAACATCGCAGGCAGGAGGCGTTCGACTTCTTTAGCCCGGGATCCGGGCAATAAAGAAAGAGTGAATTTATTTTTTTCCAAGCCTAGTTGATTTAATATTTCTTCTTTTGGTTCATGGGAACTTATACTATCCAATAAGGGGTGGCCGACGAATTCGCAGGGGACGCCGTGTTTTTCGTATAACTCTTGTTCAAATTTAAATACCACAAGCATCTTATCCACTATTTTTTTAATAAGATGAATTCGTTTTTTGCCCCATGCCCAGATTTGAGGGGAAATGTAGTATATTACCTTGATATTACGTTTTTTTATTTCTTTTGCCAGTCTTAGATTAAAGCCGGGATAATCAACCAGGATTACTGTATCTGGTTTTTCCTGATCAATTTTATCAAGTATCAGGTTAAAAACCTTTTTAAATTCACTATAATGTTTTAATACTTCTATGAAACCTACTACGGCAAGTTTGGTCATGGGGTAATAGATTTTAACTCCCGCCTTCTGCATTTTTTCTCCGCCTAGGCCGGAAAGTTTTATATCAGGTGAAAGTATTTTTAGCTGGCGGGCTAGGTCTGCTGCGTGCATATCGCCGGATTCTTCCCCCGCGATTATAAAAATATGTTTTGCCATATTATTTATTATGTATTTGTTTTATTATTGTTTGGGCAAGTTTAAGCGCGTTTAATCCTTCTTCTCCGGATATAAGCGGCTTTTTTTTGTTTAATACGCAGTCAACGAAAGATTCGAGTTCTTTCTTGAGCGGTTCTTCTTTTTCTATCGGCAGGGAGACTTTAGTAATACTATCAGACTCTTTTTTGTAAATAAACGCCTCTTGATTACAATAATCCAGCGATATATAAGCATTGTTTAAGAAAATGCGAATTTTACGCATTGCTTCATCGGATACACGGCTTGCCGTAAGGTTTGCAATACATCCGTTTTTAAAAGTCAGGCGGGAGTTAGCTATATCTTCCTTATCTGTTAATACCTTGACTCCCACTGATTCAATGCGCTTTATATCCGAGTCTACTAACCCCAGGATAATATCAATATCATGAATCATTACGTCCAGGACAACACCTATATCCAGGGAGCGCTGGGGAAACAGGCTTAAACGGTGGCATTCGATAAACTTAGGGTTTTTAACTAGAGGTTTTATAGCAACAAAAGCAGAGTTAAATCTCTCAACGTGACCAACCTGAATTATTAATTTTTTAGTCTTTGCGAGGCGAATAAGCTTTTGGGCATCACTAATTTTATCGGTTATAGGTTTTTCAATCAACAGATTTATGTTTTTCCGAAGGAGGGTGTTTGCAACCTCAAAATGCAGGTTTGTGGGTACGCATATACTGGCGGCATCAATTTTATCCAGAAGATCACGATAGTCATAAAAGGCCTTTACGTTAAACGCGTTAGCCGTATTATCTGCCCGGGCGCGGTCAATATCGCATACCCCGATGAGCTCTACATTAGTAAGTTCCTTGTAAATCCGTGAATGTATTGTGCCCAGCCGGCCTGCGCCAATAACAGCGATTTTCAGTTTATTCATATTAAGATGATAGCAGAAGCGATTTTAAAAGTCAACTTATGTTAAGAGGGAATAGGGCTAAAACTATCCTTGACTATATAAGGGCAGAATGCTATATTAATAACCTTGCCTGGGTTATTTTGCTTAATGGGACTTGCTTATATTATAGATAAAATTGCTTTAAATGAGCAAGCAAGATGGTAAATTGGGTTTTTAAAAGGCATAAAACTTATTAAAAATACTAGCGTTATGATAAACATCCGCCTTACCGGGCGGACTTTTTAAACCCGAATCGTGCAATAGACGTGAAAACCGAGACGTAACATATTGGGTTAGATTGCCTTGAAGAAAACGCAGGCATACCTTTATGGTACGGCGAGGCTTTTTGAAAGGCAAGATGGTTTAATGGGTTACGTCGAATTCCGCGATCTATTGCATAATTCGGGTTAAGTAAGGTTCATTATGATATCTAAAGAGTATAAAAGGCTGCTGATATTTTTAAAACCGCACTTAGGATTATTTGGCCTTGCGATTGTCTGCATGGCTTTTTCCGCGGTATTTGACGGTGCATCTTTAGGCATGCTTGTGCCTTTGTCGGATAAGGTTATGACAGGTAAGCCTATTATTTTACCGACTAAGGCCCCGTTATTTATTGATAATTTTATCCAGTCTATGAATGCTTTAGAACCACAAACGTTACTTAATTTAATAATACCTGTGGCTTTAATCCTTTTAACCTTTAAGGCTGTGTTTAGTTTTTTGCAGGGGTATTTGATGTCCAACGTGGGCCAGAAGGTTATACGTGATATTCGTAATCAGCTGTATTCTAAACTTCAAACATTGTCTTTGGATTATTATAGTAAAAAGCGCAGCGGTGAGCTTATTTCCCGTATTACCAATGATGTAAAGATGGTTGAAAACTCGCTTTCTTACGGGATTTATGATTTTATTTATCAGTCGTTTAAGGTGGGCGTCTATGTTTTTATAGCATTTTTTATTTATTTTAAGTTAGCGATTATATCTTTTGTAGCTATTCCACTTATTATCTTTCCCATCGTAAGAGTAGGTAAGAAGCTGCGCAAGATAGCTACTAAATCTCAGGAAAAGATAGCGGATATTAATTCCTTTTTGTTTGAGACTATTTCAGGGGTGAGAATTGTTAAGGCTTTTGGAATGGAGAATTATGAGATAAAAAAATTTGGTAGTCAAAATAGGGATTTTTATAAACTTACAATGAAATCCGTAAAAAGGGTGCTTTTGCTTAGTCCGGCTACGGAGCTTATCGGTAGCTTCGGAGGGTTATTTGTTTTTTACTGGGCGGGAAAAGAGGTAATTAACGGCACTCTTTCTTTCGGTGTTTTTGCTTTATTTTTAGGCGCATTGTTATCTACGATACGTCCGTTTAAGAAATTAAGCCAGGTAAATAGTATCTTACAGCAGGCACTTTCCGCCAATAAGCGTATATACGAAGTTTTGGATACTCTCCCAACGATTACAGATAAAAAAGATGCCATAAAGTTAGGCAAGATAAAGAAGGGCATTAATTTTGAAGGAGTTTGGTTTAAATATGAAGATAGTCAGGTTTTAAAGGATGTCAATCTTCATGTTGGTCCGGGAGAAATTATAGCTATTGTTGGTCCGTCCGGATCAGGAAAAAGTACGATATTAGATTTAATCTTACGTTTTTATGATCCTTACAAGGGGAGAATTTTAATAGATGGTATTAATATAAAAGATTTGAGTGTAGCATCTTTACGTTCAAAGATTGGGATAGTAACCCAGGAAACAATCCTATTTAATGACAGCGTGGCAGCAAATATTGCTTATGGCAGTGGGGATATTAGTTCTGCTCAAATTGAAGCGGCTGCTAAGAGCGCGTTTGCGCATGGTTTTATTATGAATATGCCGCAAAAATACGATACCGTAATAGGCGATCGGGGTTTTAGGCTTTCCGGCGGAGAAAAGCAGAGGCTTGCGATTGCCAGGGCAATATTAAAGAATCCTCCGATTTTACTTTTAGATGAAGCTACTTCACAGTTAGATTCCAGTTCCGAAAAAGTTGTCCAGGAGGCAATAGATACTTTGACACGCGGCAGGACCGTTTTTATTGTCGCTCATAGGTTATCTACCGCAAGAGGCGCTTCAAAAATAATCGTTTTAAGTGACGGTCAAATCGTAGAGCGCGGTAGCCATGATGAGTTGATATCTTATGATGGGTTGTATAAAAAGTTGTATAATCTTCAGACTAATTAAAGGGCTTAACTATAGCTTTTTCAGCATATTAGATGAGATTGATTAAGGGGTAAAAATCCTTGCAAGAAATAGAATTTGTGCTACAATGATGGAACATTTTACCCAGGGAAAAGTTATCCGAACATACACTTTACAGCACTGCGAAAATTTAACCTAGAATTTTCTTGTTTAAGGCTGTAAAATAATAGGTAAAATTCACCTTAAATTTTCTAAAAAGTCGGATAAGACCCATCCTTTAAATGTATTAGGACGGTCTATCCTTGTGGATAAATAATCGTTTTAAAAAAGAAAACCACGTAAAAAATCTTACCTTAGAAGCCTAAATTATTTACGGCTGCTTTACGTCTTTGTGAGCTTGTAAGTAGTTCGCAAGAATAGAGTTAAAGGTAGGGTTGCAAAGGAGGAAGAGAAATTGACAATAGAATTAATTAAAAAATTATTAGAGGCAGGGGTACATTTCGGCCATCAGACGAAACGTTGGAATCCAAAGATGGCAAAATATATCTTTGGCAAAAAAAACGCTATACATATAATCGATTTAGAGAAGACTCATGAGGCTTTAAAAGGTGCCCAGGATTTTCTTGTGGATTTAGCGGCTGAGGGCGGTACCATACTTTTTGTCGGTACAAAGAAACAGGCTAGAGATGTTGTAAGGGAAGAAGCAACTCGGTGCGGCATGTATTATATAACTCATCGATGGCTGGGAGGAATACTGACTAATTTTAGCACGGTAAGAAAGAGCATCGAGAGATATAAAAGTTTAGAGAAGATGAAGACTGATGGTACCTTTGAAAAGCTTAAAAAGAAAGAAATTGCCTGCTTAACCAAGGAAATGGAAAAGCTAAAACGCAACTTTGAGGGTATTCTCGAGATGGATCGTTTACCTAGTGCGTTATTTATTATTGATTCAAGATCGGAAGAGATAGCTGTTAAAGAAGCAAAGAAGTTATCTATCCCTATATGCGCACTTATTGATACTAACTGTGATCCTGATAAAATTGATTATCCTATACCGGGTAATGATGATGCGATAAAGTCTATCAAGCTTTGCACGTTATTGGTAGCCGATAGCATTCTTAATGGGCGTAAGCGTTTTTTAGAATACCTGGGAAAAGAGTTGAAAAAGGAAGAGAGTGTTTCGGGTGAGACTCCTCAGAAGGTAGATGATGGTAAGCCTCAAGCAGATAACGTAGAAGATAAAAAGGAAGATTCGAAAGAAGCTGGAACAGATGCGAAAAAAGAAACCAAAGATAAAACATAAAGCAAGAAAAATTTAGGTTAAATTTTCCCCCTAGAAATCGCATAGCGATTTCAGGGACTGTAGTCCTGGAAATTCTTTTGAATTTCTCAGGGGAAGTGCTGCAAAGTGAAGGAGAGTTAAGAAATGAGTTTACATGAGTTGGTAAAAAAATTAAGAGAGATGACTTCTTGCGGCGTGGTGGATTGTAAAAAGGCTTTGCAGGAAGCCAATGGCGATATAAAGGAAGCTACAAATATATTAAAGAAAAAAGGTATACAGTTAGCCGCTAAAAAAGCAGAGAGAGTTGCCAGGCAGGGTAAAATCGAATCCTACATACACGCACAGGGTAAAATCGGTGTATTAGTTGAGATTAACTGTGAGACTGATTTTGTAGCGAAGAATGAAGACTTTAAGAAGTTTGCTAAAGATATTGCGATGCAGATTGCTGCGATGGATCCTAAGTATATCAAGAAAGAGGAAATGCACCAGGAAGTTCCTGAAAAAGAAGCGCAAGAGCTGCATAAACATATGTGTTTATTAGAGCAGCCGTTTATTAAAGATTCGAGCACAACAATCAATGAGTATCTGACTTCTCTTATCGGTAAAATAGGCGAAAATATCGTTATTCGTAGATTTTCCCGTTATCAGTTAGGTGAATAAAAATAATAAGTTCTAAATTATGAAGGCCAAATATAAACGCATAGTTTTAAAACTTAGCGGTGAGGCTCTCCAGGGAGATAAGCGTCATGGCATAGATCAAGACGTATGTTTTTCTATTGCCCGGCAGATAAAAGAAATCATTGAATTAAATGTTGAGGTTGCGCTTGTTGTAGGCGGAGGGAATATTTTCCGTGGAGGGGTAAATTCAAAGATTTTTGATATGGACCGCTCTGTAGCCGATTATATGGGAATGTTGGCTACTGTCATAAATGGTTTAGCACTTCAAGATACACTAGAGAAGGTAGGGGTTCCTACCAGAGTTCAGACAGCCATTCAAATGCATCAGGTTGCAGAACCGTATATTAAAAGAAAAGCAATAAGGCATTTAGAGAAAAAGCGTGTTGTAATTTTTGTGGCAGGCACGGGGAATCCGTATTTTACCACAGATACAGCTGCTGCTCTTCGGGCTATGGAGCTGAATGCAGATGTTATATTAAAAGCTACTAAAGTCGCCGGTGTATATTCCGCAGATCCCTTAAAAAATAAATCCGCAAAAAAATTCTCTTCATTAAAATATATAGATGTATTAAAGAAACAGCTTAGGGTTATGGATGCAACTTCGATTAGCCTTTGTATGGATAATAAACTTCCTATTGTGGTATTTGATTTGACTCGGCACGGCAATATAAAACGTGTAGTTTTAGGTGAAAAAGTTGGAACATTAGTTAAATGAGGTGGTGATATGGTTGTTAAAGATACTTTGCATCAGACAGAAGAAAAAATGAAGAAGGCAATAGAATCAACTCAGAGATACTTTAATGAAGTAAGAACTGGCCGCGCGACTGCTGCTTTAGTTGAAGGTATGAGGGCTGATTATTATGGAACGCCTACAATGCTTAAGCAGCTTGCTACTATTTCAGTACCGGAAGCTCATTTATTAATTATACAGCCATGGGATCCTTCCGTTATAGTTGAGATAGAAAAGGTAGTTTTAAAGTCCAATTTAGGCGTAATGCCTTCTAATGACGGTAAAATAATACGTTTATCTTTTCCTCCGGTTTCCAAAGAGCGGCGCGATGAACTGGCTAAGGTTATTAAGAAGATGGCAGAGGACGGCAGAGTTTCATTGCGCACTATTAGACGTGATGCTAATGAATCAGTGAAGAAGCTGGAGACAGATAAACTTATTTCCGAAGATGATAGATTCAGAGGACAAGAACAAGTTCAGAAAATAACTGAACGTTATATCGCGAACATAGATAAAATTTTAGAAGAAAAAGAAAAGGAAATTTCCGGTTCTTAAATAAAAGAACGCTATATTACTTTCTACAGCTGGATTATTAATTCACTAAAAAAATAATTAATATTTCAAGGCTTGCGAGTAAAAAAGATGAATAAACTAAAACCAGAATTCGTTGATAAATGTAGAAAACTACGCATAGAAGGATATTCTTTAGGAGAGATATCTTTAACAATAGGATTAGCGAGGAGTACTATTTATGGTTACGTGAATGATATATCTTTGAGTTTAGAACAAAAGGAAAATATAAGAAATAGAAATAGGATAAAAAATAAAAATAGAGTTAACGTTAGAAAAGGTAAATGTCTTCCCGGCAGGGAAATTATAAAACCGAAGTCGTGGTCTAATGATTTAGTGCATATTGTTTCGCATTTTATGTTTGATGGCAGGGTTGATAATGATGGCTGTATTTATTATAGCAAAGATGAGTATCAAATTAATCACCTAAAGAAACTTATTTATAAATTATTTAGATGTAGGCCAAGAATTCAATCAAGAGATAATGGTGTTTACGGTTTAAGCATTTATAATGTAGAGTTTGCCGATTATATTAATAAGCGTAAACACAAGCTGCTTTCTTATTTAAATAATGGCGCGTCTCAATTAAGAAAGAAGATATTTTTGAAGGCATTTTTTGATGATGAAGGTAGTGTTTTTTTTAAAGCGGATAAGCGGCGTGTACGCGGGTCGCAAAAATCATATCTAATACTTGAAAATGTAAGGAATTTGCTGTTTAGTTTTGGTATAAAGGGTAGAATAAATAAAGAAGCTGTTTACATCGAAATTTCTGAACGCAATAATTTAGCAAAATTTTTTAAAAAAATCAATTTCTCTCCCGAAATATATATTAATCCATTCAGAAAAAATGGAATTTGGAAACGAAGAATTTCTAAGAGAGAAATATTAACTTTATTATTAAAATCATATCAGGTTTAGAAAATTTATTAGTTTTGTTCATTGATAATTTGCAGAGTATTGAATTCTGTGGGCCGCTAGCTCATCCGGTAGAGCACTACCCTCGATAAAGGGGGCGCTGCTGAGTAATCAGTAGTAGAAAATCTTGTAAATTGCGGGAAAACCTGGGGTATTTCAAGATACTCAATAGTTTTTGAGTAACAATGCTTGAATGCAGACAATCCGCAGCCAAGCCCTAATGAAGATTTTTTAGGGAAGGTTCAACGACTATAATCAAGACTCCCATAAATTGGTTAAAATTTATGGGAGATGGGATAGTCTGATCTGTATGGCGACATACAGCTAACATTAATGTTTAAGGTAGGGGTGCCGTGTTCGAGACACGGGCGGCTCACCAGAATTTTAGATTATATAGACCCTGCATATTAGGATATTACAGAGCAACTATGTACGGACATCTTAACGTTATAATTGCATAATTCATCGCGCTATAAAATGTTACGGCAATTTTTTACTAATTTTATTTATACATGTTATTCAGAAAGAACCACACAAAACTCTATAAACTAGTGAATACGTATATTAATTGTTAGCATAAGATAAAATAATAAAATGGATACACTATATGGTTTTTATCTTTTAATTACATTGGGTTGTATTTACTATGTCTTAGAAAGATATATTTCCAAACAGTGGATTGATTCCAAGGATAATTTATCGTTCTCCCAGCAGAGACGGAGACAAATTTTTATAAGAATTGTGGCTTTCTTTGTTATCTTCTCAGCTTGGTATTTTCAAAATGAATATCGGCATAAATATTCTAGAGAAGCACAGGCTATGAAAATGTTTGATAAACTGTTAAATGATTGGGAGGACGGTAAGAAAAAAGAAGTTATTCAAAAATTAGAACATATGTCTTTGGAGGAACGCTCTTGGGATGTCGAAGAACCAGATGATATTTATCAAGTTGAAGATTATGGATCATTTTAAATGCTAACAAGGCAATGCAGCGGACTGTTATCCGCCGCCTTTCGGCGTCGGCTACCAGCCGCTGATTTCTGTGTTAGATTAAAAAATAAAATTAAACGACTGTCATTGAAGGAATTACCCAGTAATTATCTGGATCCTGCGGTCAAGCCGCAGGATGACGGAAGAATAACAAAACAATCTAGCGGACGGAAAAGTGCAGCTTTTGCGTCGTTGATTTTCAGTATTGTGTGAACAGTAAATAAAAATTATAAGAAAAATATGAGTAGAAAGAAATTAGTAATATTATGGTTAATTAAAAATACTGATTTAATTTTGAAATGGGTTATAATTATTCTTATTTTATTTCTTTTGTGTGGAAGGGCGATAAAGATTGAACATATAAAATCCAGTGGGTCAAAACTAAGACTACTGCAATAATAGAACAGATAACATATATCTGAGAAAATATGAATAAAATAGCAACTCATAATATAGAATTAAATTTTTACTACTTGCATTCAAAGGATGCTGAAATGTTTGCTCTTTGGGCGAAACAAGAAGAAGAAAAAAAATCAAAATTAAAAAGTCTTCATGCACGCCACGCTATTCTTTCTGCTATTTTCACCTGTGAATCTCTTATTAATCTAGTATTAGCAGATTTCTATATACCTAAATCAGGTAGCAAAAGCATTGATCGACTCAGTTTATATGATAAATGGTTTACAGCACCTCTTATATGTACAAAAAATCAAACGATGAAAACCTTTGATAAATCTGTCGAACCTTTTCAAAGTTTTGCAGAATTAATAAAAATCAGAAATTGGCTTGTCCATCCTAAGCCAGATATTTACGTTGATGGAACACTAGATGAAGGCTCAATTACCATACTTGAAAGCGAAGAAACTCATCCGTGGATAGAAACAATAAAAGGTGCAATTTGGCGACAAACCCAAATACCTGTAAATCCCTTTGAGCTTTGTTCAAATCATGCAGAAAAGGCTATCAATGTTGTAAAAGAAATGGAAAATAAGTTAAAAGAATTAATGCCTAATCAGATAACTAAAGATTGGCTTAAAAAAATAAAATGTATAGATAAAAATACTAAAAACGCTATGACCATATCAATTGATTCTTTGTGGGGTGGCTATACTCCAAATGAATAATAGATAACAAAATAATCCAGTGGATGTAAAAGCTGCGCTTTTCCGCCGCTGATTTCAAACGCTAGATGGAAAAATAAAATTAAACGACTGTTATTCTGCGACTTGATCGCAGAATCCAGAAAAAGCAATGGAAAAGTCATTTGTTGTTTATATTTTAGCTAGCAAACGAAATGGGACTTTATATGTTGGGGTGACTTCTGTTTTAATAAAGCGTGTATGGGAGCATAAGAATAAATTGGTATCTGGGTTTACAGAAAAGTATGGGGTGGATAAGTTGGTCTATTTTGAACAACATCAGGATGCGGAAAATGCAATCAAAAGAGAAAAGCGTTTGAAATTCTGGAAACGCAAGTGGAAATTAGACCTTATCGAAAAGCATAATCCAGATTGGAAAGATCTCTATGAAGGAATTACCCTGTAATTATCTGGGATCCTGCGGTCAAGCCGCAGGATGACGATGGAGCGGCAGATTGGTCTATTGTGTAGGGTTTTTGGTTTCGGATGGCAATTTATCTAAAAATAGCCGGCATATTTTAAAAATAAAACCGTAAATGCCAAGATATTATTAGTGCGCGGGCGTGGCGGAATTGGCATACGCGTATGGCTTAGGACCATATGGGGAAACCCTTGGGGGTTCAACTCCCTCCGTCCGCACTGAAGAGATATAGAAAACGGTGAATGAAGGCTTTTTAGTAATTATCCACGGAGTGGATTTAGTTTGTTGCTGAAAAGCCAAAGGGGTGTGGGGAAAATTTTGCCCCACGCTTTTGGGGTGACAGTGACGAGCGATAGCGAGGAACACCAGAGGGGCGAAGCCCTTATGGGGAGTGAGCGTCATTATAGACAAGATAAGTTTTAGAGAAGCTAGTACCATAAAGTGGATTTACATATAAGCGTTGAATAATCTATAGCGAGTGACTACGCGGGAGTAACTCAGTTGGTAGAGTACAACGTTGCCAACGTTGTTGTCGCGGGTTCGAAGCCCGTCTCCCGCTTAACATTTATAAATAGAAAATTATTTTTAATTTTTTTAGATTATGGAGGATTATGTATTATGAAGATTATGGATTTTCTTTCAACTAAGGCAGTCTCTGCGAATATTAAATCTGCGGATAAAGATAGCGTGTTAAAAGAACTGGTTGGTGTTTTGATTGATGCCGGTGACGTAGATAAGAAGAATAAGAATAAACTTATTGAACTTTTAAAAGCACGAGAGGCACTGGGCTCAACAGCTATTGGTCAGGGTGTCGGTATTCCTCATGCAAAAAGCGATTGTGTTAGTAGCCTTACCGCCGCTTTCGGTGTATCAAAGAAAGGGGTTAATTTTGAATCTTTAGACGGAGAGCCGGTTTATATATTTTTCTTACTCTTGGCTCCTCAGGATTCAGCCGGTCCGCACTTAAAAGCGCTTGCGCGTATTTCCCGGCTTTTAAAAGACAAGTATTTCCGTGAAAGTTTAAAATCCGCAGAAGATGAAAAATCTGTTTTGAAAATAATCCAACAGGAAGATGAAAAAAAGATTTAGACAAAAGATTAAAAATAGTTTTTTAAAATGGCTCTATCCCGGGATGGGAGTAAAGCGTTGGGGAATCCTGCCGGTGATAGGAATTTTATTGACTGTGATTGGGGCCTCAAGGTTGGGGGCCGCCAGATATTTTACGCAAAAACTTACTACAGGAAAGATATTTAATGCTTTACTTATTGCTCTAGGAATTTATTTAATTTTTGTTGGCGTTAAAGAATTGTTAACTTTTATAATTAGGTTGTTCCTACCGCAAAAAGAAAATGAAACCGGTAAAGGCTTGATAGATATTATTTACGAACGGAAATATTTAGAAAAAGGCCCTAAGATTGTAGCTATTGGAGGAGGAACCGGATTATCAACCCTCCTGCATGGCCTTAAGCAATACACAAATAATATTGCCGCTATAGTTACTGTTGCTGATGACGGCGGGAGTTCCGGACGTTTAAGACAGCAGTTTGGGATTTTACCTCCGGGAGATATACGCAACTGTTTAGTTGCTTTAGCCGAAACAGAGCCGATGATGCGTGATTTGTTTCAATTTAGGTTTGAAGAAGGTTCAGATTTAGGCGGGCATAGTTTCGGTAATTTATTTATTACCGCAATGACTAAATTAACAGGAGATTTTGAAAAAGCAGTCAAAGAGTCAAGCAAGGTTTTGGCGATCAGGGGTCAGGTTATTCCTTCAACTTTAAGCAAGGTAGCATTAGTTGCTGAACATAATGATGGAAGTCGTACGGAAGGGGAGGCCCAAATTCCCACAAAAGACTCTCCCATACGTAATGTATATTTAAAACCTAATAATGTTGCCGCAACTCCCGAGGCAGTGCGTGCGATACAGGATGCTGAGCTTATTGTATTCGGCCCAGGAAGTTTATATACCAGCATTTTACCTAATCTTTTGATTAAAGAAATAAGAGACGCAATAGCGGCTTCCAGTGCTTTAAAAATATATGTTTGTAATATTATGACTCAGCATGGAGAAACAGATAATTATTCCACGTTTGATCATCTAAATGCCTTAATCACTCATGCTAAAGGCAGAATAATTGATTATGTAATAGTAAATACCGCCAAGGTTCCGGAACAGTTAATTTCAAAATATAAGACAGAAGATGCTGTCCTGATTAAGAATGATATAGCCAGAATTAAAAAAGCCGGCTTTAAGGTTATAGAAGAAGGAATTATTGAAGCTGGAGATGTAATCAGGCACGATTCAGAGAAGCTTACTCAGATAATAGTCGGTCTTTTTGAAGAGAAAAGGCATGAACCCCGTTAGAGATAGGTCACCCATGAGGCGACCGTTTAATAAGGTCGATACTTTAGAAGCGAAATAGCTTTTATAGATATGGATACATTATATAAAAAGAAAGTAAACCAAATCTCTAACGGGGTGAATAGGGCTGCCAGGGTTAATTTATTACTTGCAATACATTGTCATCAGCCAGTGGGTAATTTTGCTGGAGTATTCAGCGATGCTTATGAAAAAGCTTACTTGCCATTTATTGATGTATTAGACAGGCATCCTAAGATTAAGGTATGTTTTCACTATTCAGGAAGTTTGCTTGATTGGCTCTTAGTTAAACATCCTGAATTTATCCAAAGACTAAAGCGTTTAATCCGCCAGGGTAGAATTGAGATAATTAGCGGGGGGTATTATGAGCCTATACTTTCGCTTATTCCTTTGCGGGATGCTTGCGGTCAGATTGCAATGTTAAGTTCTTTGATTAAAGATAAGTTTGATTTTGAGCCTAGAGGTGGTTGGCTTGCGGAGAGGGTTTGGGAGCCAAAGATACCGCATATATTATCAAGTAGCGGTATTAAATATACGGTAGTAGATGATTGGCATTTTAAATTAGCCGGCTTCGACATCGACAAATTATCAGGTTATTATTTGACAGAAGAAGAGACTAGGAGTGTTGCGCTTTTTGCTTCGAACGAAAAACTTAGATACCTGATGCCGTTTGCAGCGCCTCGTGCGACGATTGATTATTTACGTGCTAAAGCCGTTAAAAGAGATGAGGATTTAACCATTACATTTGGGGATGATGGTGAAAAATTCGGATTCTGGCCGGGGACGCATAATTGGGTATATAAAAAGGGCTGGTTAGATAAGTTTTTTACCCAGATTGAAAATAATTCTGATTGGATTAGTACGCACAGGTTTAGTGATTTTATGGAGAGCAATGCTCCGAAGGGGCGTGCTTATATTCCCTGTGCTAGTTATCGCGAGATGCATGAATGGTCAGGTGGGTATTTTAGGAATTTCTTTGTTAAATATCCCGAAACAAATTTCATGCATAAGAGGATGCTTCAATTAAGCAATAGGCTAAAGGATACATCAGCTCTTTCTGATAAAAAACTAACACAGGCAAGGCATCATTTATATATGGCTCAAACAAATTGTTCATACTGGCATGGTGTTTTTGGCGGGCTGTATTTGAATCATTTGCGCGCGGCAGTATATTCGAATCTTATAGAGGCAGAGAAGATATTGGATAATGGTTTTTCAAAGAAAGAATATTGCAATATAGAAATAACTGATTTTGATGTTGATGCCCAGGAAGAAATAATGGTAAATACGAAAGTCTTTAAATTCTGCTTTAAGCCAGCAGCTGGTGCGGGTATTTGTGAGTGGGATTATAAAGATAAATCCCTAAATTTGGTAAATACTATTATGCGCAGGCCGGAGAATGCCCATAAGGAGGTCGCCTCAGGCGTATCGTCTTTGAGTTTGAAAGAAAAAGATGAGGAGATTTCTAATTTTGGCGCTGTTAATAGGCTCAAGGGGGAGGGATTAAAGGATTACCTTTTTTATGATCGCAATCCAAGATATTGCTTCTTGGAACATTTTTTAGATGAAAGCATAACAGTCAAAGATTTCTATAGAGATAAATATAAAGAATTAGGTGATTTTTCAAATAGTAAGTATATCTTTGAAACCAGCGATAACGAATTGATAAAAAAAACTAATAAAATTATTGATACTCTCAAATTTAAAAAATCCGGTTTCATAAACAGCAAACAGTTAGATTTAATAAAAACCGTTACTATCAAAAATAAAAAGTTAACATTTAAATATATTTTGAACAATCAATCCGATGAGCAGATAAAAGCTGTCTTTGCCGGAGAATTTAATTTTTCTATATATGATAATTTATTGAGTAGAAAATTAGGAAGGTTGAAAGCGAATAAGCTCGAATTAAATGATATCTGGAATAATGTTAGATTTGATTTTAAGTTTGATGAAGAAGTCGAAATATGGCATTTTCCAGTTGAGACGGTATCTGAATCCGAATCGGGAATAGAAAAAATTTATCAGGAATTATGTTTATTGTTTCGTTGGCCGATTGATTTAGCGCCAAATTCAATATGGCAGACTGCTTTTAGTTTAAGTTTGTAATAAATTTATGGCTATAAAATCTATTAAAAAAAATATTATTGTGAAAAATAAGCAGGGATTACATGCCAGACCCGCAGCTTTATTTGTGCAGATTGCCAATAGGTTTGATTCTCAAATAACTGTGGGGAAGGATAATGAGGTAGTAAATGGTAAGTCAATTATGGGGATTTTGACACTTGGAGCAACTAGAGGAAGTGAAATTGTTCTTGAGGCGATAGGATCTGATGCCGAAGAGGCAATTTTAGAACTAGAAAGGCTTTTAGCTCGCGATGAATGAGATAATAAAGGGGATACCTGCATCCAGCGGGATTGTTATTGGTCCGGTTTATCTATTAGGCAAAGAGGACTATGATGTTTCTAAGCGTAAAATCTCTGACTCTGATATAGCTTTGGAGATTGTGCGTTTTGAAGAAGCGCTTATTCAGACACATAAAGATCTAATTGCCCTTCAGAAGAAGGTGTCTCAAGAGCTTGATCAGGAGCAGGCGCAGATTTTTGATGCCCATTTGTTGGTTTTAGAAGATAGGATGTTGATTGAAGAGGTTATTTCACGCATCAAGAAAGAGAAGGTCAACGTAGAGTATATATTTCAGGGAATGCTTAATAAATATATAAATGTTTTTTCTCGAATGGAAGATGAGTATCTAAGAGAGCGGGTTGCCGATATTAATGATGTTGGTAAACGTGTGCTGCGCGCCCTCTCGGGAAAAAAGAAAAAGAGTCTTTCCGAATTTGAGGAAAAGGTTATTGTAGTTGCTCATGATCTTTCTCCGTCTGATACAGCTGCTATGCACCGCAAAAATGTCATTGGCTTTATTACCGATATCGGAGGTAAGACTTCTCATACCGCGATTATGGCAAAATCTTTTGAAATTCCCGCGGTAGTAGGGGTTGAGATTGCTACCTCGCGTATTAATGAGGGTGATACTATAATTATTGACGGTACGGCGGGAGTTATAGTTATCAATCCTGATAAGAAAACAATTACTCAATACAATAAGGCTAAAGATAAAATTTTGGCCCAGGATGAGTCTTTTCTTTCATTAAAAGCGCTGCCCGCGCAGACAAAGGATAAAAGACGGGTAGAGCTGGCCGCAAATATTGAGTTGCCTGAAGAAATTCCTTTTGTAATTGATCATGGAGCCGAAGGGATAGGCTTGTATAGAACGGAATATTTTTATATGAATAGGCGCGGCTTGCCCACCGAGGAAGAACATTACGAGGCTTATAAATTAGTTGCGCAAAAAATGAGTCCGCATTCGGTAGTAATCAGGACATTAGA
Source organism: uncultured bacterium (assembly GCA_913009335.1). Lineage (GTDB taxonomy): Bacteria > Omnitrophota > Gorgyraeia > Ghiorseimicrobiales > Ghiorseimicrobiaceae > DRER01. Next base: position 16,886 of record CAJVXN010000010.1, read on the forward strand.
TTTAGGAGGAGATAAATTTATCTCGCAGCTCCAGATTCCGCATGATATGCTTCCTTTTTTAGGTTGGAGAGCGATTAGGTTTTGCCTTGCCCGGCCTGATATATTTAAGGTTCAGTTAAGGGCACTCTTGCGCGCCTCGGTCCATGGGAATATTAAGATTATGTATCCGATGATTTCCGGTATCGAAGAGATGCGTCAGGCAAATCAGATGATGGATGATGTAAAGGTTGAATTACGGTCTAAAAAAATACCTTTCAATGAAGATGTTGAAATAGGCGCAATGATAGAGGTTCCGTCTGCTGCGATGACAGCTGATTTAGTAGGTCAAGAAGCAGATTTTTTCAGTATTGGAACAAATGATTTAATTCAGTATGCGTTAGCGGTAGACAGAACGAATGAAAAGGTTGCTTATCTGTATGAACCGGCACATCCTGCGGTATTACGTTTGATTAAAAGGATAATCGAAGATGGTCATAAGAATAATATCTGGGTGGGGATGTGTGGAGAGATGTCCGGCGATCCGATATTTGTTCTTATTCTTTTAGGTATGGGGTTGGATAAATTTAGTATGCCTTCAAAAATGATTCCACAGATAAAACAGCTTGTGCGCGCTGTAACTATGGATCAGGCGAAAAAAATAGCAGAGGAAGTCCTTACTCTTTCTACCGGTAAGGAAGTAGAAAAATTTAGCAAGAAAAAGTTAAGAGAAATAATACCGGAGATTTACAAATAGAGGAGGTACTCCAATAGCAAAACGCTCGAAAATTTCTAGAGATATAAATTTTCTTGCAGCTATCGGAGTCATTCAGCCAGATAACTTATGTTTAGCCTGCGGCTTCCATAAGTTATGGTTTCATTGAAATGATTAACTTAAAAATAAATTCAGGGTTGGCATTAAAACTGAATTTAAAAAATTTAGAATTGATCTTTGGAAATGATATCGCTAGCCGGAAAGCTTTAGTGCGTAATGCAAGCGAGATGAAGGATGTTCTTTTAGGTAAAAATGAGCAAATGCAAGAAGGTATTTATTATATGTATCGCGGTTTATCCCGCATAAATGATTGCGATAAAATACAACGCAATAGCCTGCGATACGATGTGACTGTTATAGCCTCAGGGTTCCTAGGAGAAGAATTCGTAAAAACTTTCGGACATTACCATTCTAATTCTTATCCTGAAGTTTATGAGATTTTATGGGGGGAGGCATTATGTATTTTACAGAAGTCCGCTGTAGAGGACCCGTTAAAAATAGAGGATGTTATTTTAATCCGGGCAAAGGCCAAGGAGAAAATTGTAATACCTCCTGGGTATGGGCACATTTTGATAAATCCATCTGTTAATCTTCCTTTGGTGAGTGCTAATTGGATATCAGTAAAACTAGAATCTGATTATTCTATATATAAGAAAGCTAAAGGGGCAGCTTATTTTGTTACGAATAATGACGGAGAATTCGATTTCATTAAAAATAATTCTTATAAAAATTTACCGGATATTCGAGTTATGCATTCGATCCCATCTATTGAGGAATTCGGGATTTCTTTTGATAAGCCCATATATAATATTTTGGAAACAGCAGAAAAGTTAGATTTTCTTAATAATCCGGGTAAATATAATTTCGATAATTGTTTCTTAGCTGATAAAAGAGCATTTAGCGCTATTCCATTATGAACCCCGCCCTTCCTAAGGGCCGGGTTAAATCTAAGAAAGGAAGAGACGGGGTGAAAGCATTAATCTTAGCAGCAGGATATGCTACGCGTCTATATCCTTTAACACAAAATACACCCAAGCCATTGCTTAAGGTTGCGGGTAGGCCTATAATTAATTATCTTATAGATAGTTTAGAGGAGATTGAGAAAATAGATGAAATATTTATTGTAACTAATGATAAATTTTTTGGTAATTTTAAAGATTGGGCGAAGAATATCAAATTTAGCAAGAAGAGAAAAAAATCCAATCCGCGCATAAAAATAATTAATGATGGAACTAAGGAGGAGTCAGCGCGTATCGGCGCAGTGGGTGATATAGATTTTGTGATTCAAAAAGAAAAAATCCGTGATGATCTTTTAATTTTAGGGGGGGATAATCTTTTTACCTGGAGATTGAATGATTTTCTAAAGAGTGCCTTGAAAAATAAGCCTTCGCTTTTAATAGGTTTGCATAATATCGGCAATAAAAGCTTAGCTTCAAAGTACGGAGTAGTAAAGATAGATAAAAATAGCCGCGTAGCTAATTTTTGCGAGAAGCCAAAAATACCTGAGTCAACACTCGTTGCGATGTGTCTTTATTATATGCCGCGGGAAAAATTAGGATTAACTGCTGAATATTTAAAAAAGGCCAAAAGTTTGCGCAAAAATGATGCCACGGGTAATTATATCGATTGGTTGTATAAAAAAGAGCCGGTGTTTGTTTATGTGTTTCGTGGTCATTGGTATGATATCGGAGATATTGATTCCTATAAGAAAGCCGATGAGATATTTACGCGGTTTTTGGGTATAAAAAGATAAACACCAAAGTATAATTAAGTAGATGTTTAATTTTACCCCGCCGTGGGCGGGGTAAAACTCGCAGTTATAAGTTACATCGTTAATACTCTGTAATTTATCTGCTCATCTTGAGGAGGATTTTGTGAAAAAGGTACATAAACGTATGTTTAGTTCTGAATCTGTAACTGAGGGGCATCCGGATAAGGTTTGTGATCAGATATCTGATGCTGTTTTAGATAGTGTTTTAAAACAGGATCCTACAGGTAGAGTTGCCTGTGAGACTTATATCACAATGGGATTAACCATAGTAGGCGGCGAGATAACTACTGATGGTTATGTTGATGTTCATAATTTAGTAAGAGGTGTTTTAAAAGATATTGGATATACGCATACACGGTATGGACTTGATTATGAGACATGCGCGGTATTAAATGCTATTCATAATCAATCTCCGGATATTGCCCAGGGAGTGGATACAGGCGGGGCAGGAGATCAGGGAATGATGTTTGGCTATGCCTGTGATGAAACGCCTGATTTAATGCCTATGCCTATACATCTGGCACATAGACTTTCTGAGCGTCTCGCGCAGGTACGTAAAGAAGGAATTCTAGATTATCTGGGTCCGGATGGAAAGACTCAGGTTGCTGTTGTCTATGAGAATGATGTGCCCAAGAGAGTAGATTCTGTAGTTATTGCTTCTCAGCATACCGAAGATATTTTAGATAAATCGGGTCAGTTTATTACTCAAAAATCAAGAAATGAAATAATCAGAGCGATCGCAAAGCCTATATTGAAGGATTTAGTCGATAAAAATACAAAGTATTATATTAATCAGACCGGTAAGTTCCTTGTTGGCGGTCCGCAGTCTGATACGGGTATGACCGGTCGTAAGATCATTGTTGATACATATGGAGGGACAGTTTCTCACGGAGGCGGTGCTTTTTCCGGAAAAGATCCCACGAAGGTTGATAGGTCCGCGGCTTATATGACGCGCTATATTGCAAAGAATATTGTTGCTGCAAAATTAGCTAAGAAGTGTTTTATACAGTTGGCTTATGTTATTGGAAAAGCTGATCCTCTTTCAATAATGGTCGAGACTTATGGGACAAGTGATATTCCTGAGGACAAATTAATAAAATTAATCCGTAAACATTTTGAATTAACACCTAAAGGGATAATTGGTAGTCTTGATTTGCTCAAGCCCAGATATAGAAAAACCGCAGCTTATGGTCACTTCGGAAGAAGCAGTGAAGGTTTTACATGGGAAAGAACTGATAAAATAAAGGCATTATTAAAAGACGCTTAAAAATTAAAGTTTTATTTTGTTATTAGGTAAGTATGTAAAATATAAATTAATCTATAAGTAAATAGGAGGTTAAAGAATAATGAAGTACGACATCAAGGATTTAAAGCTAGCAAAAAAAGGAAAGCTACGCATTGAATGGGCGCGTCAGAATATGCCTGTATTGGATTTTATTGAGGAGCGTTTTAGAAGGCAAAAACCGCTAAAAGGGTTAAGGCTTGCGGCATGTCTGCATGTAACTACTGAAACAGCAAATTTGATGCGTGTACTTAAGACAGGAGGAGCAGAGGTTTATCTTTGCGCTTCAAATCCGCTCTCTACGCAAGATGATGTAGCAGCTTCTTTAGTAAAAGACCTCAAGATTCCTGTATTTTCTATTAAGGGTGAAGATAACAAAATTTATTATCAGCATATAAAGGCAGTACTTGATGCTAAGCCGGATATTACCATGGATGACGGAGCGGATTTAGTCTCTATCATACATAAAGAAGGAAAACTTAATCCTTTAGGCGGCACAGAGGAAACTACTACGGGAGTTATTCGTCTGCGAGCCATGGAAAATGACGGTGTTCTTAAGTGTCCTATTATTGCCGTTAATGACGCGGAGACAAAGCATTTGTTTGATAATAGATATGGTACGGGGCAGTCTACGCTTGATGGTATAATACGGGCGACAAATAGACTGATTGCCGGGTTATATGTTGTAGTTTGCGGATACGGTTGGTGCGGTAAGGGTGTTGCGATGCGCTCTAAAGGTATGGGTGCTAAAGTGATTGTTGTTGAAGTAGATCCCGTACGTGGACTTGAAGCAAATATGGATGGTTTCCAGGTCATGACAATTGCGGATGCCTCAAAAATAGGGGATATTTTTATTAGCTTAACAGGCGATATAAATGTAATAAGACGAGAGCATTTTGCCAAAATGAAAAACGGCGCGATTGTCGCAAACTCCGGGCATTTTAATGTAGAGCTTGATATTGACGGTTTAAAGAAGATAAGTAAGAATAGAAGAGTTATCCGTGAATTTGTTGAGGAATATACGCTTCCCAACGGAAGGGTTATTTGCCTTTTAGCTGAAGGAAGGCTGATAAATCTGGCTGCTGCTGAAGGGCATCCTGCTCAGGTAATGGACATGTCTTTTGCAAACCAGGCTTTATCTGCCGAGTACATTAAAAATAATTATAAAAAATTGGAAAATAAAGTTTATAAAATTCCTGAGGATATGGATAAGAATATTGCAAGACTTAAACTGAAGTCTTTAGGGATAAAAATAGATACATTGACACCTCAGCAGAAGAAATATCTAGCTAGTTGGCAGGAAGGAACTTAAGGATAGCTAAAATATTTTGTATTTATGCGTCTAAACAATTAAATGAAGTAGGTTATTTTTAAACGAACATGATTTTTAGTAAAAGATCTTGAACAATTTCGGGAATTCAAACGTGGAAACATTTGGACGGCGAGGATGTCCGAGTTCGTCCCGCGGGCGTAAGCCCCGACGAACGAGTTCCGCAGCCGCCAAAATTGTGGAAGATCTTTACGTTAAAAAAATCGTCCTGAGTGAAAAAATAGCCAGGTTTATTTAAATGAAACAATACAAGATATTTTAACTGGGGAAAGTAAATGGGCATAAAGAAAATAGGCGTTTTAACCTCTGGCGGCGATGGTTCAGGGATGAATGCTGCCATTAGAAGCGTGGTTAGATATGCGACTCACCAGAAGCTTGGGGTAGTTGGGATTATGCGCGGCTATCAGGGTTTAATTGATGATGAGGTAATAGAATTAACACATCGCTCTGTCTCAGGTATTATAAGTAAGGGTGGTACGATTTTAAAAACTGCCCGATGCCCTGAGTTTTTAAAAGACGAAGGCAAAGAAAGAGCGGTTAAGACAATAAAAAAGCATAATATTGACGCCTTGGTTATTATCGGCGGGAATGGTAGTTATCAGGGAGCGCATGCGTTATTTACAAAACATGGTGTTGCCTGCGTGTGTCTTCCCGGAACAATTGATAACGATATAGGCGCAACAGATGCTACAATCGGTTCCGATACAGCTGTAAATACCGCGCTTGAGGCTATTGATAAAATTCGCGATACATGCACTTCTATGGAGAGAATTTTTGTTGTAGAAGTAATGGGTAGAGATTGTGGTTTTATTGCTATTCAGGTAGCAATCGGGGGCGGGGCGGAAAATGTCTTAATTCCGGAGAAGAAATTTGATATAAAGGAGATTGCCGAAAATATTACAGAAGGCAACATCCGGGGTAAAATAAGCTGGATAATTATTGTTGCCGAGGGTGCAGCGCGAGCCGATGATATCGCCAATAAAATTACAGAATTAACTAATCTTGAGACACGAGTTGCTGTTCTGGGCCATGTTCAAAGAGGGGGAATCCCGACGGCAAAAGATAGAATTTTAGCCACGCGTCTTGGAGCTGCGGCAGTAGATTTATTATTAAAAGGTCAATTCGGTAAGGCTGTCGGCGTATTAAATGATGAAATAAATGCCGTGTCTTTGGACGTAGCGTTTAAGAAAAAAGAATTAAAAGTAGATAATCTTTGCCAGTTGATTAAAATACTAACATAAAAAATAGGAGATAAGGATAATGACGGACATCGATAATTTAGTAAAAGATTTAATTTTAGAAGTTGATATAAGCAAAAAGAAAGAGCATTTCTTAAAAATTTGGCAGGTTGCCCAGGATGCCGGCGTATATCCTGCTTCAATCCATGATTTCTATATTGCCCGCGGCAAGGGAGAATTTTCAGGATTTACAGTGCCTGCGATAAATATAAGAGGTCTTACGTATGTTTTAGCCCGCGCGATTATACGCGTAGCTAAGAAACATAATGCCGGTGCTTTTATTTTTGAGATTGCTAAGTCAGAGATGGGGTATACTGATCAGCGCCCTGTTGAATATTGCGGTGTATGCCTGGCCGCAGCGGTTAAGGAAGGATATAAAGGGCCGATATTTATTCAAGCTGATCATACACAAGTAAACCCCAAAAAATACAAAGAATCTCCGAATAAGGAGATGGATAATTTAAAAACTTTGATTAAAGAGGCTGTAGATTCAGGATTTTATAATATTGATATTGATTCATCAACCCTGGTTGATTTGACAAAGACGGATAAAAAAGAAGAGCAGCGTTTAAATTATGAAGCATGTGCCGAGCTCACAAAATATATTAGAAGTATTGAGCCTGAAGGTATTACGGTTTCAGTGGGAGGAGAGATAGGAGAAGTAGGAAGTGCCAATTCAACGCCCGAAGAATTAGAGGCTTTTATGGATGGGTATGAAGAATATTTGGGAGACGATGCCGGAATGAGTAAAGTTAGTGTTCAGACTGGTACTTCTCATGGTGGAATTGTTTTGCCTGATGGAAGCATTGCTAAAGTAAAACTTGATTTTGATACTCTAAAGATACTTTCAGAGCTTGCGCGCGTAAAACATGGCATGGGAGGGGCAGTGCAGCATGGAGCATCTACTCTTCCGGATGATGCCTTTGGAAAGTTTCCCGAGGTTGAGACGGTAGAAGTACATTTGGCAACACAATTCCAAAATATGATTTTTGAAAGCGAGGCTTTTCCTGTTGAGTTAAAGAAGAAGATATATTCCTGGCTCGGTGAGAATTTATCTTCTGAAAAAAAAGAGGGTGAGACAGAAGACCAATTTATCTATAAAACCAGGAAAAAAGCATTGGGAGCTTTTAAGAATGATTTGACTAATTTATCAGATGAAATACATTCTAAAATAGGAAAAGAATTAGAGGATAAATTTGATTTTCTGTTTCAGAAATTAAAAATTCAGAATACTAAAGAATTAATTGATAAATATATAAAATTTGTAAAAGTTGTGCCAAATGTTACATCACACGCAGGTGAGATTGATGCCTCCGGCGCAGATTAACCCAAATTTTTCAATAGAAAAATTAGCCCGTAGGGCCGACTGATAATACCCCACCTTTAAAGGAATGAGGTGGGTATATCCCCGTGGATTAAATCTCGACGAGATTTAATCATGCTTGCCCTGAGGAATTCCAAGAGAATTCCCAGGATTAAGTCCCCGCAATCTTTTAGATTGCAGGGGATCGGGGTAACCAAAATTTTTGCATTGCACTTTTTTCTTCCGGCTAATCCGTTGATATTGTTCTTGTAATGCAAAAATTGGCTAAAACAAATGAGGTATATATGCGTTCAGACAGGATTAAAAAAGGGATAGAGCGTGTTCCGCATCGTGCACTTTTATATGCCACAGGTATAAGAAAAAAATCACTCAGTAAGCCGTTTATACTGGTGGCGACTTCTTTTTCGGATATAATCCCCGGCCATATCGGCATGAGGGATTTAGAAAGATTTATTGAAAGGGGAGTATGTTCTGCGGGTGGGGTTCCTTTTTTCTCAGGGATTCCTGGTATATGTGATGGTATTGCCATGGGGCATTTGGGAATGCATTATTCTTTACCTTCACGTGAGCTTATTGCGGATTCGCTTGAATCAGTAGTTCAGGCGCATGCGTTTGACGGAGTGGTTTGTCTGACGAATTGTGATAAGATTACTCCCGGTATGCTTATGGCAGCAGCCCGTCTAAACGTTCCCACTATAATTGTGACTGCCGGGCCGATGCTCTCGGGTAAAATGGGCTCAAGAAAGCTTGCGTTTGTGCATGATACCTTTGAAGCTTTAGCGCGTGCAAAAAAAGGTGAGATTTCAAAGGATGAGCTTAGTTGTTTAGAACAGGAGGCTTGTCCCGGTGCCGGATCATGCCAGGGGTTATATACGGCAAATACCATGTCTTGCGTTACCGAATCTTTAGGTATGTCTTTAACGGGTTGCGCGACATCATTATCAGTGCTTGCTAAGAAAAAAAGAATAGCGGAAGAATCAGGTGAGAAAATAGTCGAGCTAGTGCGTAAAAATATAAAACCTCGCGATATAATGATAAAGGATGCTTTTGAGAACGCAATAATGGTGGATATGGCTTTAGGTGGTTCTACAAATACAGTATTGCATATTAAGGCAATCGCGCATGAGGCGGGGATAGATTTGCCGCTTAAGACGTTTGATAGATTGAGCAAAAAAGTACCGAATATTTCCTGTATTGAGCCGGCAGGGCTGCATATGATGGAAGATTTAGAGTATGCCGGAGGAATTCCCGCAGTTTTAAAAAGACTAAAGAATAAAATCCATAACGTGCCTACTTTAAACGGTAAAACAACAAAACAAATAGCGGATGAGGCTAGAATTATTGATGATGATGTTATAAGAACAGAGAAGAAAGCATATCGTAAGGAAGGCGGTATTGCTGTTTTATACGGTAACATTGCTCCTGACGGTGCCGTGGTTAAGCAATCAGCAGTATCTTTAAAGATGATGAAATTTACCGGGCGCGCGCGTACTTATAATTCGGAAGAAGCTGCCATGAAAGATATATTAGGGCGTAAAATTAAAAAAGGTGATTGTGTAGTTATTCGTTATGAAGGGCCTAAAGGCGGTCCTGGCATGCGTGAGATGCTTGCGCCTACTTCTGCAATCGTGGGCCTGGGTTTAGAAGATGATGTTGCTCTTATTACCGATGGAAGATTTTCCGGGGGCACCAAAGGCCCATGTATCGGACATATTTCACCGGAAGCAGCAGCAGGGGGCGTTATCGCGCTAATAGAAGACGGTGATAAAATCCAAATAGATATTACAAAACGAAAACTTACTCTTTGCGTAGATGCTGAAGAATTAAAAAAGCGTAAGCGTAAGTTAAAAATTATTAAACCTAAAATAACAACTGGATATCTTGCAAGGTATGCAAAGTTGGTTACTTCAGCCAGCACAGGAGCAATAGTTAAGTGAGAACATGCTTTACAGAACGGAGTGATGTAAAGTATAAGTGTGAACTAATCCTTGACATCTTTGATGTCAAGGATCAAATTCAGCCGAATGACTTATGGTGGCCTATGGCAACACATAAGTCATGGCTTCATTCGATATGAAAATAACTGGTGCGGAGATTTTTGTTCAGGCATTACTTAAAGAAAATGTTAAGGTATTATTTGGTTATCCGGGAGGAGTCGTTCTCCCTGTCTTTGATAAACTTTATGATGCTCCGATTAAATTTATTTTAACCAGGCATGAACAGGCAGCAGCTCATGCTGCGGATGGTTATGCCCGCGTAACGGGAAAGACAGGGGTTTGTATCGCAACTTCCGGCCCGGGGGCCACAAATCTTGTTACAGGTATAGCTACAGCGTATATGGATTCTATACCGATGGTTGCTTTTACCGGCCAGGTAAAAACCAGCCTAATCGGTAACGATGCCTTTCAGGAGGCAGATGTTACAGGAATAACGCGCCCGATTACTAAATATAATTATTTAGTCAAGGATGTAAAACATTTAGCTTGTATTATAAAAGAGGCGTTTCATATCGCCTCAACCGGCCGGCCTGGCCCCGTTGTTATTGATTTGCCTGTTGATATTCAAAATGCCTCAGCCGAATTTAAATATCCTGATGTCTGTAAAATAAGAAGTTATAACCCTACTTATTTCGGCCATCCGGGACAGATTAAGAAAGCATCTAAATTAATCGCAAAGGCCAAGCGTCCTATAATTTATGCCGGAGGCGGTGTAATTATCTCAGAGGCAAATAAGGAATTAAAAGAGCTGGCTGAAAAAATTAATGCTCCGGTGACAACTACGCTTATGGGTCTGGGCGGGTTTGATGAAAGACATAAGTTATCTTTAGGTATGTTAGGAATGCATGGTACGGCTTATGCAAATTATGCCATAATGGAGTCTGACTTAATAATTGCTGTGGGTGCTAGATTTGACGATAGAGTTACCGGGCGTCTTGATACTTTTGCTCCGCACGCAAAGATTATCCATATTGATATTGATCCTTCATCTATCAGCAAGAATGTTAAGGTTGATATTCCTATAGTGGGAGACGCAAAGAATATTTTAGAAAAATTAAATAAGGCTATAACTCCGCCTGATACAAAGGCCTGGCTTAAGCAGGTATTTGATTGGAAGGAAAAGCACCCCCTTAAATATAAAGATGATGATAAATTAAGACCGCAGTTTGTTGTAGAGAAGATTTATGAGGTAACTAAGGGAGATGCCATAATTACAACTGAGGTAGGTCAGAACCAGATGTGGGCGGCTCAGTGGTATAAATATACCTCACCCCGTAGTTATATCTCAAGCGGTGGATTAGGTACTATGGGTTATGGTTTTCCGGCCGCAATCGGGGCACAGCTGGGAAAGCCGGGAAAATTAGTTTTTGATATCGCAGGAGACGGTTCTATCCAGATGAATATTCAGGAACTCTCAACCGCGGTTAATAATAAACTACCTGTAAAAATAGCTATACTAAATAATGGATTCTTGGGGATGGTTAGGCAGTGGCAGCAGTTATTTTATCATCGTAGATATTCTCAGACAGAGCTTAAAAATCCTGATTTTGTAAAATTAGCTGAGGCTTACGGTGCTGTTGGATTGCGTATTACAAAGAAAGAGGATGTTGTCCCCGCAATAAAGAAGGCGATATCTATTGATAATACAGTTTTACTTGATTTTGTTGTTGAGCCGGAAGAAAATGTATTTCCTATGGTTCCGGCAGGTGAAGCCATCAACCGTATGATGGGTGGCATGGCTTAAACTATCTATGAAAATAAAATCTGTTAAACAAAAATCGATTGTAAAACAGTTTTATGTATATTTTTTAGTAGCATCGGTCATCCCTTTTATTATATTGGTTTATATTCTTTTTCAGCGCACAACAGGGGCCGGGATAGATGTCGCGCAAATAAATCCTAAAGTTTTATTGAGCATCGCGGTTGTATTTTCGGTTTTAGGGTTTTGGGGTACACGAAGCTTTTTGGTAAAAATAGCCTTATTAAGTAATAAACTTACGGAAACTACCTTTGACTTAGATAGGATTGATAAAAAAACTATCTTAGAGTTGGCCAAAGGGGAAGAAGAGGGGGAAGTAACCCAACTAGCCAAGGTATTTAGCGATATTATTATTAATTTAGAGGAGAGCGTACGAGAACTCAAGGTAACAAAGAAAGCTCTTTATCAGATTTTATCTAGAATCGGCAAGGCGGTTGAGTCAGTGGATAATTTTGACTTAGTTATACAATTTACTCTAGAGACAATTGTTGAAGCTTTAGGGGCAAAACGAGGAGTAATATTTTTTCTTAATGAAGAAAAAGGTATTTTAAAGCTTAAGGCGTTAACGGGAATTAATAAAAAAGACGTTCCGAGAGAGATAAAATTAGGTGATGAAACAGTAGGTTGGGTAGCTAAAGAAAGAAAGCCTTTATTGGTTCCATCTTTAGATGAGAAAGAGGGAGATTCTTTATTTTCTCCGCCTTTAATATCGACCCCCTTAATTATAAACGATAAAGTTTGGGGTGCGATATGCATAAGCGGCAAGAAAGCGGGTTTGAGTTTTTCCGAGGAAGAGTTGGGAGTTCTTTCTAACATAGCTTATCAGATAGCAACTTCATTTGAGAATGCTGCTTTGAATGTAAGGGTAGAGAAGGTATATTTTGAGACCATATCTGCTTTAGCATTGGCAGTTGAAGCAAAGGACCGTTATTCCAGGGGGCATTCAGAGCGTGTTTCTAAATATGCCTTAAAAATTGCTGAATTTCTAGGTTTAGAAGAGAAAGATTTAAATATATTAAGAGATGCCGCGCGTCTGCATGATATCGGAAAAATCGGTATAACCGATGAAATTCTGCATAAGCCCGGAAAATTAAATAATGAAGAGATGCTGCTTATGCGTAAACATCCTCAGATTGGAGAAGGCATAGTTAAGCCATTAAAGAATTTTGTGCATATTATAAATCCAATAAAGCACCACCATGAATTTTTAGATGGTTCCGGCTATCCTGATGGATTAAAGGCTGATTCTATTCCGTTGGTTACGAGAGTATTAACTGTAGCGGATATTTTTGATGCCATGATTACCGATAGGCCCTATAGAAAGGCTCTAAGTATTGCTCAGGCTAAAAAAGAGCTTGAGGCTATGGTGCAGGCTGGTAAGGTTGATAAAAATGTAACAGGTGCTCTTTTTAAGTTGGTAGAAGAGAAAAAACTAAATTAATAATACGGAGAAAAATGAAGCATACAATACAAGCGTTAGTCGAGAATAGGTTTGGGGTACTGGCACGTATTGCGGGTTTGTTTAGTGCTCGCGGATTTAATATCATGTCATTGGCAGTAGGAGAAACAGAGGATCCGAGTGTTTCGTGTTTGACCCTTGTTGTTGATGCTAAAGACGAGAGGATACTTGACCAGATTAAAAAACAGCTTCATAAATTAATTGATGTTATTACGGTTTTGGATTTGACCGGTAAAGATTTTTTTGACCGGGAACTCATGCTTTTTAAGGTTGATTTCACCAAAGAGAATAAAAAGGATATTGAGGAATTGGTTAAAAAATCCTCTGCTAAGATTTTAGAAACCAAGGATTCTTATGTTGTAATTGAGTTATGCAGTGACCAACATGCAACGCTTGCGCTTCTTGAGAAGTTAAAATCTTTTGGTATAAAGGAATTAGTTAGAACGGGTAGAATAGCGATTGTTAAATAAGGAGGAGAAATGGCGTTAAAGATTTATTATGACAACGATGCGGATTTGAATTTGTTAAAAGATAAAACAGTAGCCATTATCGGTTATGGAATTCAGGGCAGGGGACAAAGCTTGTGTCTTCGGGATAGCGGTATCAACGTAATAGTATCCGAACTTGAAGGGACAGCAAATTTTAAACAGGCTGAAGAAGACGGATTTACTCCTGTGTCTGCTCAGGAGGCAGCAATAAAAGGGGATGTTATACAGATTTTAACTCAGGATCACCTGCAGGCAAAAGTTTACAGCGAATCTATCAAGCCGTATTTAAAAAAAGGTAAAGTTTTAGTGTTTTCACATGGTTTTAATATTCGTTTTAAGCAGATTAAGCCTCCTAGAAAAGTAGATGTGATTATGATAGCGCCCAAAGGTCCGGGAGCGTTGGTGCGTCGCATGTATGAAGAAGGTAAGGGGGTTCCGTGTCTTTTAGCTATCCATCAAGATGCGTCTGGTAACGCAAAGGATATAGCGCTTGCTTATGCTAAAGCAATTAAAGGGACAACCGCGGGTGTAATTGAGACGACATTTAGCGAGGAGACAGAAACAGATCTTTTTGGTGAGCAGGCAGTTTTATGCGGAGGAGTAACTGAGTTGATTAAGGCAGGATTCGATACCTTAATTGAAGAAGGTTATCAGCCGGAGATTGCTTATTTTGAAGTTTTACATGAGTTAAAGTTGATTACGGATTTAATCCAGGAAACAGGCATAGCCGGTATGCGCAGGCGAGTTTCAGATACTGCTTGTTACGGAGACGTAACGCGGGGACCTAGAATTATCACTGATAAAACTAGAAAAGCAATGAAAAAAATGCTGAAAGATATAAAAAGCGGAAAGTTTGCCCGGGAATGGATTAAAGAGAATGAAGAAGGAAGGCCCGTATTTAATAAGCTTTTAGAGGAAGGCGACAACCATCCAATTGAGGCAGTAGGAAAGAGATTAAGAGGCATGATGCCCTGGATGCGCAGCGAAGGCAAGTAAGCCAAGCGCATCACTGCGGATGAAGAAAAAATCATAATAAAGTTATAAAACATGCAAGGGTGTTTTTATGAATACTAAAAGACTGATTTTAGTGTTTAGTCTGCTTTTGATACTGGCAGTTGGTGTATTTGCGTATTTGCAAATGTGGGCTCCTTTCGTAGAAATTCAAGACCTCACGGATTTGTTGCCTCAACACGCCTTAGCGTATGCCTCCGTACATAATCTGGATAAGACCTGGAACAAGATTAAGCTTTCAGATTTATATTCTAAGATTATTAATTCTCCCCTTATTACGAACAATCAAGAATTAGACTCGCTAAAAGAAAAAGCTAGCCTTAATTGGCTCGGTGAAAAAGAAATATTAGCTATTTTAGGTAAAGACGTGGTATTTGGGATCTTTTTTCGAAAGATGGTTTCTGATCAGCCGGAATTTGATGTTATTTTAGCAAGCCGTATCGATAAAACAATTAAAGTAAAAGAAGTGATTTTAAGTTCTTTTTCTAAGGTTGATAAGCATTGTTCTGTTACGTCTCAGAAGTATAAAGGTTTTCGAGTTAATTCCGTAAAACACAAAAGTCTCAAAGAGGATTTAGTTTATCTTGTTTTAGGTGATGTTCTTATTTTAGGCAATAGTCCGAAACTCTTAAAAGAAGCAATAGATTTAGTAAAAAACGAATACGAAGGGAGCATTTCAAAAGAGGCCGATTTTATCCGGGCCAGGGATAAATTATCAAGTGATTATTTCTGCTGGGTTTATTCTGAGGTGGATAGCCTTGAAAGCTTTATGAGCGTCCTTCCGGAAAAAGACGAATATAAATTTAATTCTGAGTTTAATCCGATAAATAGTTATTTTGCGCAAATTATTCTAAATGATGGCTTGTACTTTATCGTCCGGGCCTATGTTAAATTAGAAGAGAAAGAAGAAGATCTTTCTTTGATGAAGAGTTGGCGAGAATGGTTTGAAAGCATAGATATTGCGCAAGCTCAAGCATTAGAATTTACCCCATTAGATGTAGCCATGGTTTCTGTGGGTAATGCCGGTGATATAAAGCTTGCCTGGGAATATCTAAAAGAGATGAGATCATATGTTGAAAAGAGTATATCAGATGCTGCTGATGATTTAGGCGAAGGAGATATTAACAGTCGCGGGCAGTTTCCGGTTGACCTTGCTTCAATATTAGGTTTTGACTTTGAGAAAGATGTTTTACCTTATTTGGGGGAGGAGTATGGTTTTAGCTTCGCCGGTTTTAAGCCTATAGATATTCCGCTTGCTGTTATACAATCTCAGGCTGAACCTCTTAGTTTAAGTTTTCCGGAAATGTTTGCCTGTATTCAAATTACGGATAGACCCAATATAGAAAATGTTATCGGTGGACTTTGGCAAAGAATGGCGAATGGAATCAATAGTCAGGCTGAATTGATGAATGTAGGAAGCGCTAAAGTAAATAAAGCGCAACATTATGAAGGTGAAGATAAAAAAACGGCTATTAGTCAAGAGGCGGATACGCTTAGCAGTACTATAGAAGAACAGGTCTCGTCAAAAGCCGTGTCTGTTGAATTAAGTGATTTTTCCGGAGTAGATATACATTCTTTAAAGCTATTATCCGGAAATCCCCTTTCTTTATGGATATCAGAGGATGTTTTATCGCCTTCGTATTATTTTTTAGGAGACTATTTGGCTATAAGCACTAATAAGTCTTTAGCGCAACAGACGATTAGCGCCTATCAGGGAAGACTGTTGAGTTTAGATGAAAGCGTTAGGTTTTCGCATGTTTATAATAATTTGCAGCCTGAATTCTATACTTTGATGTATATGAATCCTAAAGAATATATTGATCCTATTGTTTCGATGTTTGCCTCAACTTTAAAATACGGAACTGATGATTTGGAGCATGAGAACCGGAAGCAAGATTTTAGAAAGTTTGTGCAGGTAAGCGATATAATTAAGAATATAAAATCTATCGGCAGTACCGCAATAAAGAAAGATGATTTTATGGAATTTGAGCTTTATATATCCATGGAAGGTTTATAGGAAAATTTGAATTATGGATAAGATTATATTTTTTGATACAACATTAAGGGATGGTGAACAGGCTCCGGGGGCAAGTCTTAATACAGAAGAGAAGATTGAGATTGCGCGCGCTTTAGAGGGTCTGGGGGTTGACGTAATCGAGGCAGGTTTTCCTGTTTCCTCTTTTGGGGATTTTGAGGCGGTTAAAAGTGTATCTTCGCTCATAAAGAGGGCTTCAGTATGTGGGCTGTCCCGTGCTAAGCAAAAGGATATTGACGCAGCAGGCGCCGCGTTAAAAAAAGCAAAGTATCCGCGTATACATGTATTCCTGGCTACTTCGAAAATCCACAGGAAGTATAAATTAAAAAAGGCTAAATATGAAATACTTAGGCAAGCGGTAGAAAGTGTGAAGTACGCGCGAAAGTTTACGAATGATATAGAATTTTCACCTGAAGATGCCTCGCGCACTGAGCCGGAATTTTTGTTTCGCGTGATTGAAGCTGTAATTAAGGCAGGGGCCTCTACTGTAAACATACCTGATACTGTGGGATATGCTGAGCCTGAAGAATACGGTAATTTAATCACAGCGATTCGTGAAAATGTAGGAAATAGTAACAAGGCAATAATTTCCGTACATTGCCATAATGATTTAGGCCTGGCTGTAGCAAATTCTCTTTCTGCCGTAAAGAATGGCGCTCGTCAGGTAGAATGTACTATAAACGGTATAGGTGAGCGAGCGGGAAATGCTTCCTTAGAAGAGATAATAATGGCTCTTAAAACTCGAGGCGATATATTTAGCGCGTTAAAAACAAATATCAAAACTTCTAAGATATGTAAAACATCTCGTTTAGTTAGTAAGTTAACGGGTTTTGTTGTTGCTCCTAATAAAGCAATAGTAGGGGCAAATGCATTTCGTCACGAAGCAGGTATTCATCAGGACGGAATTTTAAAGAAAAGAAGCACTTACGAGATTATTAAACCTAAAGACGTAGGATTTTATGAAACCGGGCTTGTTCTAGGTAAGCATTCCGGCAGGCATGCGTTCGCGGATAGGTTGAAAAATCTTGGCCTGCAATTAACTGCAAGCCAAATGGGTAAAGCATTCATATGCTTTAAGGGGCTTGCGGATAAGAAGAAGTATATTTTTGATGAAGATTTATTTGCCATAGTTGAGGATGAGGTTAGAATTGTAGCCCGTGTTTGGCAATTAGAAGACTTGGAGATATCCAGTGGTATAAAATCATTGCCGAAAGCCAGAGTTACTCTTAATAAAAAAAATAAACTTTTTAAGGCTGAATCAAGCGGTGATGGGCCCGTAGACGCTTGTTATAAAGCGATTGATAAGATTACAGGTATTAAAGGCAAGCTACTTGATTATTCCATACATTCCGTTACTGCGGGTAAAGACGCGCAAGGGGAGGTATCAATTAAGATCAGGGCCAGAGAGAAAATTGTAAGCGGGCGGGCAGCATCTACGGATATAATTGAAGCCTCAGCAAAAGCCTATATAAACGCAATCAACAGACTTTTTCTAAAAACACACCATAATGAACCGAAGATTAATTGTTAGAGCTTGGTTAATCGTTGGTTTTCTTGCCGCAGGATTCCTTTTTCTACTAAAAGAAAATTTAAGAAAAGATTACCTTGATTTTGAGAGTGCAGTGGATGTTACTAGTACTAATCTTGCTTATGATTTAGTTCCGCCTCGTATGGCCATTATGGGTTTCATGCTTAAAGAGGAGCAATTAAAGCTGGCATTCTCGCCTATGTTCGTGCATTTTAGCAGATACGATTGGCAGGATTTATGGCATATTATTTATGGAATATATCCTGAATATCCAACTGTTAATGAGCGCATTCCTCCTAGACGCACGCAGCTTAGTATTACCGAGATGCAGAAAGAGTTAGCATTGAGTTTTCCACAGCCTTTCGGAATGTTTACGAATGAACATTGGAAGTTTTTTTGGAAGACATTGCATATATCAAAATGAACCCTGCCCTTCCTAAGGGGATGGGGTAATGCAAGAAAGGAAGGGCGGGGTGAAAATATACGGTTTAATCGGATATCCTGTAAAACATAGCCTATCAGCTAAAATGCATAATGCCGCATTTAAAGAGTTAGGCATTGATGCTCGGTATCATCTTTTTGAAGTCGCATCCGAGAAGCTTAAGAGTTTTTTAGTTGATCCGGATGCGAGATTTAACGATATTAATGGACAGTCTTTTCGCGCAGGTGATGTAGTTGGTTTTAATATTACCATCCCGCATAAGGTAGAAGCCAGGAAAATCTTAGAAGAGGAATTTCCTTTTGAAGTTGGCGATATGCCGCAAGTAGATTTATACTATGTAAAATTATCTGGTGCTGTAAATACAGTACGTAGAGACGGCAGTGAATTAAAATACTGTAATACTGATGCTACGGGATTCCGGTGGTCATTGAAGACAGATTTAGAGTTTGATATAAAAAAAGAAAAAACCGTCTTGATTATTGGATGCGGCGGTGCAGCCAGAGCGATTATCGCTAGCTTAAGCTGGAAAGATTATAATATTAAGAAAATATATGTATATGAAGTAAATGATAAAGCTATTGAGTCTGCAAAAGAGCATTTTAGTAAATTGTCAGATGAATGGCAAAGGATATTAGCAGAAAAATTCGAGTTTGTCTTAGTTGATCAAATATCTTCCAAGATAAATGAATGCCAGCTACTGGTTAATGCGACACCTGTCGGTATGAAAGAGGGAGACCCTTCAGTTATTGATAAGAAGTTACTGCATGAGGGCTTATCTGTTTATGATGTAGTCTATAATAAAGAGACTCAACTAATTAAGGATGCAAAATCTCTTGGGCTTCCTGCAAAGATAGGTGATGGTATGTTGTTATATCAAGGTGTGGATGCATTCAATTTCTGGACAGGGGAGCGCGCACCTGTTAAAATAATGCGAGAGGCTTTAGATGTAGCGCTTAAGGCTTAAGGAGAATAGAGTGGTTGATAATAAGCAAGTAGAAAAAAGAAAATTTCCGCGGCTTTTTGCATCGGTTATTATTGATTATTCGATTATTAATACGGATTTTCCGGGGAGTATTAAAGGTGAGATTAAAAATATCAGCGCTGGTGGAATATGTATGGTTTTTTATGAAGATATTAGTGAGGGCGCAGAGCTGATGATGAAGTTTTATTTGCCGGATAACTCTTCTCCTGTTATTGCAAAAAGTAAGGTTGTTTGGAAGGAAAAATTTGAGATTAGTGGTGACTCCATAAAACGCTTTAATGCAGGTATTGAATTTACAGAAATAAAAGATTCTGACCGAGAGAAGATTTCAAAATATATATTTAAGGCACTGAAATCAAAGGAATAGTTTTTTAAGAAGGGGGGCAATAAATGGATGAGGCAAAAAAAGAAAGAAGACGGTTCGCTCGTCATTATGCCGTTGTAGCGGACTATAAGCTAATTAACGCAGGAGAGCCCATAAAAGCCTGCCAAGTTAAAAATATAAGTGCGGTGGGGATTTGTATCATTATTTATGAAAGCATTGAATCCGGAATGCGCGTGGAGATTAAAGTTTACCTTCCCGGTAATCCTTTTCCGATTATAGCAAAGGGAAGTGTTGTTTGGGCAAAAGAATATAAAATTGAATCTGAATCTCGCAGAAGATTTAATGTGGGTATTGAATTTATAGATATAGATAAAATGGATCAACAAAAAATTGAGCATTATATAGCATCTAATTCAAAACATGAAGGCGTTTATTAAAGTGTTTTTGGCAGTGTAATATTAGCGTAAGGGGGTAGAATTTTTTAGAATGTTAACAGGGATAATAATTTTTATTTTTGGTTTAATTATAGGAAGTTTTTTGAATGTTTGCATTGTGCGTATGCCTCGCGTTGAATCTATTGCCGGGCCGCGGTCAAGATGCCCGTACTGTAATAATAAGATAAACTGGTACGATAATATCCCCTTAATCAGCTATATTTTGCTTGCAGGTAAATGCCGGCATTGCAACATGAGGATATCTTTTCAGTATTTTGTTGTAGAATTTTTAACAGCTTTAGTATTTTTATTTATTTATGATTATTACGGTTTATCGATAGATTTTTCTATTTATGCTTTGTTTGTCGCGCTGTTGCTTGTTGCCACATTCGTCGATATTAAATACAGGATTATCCCTGATGAAGTTTCTTTGGGTGGAATTGTTTTGGGATTGTTTTTAAGTTTTATATTTCCTCAGATGCAAGAGGTTAATTCTAATTTGAGCGGATTAGCCTTATCGGGATTAGGGGTTGTTGCAGGGGCAGGTATTACATATTTAACGGGTGTTGCGGGGAGCTTTGTATTTAAGAAAGAAGCTATGGGGCTTGGCGATGTAAAATTAATGGGGGCAGTAGGCGCTTTTTTAGGGTGGAAACTTGCAATACTTACTTTTTTTATTGCGCCTTTTTTCGGTGCGGTATATGGTATAGTAATACTGCTTAGAAAGGGTAGTCATTTGATTGCCTACGGGCCATTTTTATCAATTGCTGCTGGAATTGCCCTTTTTTACGGAGAAAATATAATTCGTACTTTATTTTTAGGTTATTATTAAGGAGGATACTATGCTGAGGTTTTTAACATCTGGGGAATCGCACGGCAAGGCTTTGGTTGCGATACTCGAAGGGATGGTCGCAGGCTTAAGATTTGATAATAAAAAAATAGATTTAGAATTAGGACGGCGCAGGCAAGGCCCGGGTAGAGGCGGGCGAATGAAAATAGAGACCGATAAGGTAGAGATTCTTTCCGGCGTAAAAGGCAATGTAACCCTGGGAAGCCCAATTGCTTTATTAATTAAAAATAAAGATTATAAAATAGAGAAATTGCCGCAAGTTTCGTGTCCGCGTCCGGGGCATGCGGATTTGCCGGGAAGCATAAAATACGGGTTTAAAGATGCCCGTTGCGTTTTAGAGCGCGCATCCGCCAGAGAGACAGCGGCACGTACCGCAGTAGGAGCAGTATGTAAATTATTCCTTGAGCAGTTTAAAATTAAGATAAAAAGTTCCGTTATCTGCATAGGCGGTGAATTTGATCAACCTTCTATAAATAAAAAAATCAAAGAAGCAAAGCAAAAACGTGATACTCTGGGCGGCATGTTTATAGTCAGAGTATACGGTTTACCTGTTGGAATGGGAACGTATGTTCATTATGACCGTAGACTAGATGGTAGAATTGCAGGGGCTGTTATGTCCATACCGGCAATTAAATCAGTTGAGTTCGGATTAGGGCTTGCCTATGCTATTAGCTTTGGTTCTGATGTACATGATGCGATTTTTTATAGCAAGAAAAAGGGTTATTACCGTAATACCAATAATGCCGGTGGGTTAGAGGGCGGGGTGACTAATGGTGAGCCTCTTATAGTAAGGGCTTGCATGAAACCGATCTCGACCATAGGTAATCCGTTACCATCGGTAAACCTGTCTACAAAAAGACCATCTAAGGCAACTATAGAGCGTTATGATACCTGCGCGGTCCAAGCAGCCGGTGTTGTTGCCGAGGCAGTTATAGCGTTTGAGTTAGCCAATGCGTTCATAGAAAAGTTTGGTGGAGATAGCTTAAAAGAAACAAGAGATAACTATCTTTGCTATCTTAAAAAAAGTAGTTAAGTACTAAGAATCTATTTTAAATATAGCTATTTGTATTTAAGAGTTTATTAATAGAATCTTTTGAGTAAAGTATTTAAATCTTCAATGTCCCTTCGATCTGAAAGATATGCCTTCATATTATGATATCTGTAATTATTCCTACTTATAACGAAGAATCAAGGATAAAAAAAACACTGGATTGTTTATCGGGCATCCTAGACACAGAGATAATTGTAGTTGACGGCGCAAGTTCCGATAATACTTACGAAATAGCGCGAACGCATTCTGCGAAAGCAATCTGTAGTCAGCGAGGTAGAGCTTGTCAGATGAACAAAGGCGCTCAAGAGGCAAAGGGAGATATTTTATTATTTCTTCATGCTGATGCCAATTTAGAAGAGGGAAGCCTGGAAGAGGTTGGAGATTGCATAAAAAAAGGTTTTCTGGGAGGATGTTTTGTGCAAAAGATAAAATCTTCTAAGTTAATTTATCGTTTTATTGAGAAATCGGGGAATATTCGTGCAAAGTGTTCTAAGATATTTTATGGGGATCAGGCTATATTTGTAAAGAAAAAGGTATTTTACGAAATTGGCGGATTTGATAATGTAGATTTATTTGAAGATGTTTTATTTTCTAGAAAGCTTAGGAAGATGGGGAAGGTATACATATCAGATAAAAAAGTCTTTACGTCTCCTAGGCGTTGGGAAAGAGAAGGGGTTATAAAGACAACCATAATACACTGGCTGTTAAGTCTGGGATTTATGCTGGGTTTTCACCCTGATAGGCTGCGAAGGCTATATCGCGATGTGCGGTAGGGTGTTTTATTTCTTGACAAATGATACTAGATTGGTATCATTTACTATAGGTAAGGTCAATATTCTAAGAGATAGGGTATAGTAAGAATTGCTATAAAAGTATTAAAAAAAGGAGTAGAGTATGAGTGAAACTAGAATCATGGAACTAGATGAACTTGGTCAAAGCGCATGGCTTGATCATATCAGTCGTTCGTTGATTGATACCGGAAAGCTTAATAATTTGATTAAAGTAGGTTTGCGGGGGATGACTTCTAATCCCACGATTTTTGATAAAGCAATAAGTTCAAGCGCTGATTATGACGCCAAAATTTTAGAATTAACCAAGAGCGGAAGATCTATTTTTCAAATATACGATGATTTAACAGTCAAAGACGTTCAGGATGCTGCTGATATTTTTCTTAGCGTTTACGATGAAACCAACGGATTAGACGGTTACGTTAGCCTTGAGATAAATCCCGAATTAGCTTATAAGGCTGATGAAACGATAAAAGAAGGTATGAGGTTGCATCAGAAAGTAAGCAGGCCTAATGTGATGCTTAAAGTGCCGGCAACCGATGAAGGATTTATTGCCGTAGAAGAATTAGTAGCAGCGGGTATAAATGTTAATGTAACCCTTATATTTTCGCAAGCGCAATATGAGAATACAGCTAATGCCTATCTAAGGGGAATAAAAAGATTCCTTGAATGTAATCCCGATGCAGCCTCTATTCGTTCCGTAGCCAGCGTCTTTATAAGCAGAATTGACACTCTTGTTGATAAAATGCTGGATGAGTTAATGGTTAAAGAAAAAGACGCGCAAAAAAAAGAAAGACTTCGAAGTCTTTGCGGTAGAGCTGCGGTTGCAAATTCAGCCCGTATTTATAGAAAGTATCTAGATATTTTTACATCCGATGAATTTGATAAGTTTAAAGATAAAAAAGTAAATACCCAGAGAACTTTATGGGGTTCAACAAGCACTAAGAATGCTGCTTATAGCGATATTAAATATGTCACGGAACTTATTGCTAAAAATACAGTTAATACTATCCCTGAGAATACCCTTAACGCTTTCTTGGATCATGGAGAGGCAAAGGTCGCTTTAACATCAGATGCGTCCGAGGCTGAAAATATTATTAACAGCCTGAATGATTTTTGTATTGATATAAATGAAATTTGCGCGAAATTACTCAAGGATGGAGTAATTGCATTTGAAAAATCGTTTAAAAATCTATTAGAGCATATAGAGGCTAAAGTAAAAGAGTTATCCTGAAATTATTAACTGATGATAGGCGGATAACAGATAAGATAAATAAAAAAAGGAATTTAAAAATATTATGACGCATGTTAATTTAAATGAAAATAAAGAAGTTTTTATTTTTAAAGAGAAGAATAAAGTATGGGATTTTATAATTAATGAATGGATTAATATTAGCAAAGAAGCAATAAAAAGCAGGGGGAAATTTTGTGTTGCGCTTTCCGGGAGGGAGATTCCCTTTGGCTTATATAGAAAATTAGTAGATTGTTCCCCTACCCTACCCTGGGATAAGATAGATATTTTTTTGGTTGATGAACACTTTGTACATTTTGATCGTTTAGAAAGTAATTATCGTCTTATTCAGGAAAATCTTTTGGATCATATAAATATCCCAGAAGATAATGTTCATTTTATAGATATTAAGTATTATCCTAAATTTTGCGCTAAAAAATATGAAAATGAACTGATAAGATTATTTAATTTAAAACCTAGAGAGTTTCCACGGTTTGATTTGATTATGTTGGGTATAGGAGAGGATGGTCACACTGCGTCATTGTTTCCCGGACTGTCCGTTTTGCGTAATCGTAAAAGCTTGGTTGTTGCTGTTGATTATAAAAAGGTGGATGAGCCACGTATCAGTCTTGGTTTTTCCGTAATCAATAATGCTGCTAAGGTTATTTTTATGGTAACTGGTACAAATAAGGCAAGTATTGCTCGAAGAGTTATACAGGACAAAGATTATTCATTGCCGGCATCTATGGTTGAGACAATCCAGGGTAAAATTTATTTCCTCCTTGATGATGAAGCAAGTTGTTTTTTGGGAGGGGCGAAAGGAAGATTAGTGTGAATAAAATATCGCATATTATTACAACTCTTAGAATTAATAAATTAAGGATACTTAAAGTACGATTGGTCGTTAAATAAATTTAATTCTTAGGTTTTGTGTTTGTATTTAATGGGAAGTAAAATGAAATGGGGGCAGGGGGCATGAAGAGGATGTTTAATTTTGTTTTGGTGTTGGTGGTTTCATTATGTTTTTTACAAGTTTCCTGCGCGCGCGAGGACAGCGGTAAAGAGCACGGTGGTAAGGAGCATGGAGGAGTAAAAACTTTAAAACCTGCTGCTGATGATATCCGCGCAACTATGAAGAATCATGTTTTAGAAAAATCTGAAGAGTCGGGAACATTTGATGTCTATGATGATAAGGTAGCAAAAACGAGGCGATTAAGTTTGATAAGAGTTCATAAAAGAGTTGGGAAAACAGGTGATTATTATTATTCTTGTGCTGATTTTCTTGATGTAGATACAAATGAGTTGCTTGATCTGGATTTAGATGTAGAGCATAGTGATACAGGACTTTCTGTTGTGGACGTAAGAATACATAAGCTCAATGGTGAAGAGCGTTATATCTATGATGTTAATGATAATAGAATTTCTGTGGAAAGATAATAGTTAAAAAAATATTTAGGAGATGAGAATATTTTTTAAGCTATGTTTTATATTTGGTGTGTTTATTTTGCTAGCGGGGATGACTATGCCCGATAAAGAAGAAACGCAGTCGAATCGCTTGATAAAGGAGAAGAGCCCTTATCTCCTGCAGCATGCTTATAATCCCGTTGATTGGTATCCTTGGGGTGATGAAGCATTTGCGAGAGCAAAAAAAGAGAATAAACCGGTTTTTCTTTCTATCGGCTATTCGACATGTCATTGGTGCCATGTGATGGCAGAGGAGTCATTTTCCAATGCTGAAATTGCTGAGATTCTGAATGAGCATTTTGTCGCGATAAAAGTTGATAGGGAGGAACGTCCGGATATTGATAGTATTTATATGAAGGCGGTCATTGCAATGGGTGCAAATGGGGGATGGCCGCTTACGGTATTTTTAACGCCCGATAAGAAGCCTTTTTACGGCGGAACTTATTTTCCTCCGGAGGATAGATGGGGGATGCCGGGTTTTAAATCTGTTCTTTTATCTATTCAGCGTAATTGGCAAGAAGAGCGGAAAAAAGTATTACTTTCTGCTGATAGTATCACGCAAGCACTTAAGGCTCAAAGTCAGCTACAAGCTAATTTAGCATCTAGCTTGGATAAAGCTGTGTTAAAGGACGCCTACGAACATTTCAAGAATAATTTTGATATTGATTATGGCGGTTTTAGTTATGCTCCAAAGTTTCCTACTCCGCATAATCTTTATTTTTTGCTGCGTTATTCCAAACATGAAAACAATCTTTACTCTTTAGAGATGGTTGAGAAAACGCTTACGGCTATGGGCCAAGGCGCTATTCGTGATCATCTAGGAGGAGGATTTCATCGTTATTCTACCGACAATAAGTGGTTGCTTCCGCATTTTGAAAAAATGCTTTATGATCAGGCACTTATTGGACGGGCCTATCTTGAAGCCTACCAGTTGACAAAAAAACAAGAATACAGAGAAGTCGCAGAAGAGGTTTTAGGTTTTGTATTGACTCAAATGACAGATAGAGAAGGAGGGTTCTATACGGCATACGATGCTGATTCTTTTGATCCTCAGGATAAAAAGCATAAAAAAGAGGGCGCTTTTTATATCTGGGGTAAGAATGAAATTACGAATATTTTAGGCAAAAAAGAAGCAGAGATTTTTTCGTATTATTTCGGCATAGAAGATAACGGTAATATCAAACAAGATCCGCATGGTGAATTTGGTAAAAAGAATATTATCTATCTTGCGAGAACTTTTAAAGAGACGGGTGAAAAATTCAATATAGATCCTGTTAAAGCAAGGAAAATTATTAATAGGGCTAAACGTAAGCTTTTAAAAGTACGTAATAATCGTCCGAGACCTCATCTTGATGATAAGATTCTAACTGATTGGAACGGTTTGATGATTTCTACGTTTTCTTTTGCTTAATGATGAGAGATATAGAAAGGCAGCAGAGCGAGCGTCAGAATTTATTTTTGCAAATCTTAATAAAAAAGGTGAACTTTTACATCGCTGGCGCGACGGTGAGGCAAAAGTAGATGGGATGATCGGCGATTATGCATTTTTTATCTACGGACTCATTGATCTTTATGAGGCAAGCTTTAAAGTAGAATATCTAAACAAAGCATTAGAATTAACAAGAAAAATGCTGGAGTTGTTTTGGGATGAAGAAAACGGCGGGTTTTTCTTTAGCGCGGAAACGGGAAAGGATTTAATTTTTCCCTATAAGGAAATCTATGATGGAGCACTTCCTTCCGGTAATTCTATTGCCGCGATGAATCTTTTACGACTAGGTAAATTTACAATGAATGAGGAATTTGAAAAAAAAGTAGAGGCGTTTTTTAGAAGTTTTTCCGCTCAAATCGCAGAAACTCCCGGTGCTTATTCACAGGCGCTTTGCGCATTAGATTTTGTTTTATATCCTTCAAAAGAGATTGTCGTAGCAGAAGCCCAGCGTGATAAAAATAAAAAAGATTATATTGATGCTATATATTCAGATTTTATTCCTAATAAAATAGTTATCCTTCGTCCCTCTAAAGAGAAAGAATTAGAAGAAATTTTAAAACTCATACCTTTTGTCGAATACCAACAGCCTAAATAAAATAAGACAACCGTATATATTTGTGATAATTTTACCTGTAATTACCCTGTTACAGATTTAGAAGAACTAAAAAAGTTGCTGAAAAAATAATCTATAATTTCTAAATGGCATAGAGAAGATTTCGGTAAGTCGGAAGAAGATATATTAAGGTATGTTTTTTCATTTATTAAAGATGATCTAAGAAGTTATATATTAGAGAGAATAAAAAAAATAAAAATTAAATATTTGCCCTATAACTGGGATTTAAACAAGCCGCTTAAATAACGAAAGGAGAATAAAAAATGAAAAATTTTGATGTTGTTGTAATCGGCGGAGGCGCAGGCGGTTTATTTGCGGCGAGTGTTGCAAATGTTCTGGGGGCTAAGACGGTGATAGTGGAGAAAAAGCGTTTAGGCGGGGATTGTACGTGGTTTGGATGTATGCCTTCTAAGGCTATTCTTAAGTGCGCATCAGTTGCGAATTTATTAAAGAGAGCATCTGATTTCGGGCTAAGTTTTGGAGCTTCTCTTAGTGTAGATGCATCCGGTGTTTTAAAACACGTTCGAGATGTAGTTGGTGAGATTGCTACTCATCACCCTAATGAGGTTTTCCAAAAACGCGGAATAGAGATAATTATCGGTGCTCCTAAATTCATAAATAAAAATACCATTGAAGTTAACGATCAAAAAATAATTTCTAAGAAATTTATAATCTGTACGGGTTCGCATCCCGTTATTCTCCCTATTGAAGGATTAAATAATATTAATTATTTAACTAATGAGAATATTTTTGATTTAGATGTTCTTCCTAAAAGTTTGATTGTTTTAGGCGGGGGGCCTATCGGAGTTGAACTTTCTCAAGCTTTAGCGAGATTGGGTGTTAAGGTATCTATTGTTGAGATGATGGATAGAATTCTTTTCCGGGAGGATAAAGAAGTAGCGGAAGTTTTGGAGAGTGCTTTAGAGGATGATGGAATAGATATTTTTTCCGGTAAAAAAGCAATAAAATTCGCAGAAAATAGTGGTTTGGTTGTTGTAACATTAGAAGATAAAAATGGCAAAAAAGAGGAGATATCTGCTGAGAATGTATTGATTGCTGTGGGTCGTGCGCCAAACCTTGATGGTCTTTGTCTTGAGGCTGCGGGAATAAAATATAGCAAAAAGGGAGTAGATGTTGATGCATTTTTGCGTACAACCAATAAAGGTGTATTTGCTTGTGGTGATATTTCCGGGCCATATCAGTTTAGCCATGTAGCGGCTTATCAGGCAAGTATTTGTGTGAGGAATGCATTATTTATAAGGTTGGCGCATCAGAAAGTAAACTATACAAATGTAGCCTGGGCAACTTTTACTGAGCCGGAGCTTGCGCATTTAGGATTAACAGAAGAAGAAGCAAAGGCTAAATATTCAAATGTAAAAGTCTATAGGAATGAATACGGCGCATCGGATAGAGCTGTTACTGATTTAGAAAAAGACGGACTAGTTAAAATTATAACTGATAAGAAAGGTTATATTTTAGGCGCGCATATAGTCGGGGCCCATAGTTCCGAGTTAATGCAGGGGCTTTTAATTGCTAAATCTTCAAGATTGCCTTTATCTAAGATTGCGCCTATGCTATTTATATACCCTACGCTTTCAGAATTAATTAAGAAAACATCAGCCAAAACTTTAGTAGAAAAAATGGGTAATCCTGTGATAAAGTATGTAATAAATGCGTTGAAGAAAATTTAACCCGAATCGCGCGATAGATCGCGGAATTCGGGCTTAAGGAGTATTATATGAGTTTTACAAAGAGTCCTTGGTTTAAAGTGTTAATTATTATACTAATTTTATCCGCTATCTTTTTTATTCTTCGTGCTTTGAGTATTGATTTTTCGCAGGTTTCAGAAGAAGAATTTAAAGGCTGGGTTAAATCTTTAGGGCTCTGGGGGCCGATTATTTATATCGTTGTGTATTTATTTCGGCCTTTAATTTTATTTCCTGCGGGTGTTTTATCAGCTACCGCAGGTGTTATCTGGGGACCGTTAGTAGGATTTTTATATTTACAGATTGCGGCTAATATGTCCTCAACTGCCGAATTTTTAATTGCGCGTTACTTCGCGCGAGATTTAGTTGCAAAATACCTTAAGGGTAAAATGCTTAATTTAGATGATAAAATAGAGAGGCACGGTTTTTTAACTGTTTTATTGATACGACTTATTCCGAATGTCGCCTGGGACATACAGAATTTAAGTTTAGGGCTTACGAAGGTAAAATTCCGGCAGTATTTTATTGCAACATTAATCGGGATTATGCCCGGTTCTTTTGCCTTTGTGTTCTTTGGTTCTTCGCTGATAAAGGTTTTATTTAATCCAAAGAATTTCTGGATTATCATTATTGCTGTTTTATTATTTGTGGGTATTTTTTATCTGCAGAAATTTTTAAAAAATAAGCAGAAGGACAAATAATTAGGGTTCTATCCCGCCTCTTGAGATATATTAAGATTCTGTTCCATAATTTTGATATATTCGGCGGGATCAATTCACACAAGCAATTTATGCGCACTAAAGTTGCATAAATTACGTGTTCATTGAGGAGATATGGATGAATGCATTTTTAAGCGCGTTGGAAAAATATGACTTAGATTGCAATAGCATTTTAAGAAGAGAGGGCCTGACTACTTTGCAGGTTAATATGGGAAATCTATGTAACCAACAGTGTCTGCATTGCCATATAGATGCCTCGCCTAAGGGTGATAAAATAATGCCAAAAAAAGTCGTGGATAATATCTTAGGATTTCTTGCTAAATATAAAATGCAGACTCTTGATATAACGGGAGGCGCGCCAGAACTTAATCCAAATTTTGATTATTTCGTTAAATCGGCACGCCCCCTGGTAGATGAGATTATCATACGTTCCAACCTGACTGTCTTATTTGAAAAGGATAAAGAATACCTGCCTAAATTTTTTAAAGAAAATAGAGTGCATCTTATATGTTCTTTGCCTTGCTATTTAAAGGAGAACATAGAATATCAGAGAGGCAGGGGTGTATTTGAAAAAAGCATTACCGCTTTACGCCTTTTAAACAAAGTTGGTTTCTCTATGGATGCGGGATTGGATTTAGATTTGGTTTATAATCCTAAGGGCGCATATCTTCCCCCTGATCAGGAAAAGCTTCAGAAGGATTACAAACGCGTATTAAAAGAGCAGTATAAAATAGATTTTAACCGTCTTATTACAATAACTAATGTTCCCATAAAAAGATTTAGAGAGCATTTGGATTTAACTGGAGAATACGAAAAATATTTTAATCTCCTAAAGGATAATTTTAATCCACTTATCTTAAGTGATCTTATGTGCCGTACTTTTTTAAGCGTTGGTTTTGATGGAAAAATTTATGACTGTGATTTTAATCAAGCCTTGGGTTTTGCCTTAAAAGACGCGCAAAAGAATTTTTTAACAGTTGATAATCTTGATCCGGAAGATTTAGAGGGCAGAGAAATTATAATAGATGAACATTGCCTATCTTGCACCGCAGGCAGTGGCTCAAGCTGTCAGGGAGCTTTAGGCTCTAATGATAATAAGACCGTTTCATCTATAAGCTGCGCTGTGGATACTGGTGAAAATAAGAAAGAAGAAGTTAACCCCGTTAGAGATAAGTCGCCATCAGGCGACTGTCTATTGCCAACGGAACCATCGGATAAAAGTTTAGCTTCATTAGGTACGGATTTAGCTACTAAAGATAGAGAGAAAGCTATCTCTAACGGGGTTAAGTCTTATTATGGTAAGATTTTAAAAAGCACGAACGATTTAAAGACTAATGCCTGTTGCGCAAGCGAATCTTTACCTTTAGCACATAGGGATATATTAAAAAAAATTGAACCGGAGATATTGAATAAGTTTTATGGTTGCGGCTCACCCATCCCCCCATTACTTGCGGGTAAGACAATACTAGACTTAGGCTGCGGTACGGGAAGAGACGTATATCTTGCTTCATTTTTAGCAGGGAAAATGGGCAAGGCAATCGGTATTGATATGACTGATGAACAACTCAAAATCGCCCGAAAATATCAAGATATACAGATGCGAAAGTTCGGACTAGATAAATCTAATATCGAGTTTAAAAAAGGCTATATTGAGGATTTAAAAGCTTTAGGGATTAAGGATGATTCTATCGATGTGGTAATATCTAATTGTGTAATAAATCTTTCACCTGATAAGAAGAGTGTCTTTCGCGAAATATTTCGAGTTTTAAAATCCGGAGGCGAGCTTTATTTTTCTGATGTATTCGCGTCCAGCAGGGTCCCTGATGAATTAAGGAATGACAAGATAGTTTACGGAGAGTGCCTGGGCGGAGCTTTATATATTGAAGATTTTAGAAGAATTCTGTATTCTATTGGTTGTCCTGATTATCGCGTAGTTTCAAAAAGCAAGCTTACGATCTCGAATTCTCAAATTAAGAAAAAAATAGGCTCAATAGATTTTTATTCAATGACAATACGCGCTTTTAAGTTGGCAGACCTGGAAGATGTTTGTGAAGATTACGGGCAGATTGCGATATATAAAGGAACAATACCGCATCATCCGCATAAATTCGAATTTGATGACCATCATGTTTTTATCAGCAAAAAACCCATGCTTGTCTGTGGGAATACGGCTTTGATGCTTACGAATTCACGCTTTAGTGATCATTTTAGCGTGGCAGGTGATAAGGTTAATCATTACGGTATTTTTCAATGTGGGCCTGCCCCAGCTAAGCTTGATAATGATGGTTCTTCGTCCGGAGGATATTGTTGCTAATATTCCAATGAATAGCCGGAAAAATGTAGCTAATAAAAATGCGCTGATAATTTTTACCAAATATCCACGGCCGGGATTTGTTAAAACTCGCCTCGGTAAGGCGATTGGTAAAAAAAACGCAGCTTCATTATATAAGCTGTTTGTTGAGACTATTGTTACCTCAACGCAAGATTATCAATTCAGGCGAGTAATATTTTTTACGCCAACTAATAAAAAAGAAAAGTTTGTAAGGTGGCTAGGTAGGGATTTAGAGTTTATTCCTCAGCGTGGTAATGATTTAGGGGAAAGAATGTTTAACGCGTTTAATCATGTTTTTGCGCAAGGCGCAGAAAGGGTAGTTATTATTGGGACCGATAGCCCGTTAATTGATAATGAGGTTGCAAACGAAGCATTTAGAAGGCTAAAGATCAGAGATTGCGTTATCGGCCCGTCTTTAGACGGAGGATATTATTTATTAGGTTTATCCAGGATTTTTAGGGAGATTTTTGAAAATATAGACTGGGGGACAAATAAGGTTTTTAGTCAAACCTTAAAGGCATTTAAGAGCGCAAATTTTAAACCAAGTATTTTAAAGGAAGATTTCGATGTTGATGATATAAGAAGCCTGGCCTTGCTTAATAAAAGATTAGAAAAAGAGTTATCAACCTAATAAAGAATATTGTATAATGTATAAAATAAGTAATCTGGTTTACTGATTCCTCAATTTATTTAAGATACTATGAAAAATATTTATATTGTTGGTTTTATGGGCACGGGAAAAAGTGTGGTTTCTCGTGATCTGGCCGTAAGATTAAATCGTAAAGCAGTCGAATTAGACGAGCTCATCGAGAATAAAGAAAAGCGCAAAATAAACGATATTTTCACCCGTGATGGCGAGTCATACTTTCGAAGGCTGGAAAGCCAAGCTTTATCCGAGGTATCAAGGTCTTACGGGCTAGTTGTTTCTTGTGGAGGAGGTATTGTTTTAAATGAGGCGAATATTAAAATAATGAAAGAGACCGGTATTGTCATTTGCCTTAGCGCAAGTCCGGATGTAATACTTAAAAGAACAAGCCATTCAAATCACAGGCCTCTTTTAAACATTGATAACCCAAGGCTAAAAATAGAAGAATTACTTAATCAACGCGCCCCTTTTTACGCTAAGGCGGACCATGCTATTGATTCGTCATGTTTAGATGTTAAAGGAGTAGTTGATATTATAATTAAAGATATAGTGTCTAAATGTTAAGCGCATCTAAAATTCCCTGGTTAGAGCTTTGTCTTATTCCTGATATGGGGCCTGTCAGCGCAAGAAAACTTCTTTCTAAGTTTAAAACCCCCGCAAATATTCTTAAAGCACGCCATTCTGATCTTGTTAATATCGCGGGAATCAAGCAAAATTTAGCAGATAACATAGTAAAGCGTAATAACACCAATTTATTAGATAAGCAGATTAAGTTAATTGATAAATATAAGGCGAATGTTATAACAATCAATGATCAAAGTTACCCCGAAACGCTTCGCGCGATTTACGGAGCACCTTTTATTTTATTCGTTCAGGGGGACATACTTGCCGATGATTATTTTTCCGTAGCAGTAGTAGGAACGCGGGCGTGTTCTTCTTACGGAATAGGGATGTCTGATAAAATAAGCAGTCAATTATCCCGGAAGGGAATAACAATTATCTCGGGTGGCGCACGAGGGATAGATACTTCCGCTCATAAGGCAGCGTTAAGAAATGGCGGGCGTACAATCGTTGTTTTAGGCTGTGGTTTAGATATTGCTTATCCGCCGGAGAATAATAAGCTTTTTTTCCAGATAAGAGAAAAAGGTGTTATGATTTCAGAGTATCCTTTTGGGACCAGTCCTAACCGGATAAATTTTCCCATGCGCAATCGTATCGTAAGCGGATTATCATTAGGCGTATTGGTAATAGAGGCTCCGCAAAGAAGTGGCGCGTTAATTACGGCACGATACGCCCTGGAGCACGGAAAAGAAGTTTTTAGCGTGCCTCATAAGGCAGGGGAATTTAGCTCTTGCGGGACAAATCATCTCATCCGCCAGGGTGCTAAACTGGTTGAGACTGCTGATGATGTTATTGAGGAGCTGGCGCCGGTTATCGGCTGTAAAATAAAAGAGATTAAAGATAAAGAAATGCATCAAGTTGAAAATATATAATGCAATTAAATAAAAATGTTTGAAAAATTTAATATTACAAGGATATATAAAGATAGGAAAGAGAGCCTGGAAGATTTTGTAATTAAAGAGGTTCCTTTTACAATACAGGTTAATAATCAGGAATTAGTCACACTCCTTGCCAGCCCCGCGGATTTGAAAGATTTGACGGTAGGATTTTTATATTCGTCGGGATTAATAAAAAAGTATAGTGATATAAAGAGTATTATTTTGGATGAGCGTAGCTGGATGACCTCTGTTGAATTAAAAAATAAAAAATTAGATAAAGATCTTTATTTTAAGCGTTTGTTTACTTCAGGATGCGGTAGGGGTGTTTTATTTTATAACTCTTTGGATTTGATGCACCGCAGGAAGATTGAATCTGATTTTTGCCTAAGCTGCCGCGATGTATCACGTTTAATGAAGGTCTTTAGAAATAAATCCAGTGTCTTTAAAAAAACAGGCGGGGTTCATTCTGCGGGATTATCATATGGGAAAAAGATTATTTTATTTAATGAAGATATTGGGCGGCATAATGCGGTAGATAAGGTGATAGGCCAGGCTTTAAGAGAAAATGCAGCAAGCTGCACTTCGAAATATTTTACTAATTCTATTCTTTGCACATCCGGGCGTATCTCTAGCGAAATATTACTTAAGGTGAAAAAAGCGGCTATTCCTGTAATTGTATCACTTGGCGCTCCTACTGACCAGGCTGTAAAATTAGCCAGGAGTTTTAACCTGACTCTGGTTGGGTTTGCAAGGGGTGAGAAAATGAATGTTTATAGTGTGAAAAATAGGATAAAGTGATTTACCCCGTTAGAGATAGCTTGCCAAAGGCAATCGACAGACACCTTCGGTGTCTTATCTCTAACGGGGTTTATTATTATTTGAAGTTTAACCCGAATCGTGCAATAGACGTGAGAACCGAGACGTAACATATTGGGTTAGATTGCCTTAAAGAAAACGCAGGCATACCTTTATGGTACGGCGAGGCTTTTTGAAAGGCAAGATGACCTAAGAGGTTACGTCGAATTCCGCGATCTATTGTATAATTCGGGTTTAACTAAATTAGGCTTTTTTTCTTGACTTATCCAATTTAACGCCTTATACTTATAAATAATAATAGATAAATTTATATTTAAGGAGGGGATATGAATAGAAGTGGCAAAGCGGTTATTGTATTACTTATTTTATTGGCCGCAGCATCTATATCTCTATCAGGAGTAATATATTACAACCTAGAAAAAGAAAAAAGCCAAACCAATAATCTTTCAGTGGAAATTTCAGATATAGAATCTGAAAAAGCAAGATTAGAGGAAAAAATTGATGAGCAAAAAACAGAACTTTCTAAAGTCTATGCGAGATTAGAGCAAAACGAAAAGAAATTTAAAAAATTAACATTTTCGATAGATGAAGAAAAACGCAAGAGCCAGGAAGTAGTATCCGAGTCTGCCTCTCTAAGAAAGGATCTTGCCGATACAAAAACCGCAAAGGTTGACCTGGAAAGAAAAATTACCCAGAACCAGGAAGAACTTGATTCGTTCAAACTCGAGATTGCGCAGTTAAAGAAGGTAAAGGATGTCTTGCAGGCAAAATTAAAAGAATTAACCGGCGATTTTGATGTAGAACTAGGTAAGATAGTGATTGGGCCTGAAGATGCGTCGTCTAAATCTTCTCCCCGTATTGATGCTACTAAGAAAAAATCTGCCGCGAGCAACTTAGAAGGTAAGATATTAGTGGTAAATAAAGAATATGATTTTGCCGTAATAAATTTGGGAGCGCGAGACGGGGTATCTGTAGGGGATATGCTCTCAATATATCACAAGGGTAATTATGTTGGTGATATCGTAATAGAACGAGTAGACGAAATGATGTCTTCTGCCAATTTTCTTAGTTCTAATACTAAGGAAAAAGTAAAGGAAGGCGATAAAGTAGTATATAGATCTTCCTAAAACAATTCTATAAGCTTAAAGAAATACTTCAATAGTAAAACGCTTCGAAAATTTATCCTAAATTCTCCGGCAATTAGAGGAGGAAATAAATAAATGTATCCCGCCTCATAAACCTGTATAAAAATTATCGATGAGAATTTTTATACATTCGGCGGGATCAATTCAGCCAAATAACTTATTTTCAGCCTACGGCTTCCATAAGTTATGGTTTTATTGAAATGCAGCCCGCCATAATTAAAAATTCTTTTTCTTTTCTTAAAGGTACAGTTTTTCCCCCCGGAGACAAATCTATATCCCATCGTGTGGTTTTTATTGGGTCTATAGCTAAAGGTATGACCCGCGCAAATAATTTTTTATTTTCTCAGGATTCTATGGCAACAATCGCAGCCTTTCGAAAAATGGGTGTTAAGATTACAACAGATAAAAAAAATCGTAAGATTACTATCCGGGGGCAGGGATTGTCTGGCTTAAGCGTTTCAAAATCGCCTTTAGATATTGTAGAATCAGGGACAACTATGCGTATTCTTTCGGGAATTTTATCCGGGCAGAGATTTTCTTCCCGGCTTATCGCGGATTACGCGTTAACTAAGCGTCCTATGCGTAGAATAATAGCTCCTCTTAGATTGATGGGGGCGGATATCAGCGGACGAAAGATTAAAAGAGAACATTATCCCCCGCTTAGTATAAACGGAAAGGGCCTGCGTTCAATAGAATATACTTTGCCTGTTCCCAGTGCCCAGGTTAAATCTGCAATATTGTTTGCCGGATTATACGCTAATGGCAGGACAGTGGTTCGCGAGAAGATAAAATCCCGCGATCATACCGAACGCATGCTTAAGCTGTTCGGCGCGGATATTAATGTATCAGGATTAAAAATAAGTATTAAAAAATCACACCTTAAATCTCCCGGACCAATTAATGTTCCGTCTGATATTTCATCGGCAGCTTTTTTTGTTGCCTTAGCAGTTTTATCTCCCCGGGCAGATTTAACAATAAAATCTGTGGGTTTAAATCCTACGCGTATGGGCATCATTAATGTTCTTAAACGCATGGGTGCGGATATAAGAATTTTAAATAGAAATATCCGTAATTTAGCCTCTAAGAAAGAGCCGGCAACTGATATTAGAATAAAAAATAGTAAGCTAGCGGGAGTTTATGTCTCTGCCTCTGAGGTACCATCCATGATTGATGAATTACCTATATTAATGGTTGCGGCAAGCTTAGCAGACGGTAAAACAACAATAGAAGGAGTATCCGAATTACGTTTTAAAGAAACAGATAGGATAAATTCTATGCTTACCAATCTTAATAAGATGGGCGCAAAAATTAGCATTAAAACAAAAAAAATAGGAAAGAAACGTAAAGAGTATATTGAGATTATCGGCGTAGATAGATTACATGGAGCAAAGGTTAAAAGTTTTGGTGATCACCGTACGGCAATGAGTATGATTGTGGCGGGACTTTTAGCAGAGGGGGAAACATCTCTTGATGATGTGAGTTGTATTGATAAATCCTTTCCTGATTTTGTTAAGATTGTAAGAAATCTCTTATCCAGGCGTTCAATAATCACCTAGGGCCTATCCTGTAGTATTAATCTTATTTAAAAGCTTATTTATTCTTTCAACCAGCGGTAAGAATTTATCGTTATCTCTTAGGGTTATAGCCTCATTAGTATTTCCTTCTATGCGTTTATCTAATTCTCTTATTATTCTATCAAATGGCCCGACTATTCTATGAGTTATTCTATGCGCGATAACAAGGATTAGCGAAATAGAAATAGGTGTTGCGGCTAAGATAATGTTTGTTACTTTTTCAGTGGCCGGAATAATGCTATAAGCAATAGCTTCAGGGAAAACAAATTGTTCAGCTAAAACATTAAATATTAAATAATATACAGAAAATGTAACTAAGGTTGCGGGAAGTAATGACGCAAAAAATACAAGCAGGAAGATGTTACGATGCAGCTTATTGGCAAAAATCTTTTTTCTTCTGTTTTTTGTTTTATTCACTTTAGCCGTCCTTTCTTAGATTGAGTAATAAGTTTTATGCGTTTTATTTTTTATAGCCTATTTTTATATCTTTATACGAAGCCTCAGCATTCGAAAGCGTATTATCCGTGTCTGTCATGATTGCTACAGCTCCCACGTATCCGGAAGGATATCTGCCAAAGGCTTCTTTGTAGTCCTCGTAGATATTTCGTTCTTCATGTACCCATTGTCCCATTTTATCACGCCCTGATTCGGCAACTATCAGTTTAATGTTAGCAAAATAGGGGCTTGTTATTATTGTGTCTTGGGCTAAATCCTCATCCCATATATATTCTATGGACTTTATATTTAAAAAAATCCAACTTGGGAATATAACATATACGCGCGCGGCGTAATCGTCTTTTTCTATCCAGCCGTCTGTTTTATTGCTGATTTTACTTTTGTCGGGGAACTTATCTACTTTCCAGCTCCAGCTTATCATGGGGTTTTTTTTGGGGTAGAATTTAGTTCTGTGTAATAGTCCGGAACAGGCTTGTTGGCTTTTAGCTGAGAGATAGCCGCCTTCTTTTTGAGTTTCTACTTTGTATATTACGCGATTTTTGAATATTTTTTCTTCCCATTCATCCAGGGCATTTTCTTTATTGAATGGGAACCATCGGGGTAGTTCATAGGTATAGGCGTAGCATACGCCGGCAATTAATAAGATAAGCAGTAAAAAAGAAATGAATTTTATTTTACTCATAGATATTTATGGGTTGTATCCGTAAAATATGGTTAGGTTTATTCTAATTCTGAGGGATAGATTAGTCAAATGATTTATTGGGTAAGTAGGTTTCCAGGCCCATACCTGAGATTGCTGAAAAATTAACTTTTATAAAAGCTAAAATACTGTAAAACCCTCTACAGATTTTCTATTCTTCTATTTTTATTGGTTTAACTGTTTTAAATCCCGCTTTCATGTTTTCCTTTTAGCCAA
>CAJVXN010000011.1 GCA_913009335.1 uncultured bacterium
GAGATGATTTGATTGTATATGATGTGGTAAGCTATAGATAGGTCCACAAGTGATCTGTTTTCTGTTTTTTTTTTCAAGCAGAAGACGGCATACGAGATAAAGGAATGTGACTGGAGTTCAGACGTGTGCTCTTCCGATCTAACGCTTTTCCTACCGCTTAAATAATTATTTTTTTTCTTCTTATGCAAAATACTTACAAAAAACTGCTTAATAAAAAAAAGTGAAACTTTTGTTCTTCGAACCTTGTCAAAAAATATTATTTTTAAATTATATATCTTAAAATTGAGTTTATATTTAATTTTATATCTGGGTGCCTTAATAAAAACTAATTTTGGCTTAGTCTTATATTGCCATTTCTGTAAAATGTGCCAAACTATATCATCATTAAACAGAAAACCTCTTTCCTTCCTGGTCGCGCAAAGTACCTTAGGGCAACCATTGTGCAAATACGCCAATTCCGATACATCGTGATGTTTACATATTGCTTCCAGTCCATTTAATAAACGCGACAGACCCACACTAAATCGCTTAAAAAGATACCCAATTGTCGCCGACATTAACTTAACTTCAGATGAGCCCAGCATTTCAGAATAGGCCTGTTTATTTTCATTGTCTAATACAGTCAATAGACTGTCGGCCATCACAAAAGAATTATCTGTAATTGATTGCAACTCTGACATATTTAAATAATCATAAATCCCTATTACTTTTATAGACTTAGCTTCAAGAAAAGCACGTATCTTATTATTGAGTGCAATCGGTATATATTCGCTACTTAGCTTATTGTAGAAAAAATCTAAATAATCCAAACGATCTAAAATTACATATTTATTCATAACTATATCTTTAACTAATACTATTTCTTCACGGCTCCTACATATTAATCTTTTATGCCAAATCCAAGCAACATAATTTCCTTAGAAAATCGTATCAGTTTTATTTTTGACCTAGGACAAATAAATGATATTAAGCTTGAAACAGCATTTAAAACAGGAAATTTCCATAAAAAAGGTAATTGCCTGAATTTTTCTACCGTAATATCCTCAAAGCCGTGTATAGCATAGATATCCCTAAGTGAAGACACTGTAAATGGCGTTCTATGCGTGTAATCCTCGTAAAAAATCTTGTAAACTGACTCCCAATCCGGTGTCATTAGAATAAGTTTACCTTTCGTCTTTACTATTCGATAAACTTCTTTTACGATTTTTTCCGGATAATAAAAGTGCTCGATAAAAGATTTACAAAAAACAATATCAAATGAATTATCATCATAGGGTGCTCTTTCTTTTTCAAAATCTGCTATCTTTATCTCCATATCAGAACTTAAGCTGCTAGCACTATCACACCCGTCTACACCGCATACCTCTAAACCTAATTTTTTAAATCCTTTTGCAAACTCTCCCCGGCCACATCCTAAATCTAGTAATCGTTGTTTAGGACGCAATTTAAACCTATCAAATAAATATCGGCATAACTTATCGGGATATTGCGTATAAGGTCTTTTTCCCGCGGAATAAACAACCTTAAGATAATCATTCATGACTTATTCTCCCGCTTATCAAGCGTATCATCATTCAATTGCTCCACCAATTCAATAAAATTACCATCTGGGTCGCGGCAAAACGCAACCTTTGCATATGCGTCAGGTGAGACACACGGCGCCCCATTAAAAACAACGCCATTGCTCTTTAATTCCGCGTAGCTCTTTTCGATATCATCCACTGAAAATGCTATATGTGAATATCCAATATCATTTATTTTCCTTGTTGCTTTTTGTGATTTAGGAGAATTATACTGTAATAACTCTATCAGATTACCATCGCCTGATTTTAATTTTACTGTTCTAACTTCTACACCGGATAAACCTAATACCTTATCAATATAGCTGCCCTTTTCAGTATTATCTTTATGAATGGATAATCCCAGTAAATCCCTGTAAAAAACAAGTGAATCTTCCAAGCTGCTTACCACTATCCCTGTATGTCTTATTTGTTTCATGTTTTATATCCCCTGATCCGCCTCGGCTATAGATTCTTCTAATACATCAAGGCCCTCTAATAACGCATCATCGGCAATAGTCAAAGGCGGTCCCAGTTTTATCGACTCCCGAGCCGTATAAACAACAAGAAGTCCTTTACGCATTGCCTTCTCAACAACCTTAGTTGCAAAAACAACATCAGGCTTACCGGCATCAGCCATAAGAATAGCTGCAACCATGCCTTTACCTAGAACGTGTGATATCCTATGCGGATATTTAACCGCAATCTGATTCAGGCATTGGTGCAAGAGCTTACCTTTACGCTCTGATTCATAAACCAAATTTTCCGACTCTATTACTTCAAGATTAGCCAAGGCCGCAGCGCAGCATAACGGATTCCCGGAATGAGTACTGCTCATTGATCCGGTTTCAGGAAGATCCAATAAATCGGCTTTGCCAAGTACAGCCGATAAAGGCAGACTGGAACTTGCTCCCTTACCTATACAAACAAGATCGGGGATAACTTCATAATGCTCATAAGCAAAAAACTTGCCCGTCCGCCCAAATCCAGATTGTATTTCATCAAACGTAACTATTGCTTTATATTCTCCTGCGAATTTAACCAATTCCTGGATATATTCTTTGGGATAGAATACTGCCCCCCACCCCTGGTATGATTCAATCATAAATCCGGCGATATTATTAAAATCCAATCCTTGTTTTTTAAGCCTGTCTATATCTCTATAAAAATGATCCTTCCAGTTATAATTATCCCCTTTTGCTAACCAAGGATAAGGAAAAGGTAAATGATATATATTCGGATCTTTATAACCAATCCACTCTGATTTTTTTGAATCCCCAGAAAGCATCTCAGCACCCATGGTTCTTCCATGCATACTGCCGAAGAAGGATATAATAGCTAATTTTTCTTTATTAATACTGATGCCGCGCATGCGCATCAATTTAAGAGCGCACTCCGTTGCTTCCGTACCCGCAGAAAGCAAAAATGCTTTTTGTAAATAGTCCGGTTTAATGCTAACTAATTTCTTAAGGAATTCAACCCTACTTCTATTAATAAAAGTATAGGAATGTAATAATTTTTTATCTAACTGCTTATGTAAGGCCTCAACAATATGCGGGTGGGCATGTCCTGCGTTAGCAACAAAAATCGTTGAAGTAAAATCTATCCACTGATTACCTTGATCATCAAAAACCTGGAAACCTTTCGCGCAATCCCATAGAACAGGTAACTGCCCACGCATAGAGCGTGCCTCAGTTTCAGATAACTTACGCAGAAATAACTCAGTGCTTTCAGAGGGAATATCTGTATGGATTTTTCTATATTTTGTTTTAATCATCTTTTAGGACGCTTATATTTTTTAAGCTCATCCATCAACGGCTTATAAATATTAGCATGTAATAATTTCTTTACTATCTTTATATCACTTAGATTATCAATATCAGCAACCTTATCCGTAATAAGCGCCTTTATAAATTTCCCGTGCAATAAACCGGTCTTTAATAAAGCTTTTGGTCTTATAATATCCACATACCCATTTGGATGATAAGTTACGGGGAATTTCTGCCTGGGATAATTATAGTATTCCTCATTTTTGCCAAAATCTTCTTTGCCGAAAAAATCCCAGTAGGAGTTACTTTTCTTAAACAACTTATAAGGCGACTCCCGATCAAGCAATTCAGCGCTCCTTAGAGATGTTGCCTTTTTATCTTTTATAATTTCTGAAATTGCCTTATCTATAACTCTACAACTCCTTAAAGGAGTTGTAGGACGCAAATGCACGATTAAATCAGGGCAATAATTTTCATGTTTTTTAAGCCAAAGTAGCGCGTGTTGAAAAAATTCTATATCAAGAGAATTATCTTGCGATATGTTCTTTGGCCTTAAAAAAGGAACCTCTGCGCCATACTTCTTAGAAATATTAGCTATTTTTTTATCATCTGTTGTTACAATTATGCGATTAATATATCTGGATTTTTTTGCAGCTGCTATAGAATAAGCAATCAAAGGATGGCCACCTACGTCTACGATATTTTTACGCGGTATTCCCTTTGACCCGCCTCTGGCAGGTATTAATGCTAAAATCTTCATAGATACTCCGCTTATATTAATCTAGCCCTACTTTGAAGATGTGGGCACACCCCAAAATTCACAATATGAACATAGAGGAATCTTATCTCGTCTTCCTTGTTTCTGATACTCAAGCCATTTCATACGCTTAGGACTATTCCATATTTGGGCCAACGGCTGTTTTTTTACGTTGCCGATTATACCTAACCCCTTCGGGTCAAACCGCACGCATATAGAAACCTTTCCCTCCCTATTTATACAAAGATGATGCAGGAAATCCGTACAAATTCCTATCTCCGGTATCGTGGGATTTTTCTTGCGATAAGAAAAACTTCCCATGGGCGAATGAAGAATACGCCTTATAACTAAGGCGTCTAATTTTCTATATGGAGCATCGCTAACATTCCCTACTAGCCTTACGCTGGTAAACGGCTTTCTATCACCTTTTAACTTAAGGAATTTTTTAATTAGTTTGAGTTGCTCTTTGGCTAAATCATCATTCTCTATGATTGAAATTGAAATAGTATCTAAATTATCTATTATCTCATCAGCCTTCTCAATCAGTAAAATACCGTTAGTTACAATATTCGTAATCTGGCTTTTAAATAGACGTACGGCTTTACCAAACTCAGGATATAGCAATGCCTCTCCGTCTCTGTGAAACTGTACGACAATATTCTTAGGAACCTGCTCGGCAATCATCTTAACTAGCGCAAAATCCATATCTCCGTACTTCATCACAAGTTCAGGATAATCCCTATCAACTTTCCTGCGTCCGCAGATCCAGCATTTCTTATTACAGCGGCTGGTAAGCTCAACATTTAAGCGCGCCAGTCCATATAAAGATTTAGCTTTTGTCCGCATTACTTAACTCGTCTTAATTTATTAATAATAGGAATTTCGCTATCGTAAATTTTGATATCCCCGTCTCCCTTTGCTAATTCCCAGGCTCTTATA
Source organism: uncultured bacterium (assembly GCA_913009335.1). GTDB lineage: Bacteria > Omnitrophota > Gorgyraeia > Ghiorseimicrobiales > Ghiorseimicrobiaceae > DRER01. Next base: position 5,025 of record CAJVXN010000011.1, read on the forward strand.
TCAGATATTAATTTACGAAATCCCTGAGGTTCAACAGACGCGGCCTGGTCACTTCCCCACATCGCTCTATCCAAAGTAATGTGCCTCTCTAAAACAGAAGCCCCTAAAACAGCCGCGGCATATGTCGTATATAGTCCGACTTCATGCCCGGAATACCCGATAGGAAGATTATATTTATCAATTAAAGTATGTATCCCCTTTAGATTTAACTCCTCCGACTTAGAAGGATATGTGCTTGTGCAGTGCATAATAATTAAATCATCGAGCCCCAAGACATCAACAGCTTGAGCAATAATCTTCATATCGCTCATACCCGTTGAAAGGATTATCGGCTTACCTTGTTTTCTGTGATGACGCAATAAATTATCATCCGTAATGCTAGCCGAGGCAATTTTATAACACGGAAGATCAAACTGACTTATAAAATCTATTGCTTGTTCATCCCAACATGAAACAAACCAGGCAATGCCTTTTTCCTTACAATAAGAATCTATCTGGCGATATTCGTTTTCGCCAAACTCAAGCCCTCTTTTTAAATCGCCGTTGGTCGTACCGAAAGGATTTTCTCTTGGCTTAGCCAGTTCTTCAGCAGTATAGACTACCTCAACCGTACGCTTCTGAAACTTAACAGCATCGCAACCTGCATTAACTGCCTCATCAATTAACTTCTTGGCAATATCCAGTGAACCATTATGATTAATGCCAATTTCGGCAATTACATAACATGGGCATTCACTACCAATAGCCTTATTTCCGATTTTTACTTTTTTAGACTGCATTTTCTATTCCTCCCTGAACTTATTTTATATTCAATATCACAATCAGAACATTTCCATTTTTTATTACGTAAAACAATTTTATTTCCACATTTACACATATGTCCCCTTACCCTGGCTGGGTTACCGCAGACAAGAACATAATCGCCCACATCCTTTGTAACAACAGAACCTGCGCCGATAAAAGCATACTTACCTACTATATGCCCGCAAATAATCGTTGCATTAGCACCAATAGTAGCCCCCTCCCCTACTACGGTCTTACGAATTTCTTTCATGCGGGGGATTTCTGAACGCGGATTAAACACATTGGTAAAAACACACGAAGGCCCACAGAAAACATGATCCTCTAAAACAACACCTCTATGCACAGAAACATTATTCTGTATTTTGACATTGTTACCGATTACAACATCCGGCCCGATAACAACATTCTGTCCGATTTTACAATTTCTGCCTACTTTTGCCCCTTTCATTACATGCGAAAAATGCCAAATCTTCGTACCTTTGCCGATTTTGACATCTTTATCAACATAAGAAGATTGATGAACAAAATAATTCTTTTTTCTCTTATTTAACTTTAACTGGTTTCCCATTTGATTCTAAAGACTCCTGCGCTGATTTTAGCACCTTTAAAACAGATAAACCGTTATCACCATCCGTAAAAGGCTGTTTATTATTTTTAATACAATCAATAAAATGCGCGCATTCAATACGCAAAGGTTCCATCATATTAATCTGCGGTATTTGAATGCCGCCCTGACGAAGTGTTAAAAAATTATCGTAGCTACCGTAATTCTTCTGCCAATCAACTCCTTTATCGTAAATACGTATCTTCTCCGACGCTTCCATATCATCGAATACAGCCATTTTTTTCGAACCCACAACAGTAAATTTTCTTATCTTGTGAGGATCCAGCCAGCTGGCGTGTATATGCGCCATTGTGTTATTTTTAAAATTCAAGGTAACAAAAACCACATCCTGAATACCTTTTCTCAAATAGGCATTTCCTGTAACCGCTATCTCTACGGGCTGTTGATTGAGCAAATAAATAGCCACAGAGATATCATGTGCCGTAAGGCTCCAAAGCGCATTTTCTATTTCTCTAACCTGCCCAAGATTTACACGTGTCGAATATAAATAATGTATATTGCCCAACTCGTCATTATCAATAGCGGACTTTAGGTGCCTCACTGCCGGATGATACAAAAGAAGATGACCTACCATCAACAGGCATTTATTAACCTTCGCGGCCTTAATCATTTCTTCAGCATCTTCTATATTCAAGGCCAGAGGTTTTTCGACAAAAACATGTTTGCCGGACTCAAGCGCCTTTATTGCTAAAGATGCATGAGTCTCAGGGAGTGTCGCGATAACAATTGCCTTAATATCAGAATCATTTAACAAATCTTCAAAACTTGACGTAAGCTTTAGCTTAAGATCAGCCTGCGCCTTTAAAATTCCTAACACATCTTTATTCTTATCACAGCAAATTTTAACCCGGCAATCCGGCAGACTCATAAAATTACGCAGCAGATTTCTCCCCCAAACCCCTACACCTACTTGGCCTATTGTAATCATCTCTAATGCCCTCTTTATTAATTATTTATAAAAACTACTAACACACTTTACTACATACTCTACCTGCTCACGGCTCATCTCCGGATATAAAGGAAGAGCGATAATCTCGCTTGTTGCCAATTCACTATTAGGAAAATCTCCTTTTTTATAACCCAAATTCTTATAGGCCTCCTGAAGATGCAGGCCCAAAGGATAATGAATAGCAGTGCATACACCTTTTGTTTGTAAAAATTCCTTTAACCTGTCTCTTTCTCTTGATCTCACGCAATAGAGATGATAAATATGCAAGCTACCCTCAACCTGCCGAGGTAATACTAATTTTTCTTCTAGCCCCTGCTTCTTAAAATCTTCGGTGTAAAAGCCAGCATATCTTATTCTGGTTTTATTCCAATCGGCTAAATGTTTTAATTTTACTCGCAATATTGCGGCCTGCAATTCATCAAGGCGGCTATTACGGCCAATTATACTATGCATATATTTCTTACTGCTTCCATGCGCACGTAAGAGGCGTAAATTATAAGCAATATCTTCACTATCAGTTACCACCATGCCGGCATCGCCATATGCGCCTAAATTTTTAGTAGGAAAAAAACTATAGCATCCACAATCACCATATGCCCCCAAACGCCTGCTCCCATATTCTGCTCCGATTGCTTGCGCGCAGTCTTCGATAATTTTAAGATTAAATTCCTTAGATATCCGGCATATCTTATCCATATTACAAGTCTGGCCATATAGATGAACAGGGATAATCGCCTTTGTTTTTTTAGTAATTTTAGTTCCAAGCTTTTCCGTGTCTATATTGTAATCCTCAAGATTAATATCACAAAACACTGGCGTAGCACCCAAAAGAGAAATTACCTCGGCTGTTGCGATAAACGTAAAAGGGGTTGTTATTACTTCATCACCCTCTCCTATACCCAAGGCCCGCAAAGACAGCTCCAGAGCATCAGTTCCTGACGCAACACCTATACCGAATTTTGCTCCGATAAAAGATGCTACTTCACTCTCGAAATGCTTAACATTATCTCCTAAAATAAAAAATCCACTGTCTAGTACAGACTGGATAGCCTCATCTATCTCCTTTTTAATATTCTGATATTGTTTTTTTAAATCCAATAGTGGAATCATACATCCCTCCGAACGATTACATGCAAAAAACTATAAACCTAGAAATATCTAATAATATATCTAATTTATCCAAATAGATTATATTTTATTATGCAACGCAATGCGGAAACCCCGTCCCTCCAACTGGCCTTTTTTCCTTCTGCGTATATTCTCCCATAATAAGAAATACCAACTTCATATATTCGATATTTCTTTTTTGCAACTTTTGCTGTTATCTCTACTTCAAAACCAAATCTATTCTCTTTAATATCAATCGATTGTATTACTTCACGCTTGAATGCTTTATAACATGTTTCTATATCGGTTAAATTTATATTTGCAAACATATTGGAAAGACTTGTCAAAAACTTATTCCCAATCATATGCCAGAAAAATACAGCTCTATGAGCTCCACTCCCCATAAACCTTGAACCATAAACAACCTCGGCTTTACCATCTAGAATAGGCTGTATAAGCTTAGGAATTTCATCAGGATCATATTCCAAATCTGCATCTTGAATAACCACAATATCCCCAGTTGCAACCTTTATTCCTGTTCGTAATGCAGCCCCCTTCCCAAAATTATGCTCGTGATATATTATCCTATCAACTGCTGGTTCAATCTTATTTTTTAATTTTTCCCTAGTACCATCATTTGATGCATCATCAATAATAATTATTTCTTTTTTAGGGTATTGCAAATTTTTTACTTTTGCTACTATATTTTCTATTGTATTAACCTCATTGTAGCAAGGTATAATAATACTTAATTTCATGTCACTTTTCATAAAATTGCTCTATTTACCGTATCGTCTGAAATAATTTATGGCTTGTTCTAACCCTTCCTCAAGCTTAACTGCCGGCATCCACTTTAAGAGTTTTCTTGCCTTTGCAATATCAGGACAGCGCACTTTCGGGTCATCCTGAGGCAAAGATTTAAATATAATCTTACTTCTACTATTAGTAAGCTTGATTATGATTTTAGCTAATTTTAATATTGTAAATTCTACCGGATTACCCAGATTAACAGGATCATTAATTTTTGATTTCATTAAACGAAATATTCCTTCAACTAAATCATCTACATAGCAAAAACTACGTGTCTGGCCGCCTTTACCATAAACAGTAATATTCTTATTAGACAGTGCCTGCGAGATAAAATTCGGAATCGCCCGCCCATCATTCTTTCTCATTTTCGGGCCATAGGTATTATGACAGCAAACGCCGTTGCCTGCGACAAAATTCTCTGCTTTTGGTACAGAAAAATCGTAAACGTATGAAGTTGGTCTGCATTTTTTTATTTTCCGAACCATAGACCATATTAAATCCCCGCTCTTTTTTGCATTTAGCTTCTGAATAACCCCTTTATCCCACTTCTGAATATCAAATGTTGACAATTCGCATATCGTTATGCGATAAAATGGAAATTTTCTTTCGCCATATCTTTTTTTAAAAGTTGTTTTATATCTACCCACACAAGATACAATTCCAAAGCGAAGCAATAAATACGTAAGATCATCTGCCAATTTTTTGCTTGTTGTATCAAAACATAATTCTTTTCCTAACTTTTTTCCACTATGTGTGCCATCTCCATCCTTAAAGCCTTCTAAGACATGTTTCAATCTTGATAACGGCAATTGAAATACCCATGAAGGAAACCCGTTCGCGCCTATAACCTTAAAAATTGTATTAAAAATAAAATAAAGTACTTTTGAATGTATAAAAATTGCCGGACTTCGTTTCTTCTGATATGGAACTTCAATGATATGTACTCCAAAGTCCTCTTTCAGTATTCGCTTTGCCTTATTTAACAAGTAAGTATCCGAGGAAAATGTTAAAAAGCAACTCTTGTTTTTCTTATAATGCGAGGAGCCTTCTGCTATATAAAAACCAATCAGCCACAAAATCTCATTCGTAAGCTTTATGTAATTGGGAGTGATTATATGCGCACCTGCAGCGAAAACTCTTATTTTGGCATCTTGTGGAATATTTATATTTAACTTCTTAATAATCCATAACGGTAAAGAAGATGTATGTATATATCTATTTGAAGCGCAGCCAATTGCATTACGCAGATATTTGGCTTTAAAACGCCGGCTCTCTAATAAAATCTGACGAATCTCTTTTCTTTGTTTAATTATTGTTTCTTTTAAACTGGAACTGATTATTAAATATCCCCATAACTCCTCATCTTTGCAATTTTTTATTACTTCTTGAGATATAGAGAATTTTTCGAAATCTCTTTCAATTGCTGGAAGCTTAGAAGGAATAGCCACATAGTCGCCTGTTTTAAGTCTACGAACGGGGATAGGCACAGGCTGTCCATTTTTATCTTTCGTAAATAAACTATGATCCCCTGTAACCTTTACCCTTCTGCCATATCTTAATGAAACTTCGTAGCAATCAGTTGTGCAAGGATGCTTAATAACTGTTTCTACCCTATAAAGCGCCATCTTAGAAGTTTGCAAATCAAAGGCTGGAACAAAAATTTCGCTATCGGTTATTGTTTTCCTTTTTTCGAGCGAATCAACGTAATCCTTAATTGGCTCTAAATGTATTTTTTTATCATTAAATACTACTACCTTTTCATTAGCAAGGATACTATTAAAAATACGCACGATTTTAGTATCCATCCTATGGGTACGATGATAGGCAAGAGTCATTGCTTCAGCAAAACGTTTTGCTTCATCATAAACCCCGCGCGGGCCAATGGGATTTACATTGCCCCAGTAACTTTCCGGCTGAGGATGTACTAACGGATCTCCGTAAACCTCAGAAGTTGACGCCAAGACAAAAACTGCCTTTTTATCTTTAGCCACCCCCAAAGCATTATGCGTACCCAGGGCACCTACTTTAAGAGTCTGGATGGGATAATTGAGATAATCAATAGGACTGGCGGGAGAAGCAAAATGTAATACATAATCTATTTTCTGCCTTAGCCTTATATATTTATAGACATTATGCTTAACAAATCTAAAATCCTTATTTTTTGCTAAATGCTTTATATTACTAAACCTGCCTGTCATAAGATTATCCATGCATATGACACGATAACCTTCCCCAAGCAGTTTTTCACAAATATGAGAACCAATAAAACCGGCACCGCCGGTAACTAAGGCTGTTTTTTTCACCCCGTTAGAGATAGGCCGCTTAGTAAGCGCCCGTCTATTAGCTAAAATCCGCTTATATAACCTTCTATTTTTCATAATTGTTAATTTAATGTAACACTGTCGCGCCGTTATCTCTAACGGGGTTCATTATTTTTTCCTTATCTTGTTTTGCGGTAAGAGTTTAATGCTTCTATGCTTATTTATTTTTCTTCTTATATACCCTTTTCTCTCAAGGGCCACCAATTTATCAATAACAGATTTATGCGAATTTATAGCACAACCACTCTGAATTTCTTTCAGATACGGTGAATGTTTATTCCTGGCAAAGTAATCCTTCAAAAAGTCATAACACTGTGCCTGGCGTAACGTTAAGTGATTATTTCTCATAGAATCTCCCCTTTAGACAATAAATCAAATGTTACCATATTTGGGGATAAAGTCAAGGTATTTCTGGGCCCTTAAAATGCAAAAAACCTATTATGCTTAATAGGAATTTATTTATGTAACTTTATATTATACAGCTATTTACATTCCTGTCTTAAACTAAATAACCGCATACATTATCCTGATTTTAAAATGCGCAAACGACCAATAAACGAAAGGTTTAATGAGGCAAAAAATACAAAGCAAAATACTGCTTATATTCTAAAAATATTTTGGGATTTTAGCCCTTTAAAGACATTACGAGTATCAAAAATAGCTTTTGAATGTCTCTGGATGAGCTTATAATCAAAAGTTGAATGGGCAGCAGCAACTATCGCACAGTCAAATCCCGCTAATACCTTAGCGCTGAGTGCTTTTGATTTTAAGTTAATGGATTTAAATTTCAAGTAAGGAATCAAAGGATCAGAATAAGAAACTGACCCTGCTTTTTTTTGTAATAAATCAATAATATCTAATGCCGGAGATCTACGTAGATCCTTTACATCTTTTTTATAAGTCGCCCCCAGCACTAAAATCTTAGCCTTACCAAGAGATACACCACGCGCGGAAACTATATTTCCTACTCTCTCGACGATATAACTCGGCATATTTAAATTGGTATCCGATGCTAATTTTATAAATTTAGATATAAAACCGTGATGTTTTGCCTTCCAGTAAAGATACAAAGGATCATCCGGTATGCAATGTCCCCCCACTCCCGGACCGGGATAAAAAGGCATAAACCCAAAAGGCTTAGTATCTGCCGCAGAAACCACTTCCCATATATCAATATTCATCTTTTCGCACATCATCGCAAGCTCATTTATAAAACCTATATTTATCAGGCGAAATGTATTCTCAAGCAGCTTAACAGTTTCAGCAACTCTCGCGGATGTAACAGGTACAACCTTAACAATCACTTTTAAATAAAGACTCTTAACTAAATCTGTAGACTTTTTTGTTATTCCTCCGACCACCTTAGGAATTTTACGAAATGGGTATTTTTCATTGCCCGGATCAATCCTCTCGGGAGAAAAAGCCAGGAAAAAATCCTCGCCACAAACTAATCCCTTCTTTTCTAAAGCGGGTAAAATTACTTCATCAGTCGTGCCGGGATAAGTTGTGCTTTCCAGAATAACTAGCTGATCACGATGTAAATACTTAGCAATTTGTTTCACCGCGCTTAAGATATAAGATATATCAGGCTGATTTTTTCTCTTAAGAGGGGTAGGGACACAAATTATTACAACATCCGCATCTTTTAAACAGCTAAAATCAGTAGTGGGTATAAACTTTTTACCTCTTACCACTTTGTTTATTTCGGAAATTGGAACATCCAATATATAAGGAATGGAATTCTTGATATTGTTAACCCTATCTTTATCTGTATCAATACCTACTACATTAAAACCGCCTTTGGCAAACTCAACAGCCAGAGGTAATCCTACATAACCCAAACCGATAACACACATATTGGCCTTTTTCTTATCTATTTTTTGCTTTAAAGTCTTATAGCTCAATTCCTATCTCCTTCTTATTACCTGCCTATGGATAAATACTTTATACCTATCTTTTTCATATATTCAGGATCAAAAATATTGCGCCCGTCAATAATTAAAGGCTGTTTCATTATTTTTTTAATACGCTCAAGATCCATCGCTTTAAACTCATCCCATTCTGTTACAATGACTAAACAGTCGCAACCTTTGGCTACATCATAAACGCCCTTAGAAAACTTTAATCTACTGCTTTTTATAATCTCGCCTGCCTTAGGCATGGCCTGAGGGTCAAATGTCTTAATACATGCCCCCTCCGAAAGTAATCTCTCAATTATTTTAAGAGACGCTGCATTACGCAAATCATCCGTGCCCGGTTTAAAAGAAAGGCCCAAAACTCCGATGACCTTATCCTTTACGATCCAAAGGGAATCTTCAATCTTTTTTATAAACAGCCTTACCTGATCTGAATTTATACGCCGTGTCTCTGTTAAAATAGATAAATCACAACCATGTTTCTCGGCTATCTTAATAAACGCGTCTACATCTTTCGGAAAACAACTTCCTCCATATCCGATGCCGGCATCAAGAAAACTTTTCCCGATTCTCTTATCTAGGCCCACGCCACGCGCTACCTTTGTTATATCTGCCCCTACCTTTTCACAAAGCCTGCTAACAACGTTTATAAAAGAAATTTTCATGGCTAAAAATGAATTGGAGGCATGTTTTATTAATTCCGCGGATTTTATATCCGTAACAACAATGGGTACCTTAAACGGCTTATATAACTTTGATAATAACTCTTCTGCCCGTTTTGTTTCAACACCTATAACTATTCTATCCGGATGCATAAAATCATATATTGCCTGGCCTTCACGTAAAAACTCAGGGCTTGAAGCAACATCAAACTTTAAATTTTTCTTTCCCCTGTCTTTAAGATTTACTTTTATAGTATGTTTTACCCACTCTCCCGTCTCAACGGGAACAGTTGACTTATCTACGATCAAACAATAAGAGCTCATGTTAAGCGCAATCGATCTTGCGACATTTTCCACTGAAGTAAGGTCCGCCTCCCCGTCATCCTTGGGAGGGGTGCTAACACAAATAAAAATAATCTCTGATTCCTTAACAGCCTGTTTTATGCTACTGGTAAATAAAAGCCTGCCTTCTTTAACATTGCGCCTTACAAGATCCTCTAAGCCTGGTTCATATATCGGCATAATAAGTTTTTTGAGATCCGCGATCTTTTTCTTATTATTATCAACGCAGGTAACCTTGTTGCCTAATTCGGCAAAACAGGTACCCGTAACCAAACCTACATATCCCGTACCAATAATTGTAATCTTCATAACTTCCCTTCAAATTTATACGTTTATTCCTAAAAATCGATTTTTTCGAAAAAATATGGCGGACGCGACTACAACCAATTCGAACCGCTTCAGTTATAACCGCGCATATCAAAATCCTGCCTGTACAGCATATTCCTTTATACCAAAAAATAGCCCAAAAAGCAACTAAATTACGCTTATTGGGAATGACTTATAAACAAATAGCTAAAGCCCTGAGAATCAACAAAAAAACTGTCAAAAAAGCCTGTGAATTCGGAAAGAGATAATTTATGCAATTATTTAGTGTTTATAGACTGCTCTACCAAAAAGAAAGATATATCTGGGCTCAAATCCGCATCTTGCACGAAACAGAAAAAGCTATATTGGTCTACTGCGGTAGTAAATTCTGGATTCCGAAATCGCAGATACGAAAGGTAAGATTAAGAAAGGATGTTTTTGAGATTTATGTTAAGTAAATCGTAGTTGGATAATTAAGCATTGTGTCTCTTGATTTATCTTTCCGTTTTCTCTGGTAGGCAACTTTGAAACTATTCTGAAACCTTGTAATAAGCACTCCTGCCTCTACCGACAAGTTCAATGAGCTTTACACCTATTAACTTATGAATTTCTTTAAGTATCGCCTGGCGAGTGATTCCGAACATATCTCTTAAATCTTTATTAGTAGTCTTGCCTTTTTCTTTGATCCGCTCTAAGATTTTTATCTGCCTATTGGTCAACTCGAATCTTTCTCCTTCTCCTATTTTCGGAGAAAGCCCCATTTTTACGATAAAATCTTTGATCTTATTAATCGAATATAAAACACCATCCGTAAAATACTCAAGCCACTTTGTAATATCGCCTTTACTAGTTTGTGCCGTTTTTAGAGCCGCATAATACGCTGCTCTATTTTCATCATAATAATCATCAAGCGCAAAAAATCTTCGATGATCGAATCCGCTTTTATACAAAATAAGAGAAGCCATTAACCTTGCCGTCCTACCATTACCATCAATAAATGGATGAATCCGCGCAATTTCATAATGAACAATCCCTGCAAAAATAACCGAATTAATTTCCTTTCTCTTATCCGAGTTGAGCCAATCCAATAATTCATCTACCAGGCGAGATACATCTTTTGTCTCCGGAGGCATATATTCCACTACCTCCTTAAAACTCGTGCCGTCAAATATACGCCTGCCAACAAAAACTTGCCGATTCCTAAAAACACCACAGTCTTTACTATTTTGTAAGGTTTCAGCCGTAATAGTTTTGTGAATTTTTAGAAAGAGCTTAACATCTATAGCTTTCTTACTTGCGTACCCGGGAATCGAACCTAACGCATTAAGATAGTTTAAAACTTCTTTTTTATCCTTCTCTGCAGCTACAACATCCCTATTCTCTGCTAGGGCCGCAACCTGCTCAAACGTTAATCTATTCCCCTCAATGCTCGTAGATGAATGGGCATTATGAATTTGGGCTTCTTTTTTTAATTTCAGTTCCCATTTAAGAATAATCTTAGATTGCTCAATAATTTCTCTCCCAGACATAATCCGAGAGATATTATTAAGTATTTTATTTGTAATTTTATATTTCGGATCAAGTGGCATATTGCTATTATAACAAATGACAACCTAAATGACAACCTAAATGACAACCTAAATAGCAACTAATTTTAGACGGGAAACCTATTGTGCTTAAAATAAATGATGAGCTAAAAAGATATGGCGGAGGGCGAGGGACTTGAACTCTCAAGGGCTTTCGCCCGCCGGTTTTCAAGACCGGTTCCTTACCAATTAGGATAGCCCTCCAAATTAAACTAGAACCCAATGATAACATTAAAGTTACAGAATGTCAATCCTGTTTGATGCTTGTATTTATTTCATTAATTAACCAGGAAAAACTGATTAAAAATGGCAGAATAGATATCAGTGGTCGCGACAGCAGATTTACGCAAAAACTCAACAAGAAATGCTTGTTCTGGTAATATCCGATCAATGGTTGCAGCAAGAATGACCAGATTGAACAGATAAATGAACAAAATTGCGAAAAAATGGCTGGCGCGTAGGAAATCTGCCGGGCGCTGGCGCAAGGCATCAGCAGTATAAACAAGATGTAAGACTATACTAAATCCCGTTAAAAACAAAAGTATTCTCTGATGTGAAGAGATAGCGCCGAAAAACGCGACTGCCGCAGAAAAAATCAATATCAAAATCGTAAAAATCGGCAAGACAAAAGGCGCAAACTTAACTAATGGAGAGAAAAAACTAAATAAAACCTCGACTATTTTTTGGCCCCGTTTATAAATGAAATTAAGCTTATATACTGCTAAATCTAAAACAAAAAAACTAAATACTCCCGCCCAGAAATAAACCACCCAAACCCTATCCAGACTAGAAAGAACGCTTAAGAAACCAAAAGAATTCCCAAAGCTAAGGGGTAGAAGAAAGATAACAATAATAAGCTTTATGATCGATACTGCTCTATTTGAACTAACAGAGGAGTTTTTCAAAAAGGAGCGACGCCCCTTCTGTGGAAGGAATTTATCTGCCTGTTTATTTTTATCTGGCTTCATACTATCTTAGAATATAAATTTAACAGGCTCTATCCAATATGAGTTTTACCATCCATATAAGGAATCAAAACCTCAGGGATAGCAACTCTGCCATCGGAGCATTGATAATTTTCTATTATAGCCGCGTAAGTCCTGGCCAAGGCAACGCCTGATCCGTTTAAAGTATGAACATAGTCACTCTTGCGCTTACCATCCTTATCTTGCAGCCGATATTTTATATTTGCGCGCCTGGCCTGAAAACCCTCAAAATTCGAACAGCTTGAAACTTCAAGCCATTTATCTATTCCCGGTGCGTAGGCCTCTAAATCATAACACTTGCTGGCGGCAAAACTTAAATCACCGGTAGCAAGCATTACGCGCCGATAAGGCAGACGCAAAAGCTCTAAAACTTCTTCCGCATCACGAACTAATTTTTCCAATTCTTCGTATGAATTTTCCGGAGATACAAATTTTACTAATTCAACCTTATCAAACTGATGAACCCGCATCAAACCCTTTGTATCTTTTCCATATGAACCTGCCTCACGCCTAAAACATGCCGTATAAGCGGCAAAACACAAAGGAAGCTTATCTTGTTCCAAAATATCATCACGAAAAATATTAGTGAGGGGAACCTCGGCTGTTGGCACCAGAAATAAATCATCATCCTGCAATTTATACATATCATCTTCTAACTTCGGAAGCTGACCCGTACCTGTCATAGAAGCCCTATTTACTAAAAAAGGCGGGAATATTTCAGTATAGGCGTGTTCTTTAGTATGCAAATCAAGCATGAAATTAAATAACGATCGTTCCAGCCGCGCCCCAAGCCCTTTAAATAGTATAAAATTAGAACCGGTAATTTTCGAGGCTCGCGCAAAATCAATTAAATCCAAACGCGCGCAAATATCCATATGAGTCGAAGGCTTAAAATCAAAAGAAGGCATATCTCCCCAACTATTTACAATCTTATTCTCGCTTATATCCCCTACAGGAATACTCTCATGCGGTATATTAGGAATAGTTAGTAAAATCTGACTTATTTTTTCCTGCAGGTCTTTCGATTTTTTTGCAAGCTCATCACCTAAAGACGCTGTTTCCTTCATTGCCGCTATTTCGTTTTTAGGATCTTTTTTTTCTTTTATTAATTTATTTATCTTTTGGTTGGCCGCGTTTTTCTTGGCGCGTAGATCATCTAATGTTGATATAACATCTCTTCTTTCGCAATCATATTTCAATAACGGCTCCAGATCTAATTTAAGGTTGCGATTTTTTAACGCTGTAATAACTTTATCTTTATTTTCACGGATGAACTTTATGTCTAACATGTTTAACCACCTTTAATAAAAAACATTAATAATTACAATCACAATACTTTAAAAATTCATTAATTTAGGATTTTTTAGCGTACTCCCTCTTTCTTTATTTTAATCATAATATCATTTTTGTCCATTACTTTCTGACTCCAGCGGCAAAAAACTGTACTCCGTACTGTTGAGGCTTAGCCTCAACAAAACTTTAAATCTGAAAACACGCAGAATAATTTACACTATCGACTCTTTTATTTATTTGATATATCAACCTTTGATTACTCCCAATGGACGCATGCGAACTACCTTTTTAGAAATACCTGCTTTATCTATTACACCAACAACGTCATTTACATCTTTATAGGCATCGGGAGCCTCTTCAACGATTGTCTTGCGTCCGGATGCTCTAACTATTATACCCTTAGATTCCAATGTCTTTAAAAGTTTATTATAATCTATAGTCCGCGCTGCCTCGGTGCGGGACATAACCCTGCCTGCTCCGTGGCAGGCACTATAAAAAGTCTCACTAGCCTTTTTTGTACCTACCAAAAGATACGAATTCCTGCCCATATCCCCGGGTATAATCACAGGCTGTCCTGTTTTCTTGTATCTATCCGGCAATTCAGGATGATCTGGGCCGAAAGCGCGCGTTGCGCCCTTACGATGAACGCAAAGCTCCTTATTTTTACCATTAACAACGTGCTTCTCTATTTTTGCAATATTATGAGCAACATCATATATCAAGCTCATGCCCATATTCTGCCAACTCTTAGAAAATGTTTTCTCAAATACCTTACGCACACGATACATAAGGCACTGGCGATTCACCCAGGCATAATTCGCAGCAGCCCTCATCGCGCCTAAATATTGTCTGCCTTCAATTGATTTAACGGGCGCGCAAGCAAGCTGCCGATCAGGCACATTGATATTATATTTAGAAAGAGATTTAATCATCCGCCTTGAGTAATCATCGCATACCTGATAGCCCAAACCGCGCGAACCGGAATGAATCATAATTGTTAACTGCCCCAGCCTTAGACCAAACGCATCAGCTATATCCTGATCATAGACTTGATCTATAACCTGTAATTCTAAAAAATGATTTCCGGAACCTAAAGTACCGGATTGCGCCTTTCCTCTCTCGTAAGCTCTATCAGATACTGCATCCGGATCAGCGCCGGATATTGCGCCATATTCTTCCGTGCACTCTAAATCATCTTTTACGCCAAAACCTTTAGCAACAGCCCATCTTGCGCCTTTTAGAAATAATTCTTTTTCCTCTCTGCGACTTACGCGAATATCACCCTTAGAGCCCACTCCCGACGGAACATCTGAAAATAATCCTGCGACCAAACTACTAATTTTATCTTTAATTTCATCATAGGTAAAATCCGTTCTCAATAATCTGATCCCGCAATTTATATCAAAACCAACCCCTCCCGGCGAAACCACTCCCCCTTCTTCAATATCTGTTGCCGCCACCCCGCCGATAGGAAAACCATAGCCCCAATGTATATCAGGCATAGCCAAAGACGCGCCTACGATGCCGGGTAAAAACGCTACATTAGATACCTGCTCCATGGCTTT
This sequence comes from uncultured bacterium, assembly GCA_913009335.1. Taxonomy (GTDB): domain Bacteria; phylum Omnitrophota; class Gorgyraeia; order Ghiorseimicrobiales; family Ghiorseimicrobiaceae; genus DRER01. Next base: position 20,297 of record CAJVXN010000011.1, read on the forward strand.
ATCCTGACGGATACTTGCTATTAACTTATCATCGGCATAAATAATACCATCAACACGCATACCCTTTTTATAACTCTTAGGTATGCGAAAACGGTAATCATCGATTTTCTCTAAAGGCCCCTGCCAAAGATTAGACATATTTTTTCCTTATCCTAAACATCAAATATTACTTCAGCTTGCCACTTACCCTGTTTCTCTTCTATTTTTAAGTCGTGATAGGTTGCGGCTTTAATTTCAGTATTTACCTTGTAATTCTTTAAACTCTGTCCCCATGCTATAGCCTTAATGCCTTTACTATCTATTTTTTTTATATCAAAATCATCAAAGATTAAATCTTTGATTGCCGAAAGTGACAATAATTCATTGAGCCAGTTTATAAAGAGCTCATCCAAGTCATTTGCCTCCTGGGCTATCTCAATTTTCTCACGACGAGAATTTACTTTTTTTTCTTTTTGAGCAATAATATCAAACATGGCTAAAGCAGCATTTTTAAATAGTTCTTTTAAATTACCCCCTTCTAGCTTAACACCTAAATCTGCCGTATGGTCAATTAGCTTATAATCTTTCATCATCTTTTTAATAAAAAAGGCAGAGAGTAAAGAAAATCTATTTTTTCCCTAATACTCACTGCCCCCTACTCTCTATATATGTATAAATATTTAGTGAGCCGCGAAGGAATCAAACCGTCGGAGCTATCGCTCCTCCTCATACCCCGCCTTTGGCGGGGTCACGATGCTCCTCGTTTACACTCGTCGCTGTCACCCCGCAGCATAACAAAGAAGCTATTCTTGAGGGGAAATTTTTTCCCCTCAAACTCCCCATTAGGTTCGCTTCTGTATTATAAATATTTAGTGAGCCGCGAAGGAATCGAACCTTCAACCTTGACCTTAAGAGGGTCCTGCTCTGCCAGTTGAGCTAGCGGCCCGTGAAAACGGTTATATTATACCACAAGTTTCGTTTTTTAAAAGAAGAGATAAAAGCGCGCCTGGTAAGGACTCCGCTTCGCTTGAACCTGTCGAAGCATATGCTCCTCCTTAAGAAAAAACCCTGATGGTTTTTCCTTAATGTTCCTTTTCCTTCCGCAAGGAGCAAATACCCCTTAAGAGGGAACTACCTTCCCTCTTAAGAATCTCCTTTTTGGTTCTCGTCCTGCTTGGACTTTATTATTATTTATCGCGCCTGACAGGACTCGAACCTGCAACACCTAGTTCCGAAGACTAGTGCTCTATCCATTGAACTACAGGCGCATCATTCTCTATATCCTATCCAACACCTGCACAGAAATAAATCACTTCGCAGACTTATCAGAAATTTTTCGCGCTCTCGTTGACGCTCATTCTCCATAGGGGCCAGCCCCTCTGGCGTTCACCTTCGGTTCACTGTCACCCCGGAAACATGGGGAAAAATCTTTCCCCATACCCCTTTATGTTTTTGCAATAGGAAATTTATGATTCGTCTTGTATCCGCCTTCGGCGAATAATTGCCAAAAACATCCATCTACAATCATACTATCAAAAATGCCGGAAACCTTTTATTTTTAGCGATTTTACTTTGTGTTTTTTATCTACAAATAATATTTCCTTAGGTTTTTTTATTATCTGACCCATGATAAAAAAATTCATACCCTTAGGATGACTTGCTTTTATAAACTTTTTCGCTTGTTTTTGGGGCATAGTAAATAAAAGCTCAAAATCTTCACCTGAATATAAAACATCATTTAATGATTTGGCATCTTTATTCCTAGGGATAAGCTCCTCATAAATAACAGCTCCCACATTACTTCTTGTAATAATATGCCCTAAATCCGCTACCAATCCGTCGGATATATCAATCATAGAATTAAGTTTAAAATTATTTACCAGATACCTGGATTCCGCGAGTCTCGGCACAAACCTTAAATGATGTCCTGATTTTAAAGAACCTCCTAATCTACCTGTTATAAGAATAAAATCGCCCTCTTTGGCACCGGATCGCAGAACCAATCTTTTTTTATCTATCACCCCTATAATTGTCATATCTATTGTCAATTTATCTGAAGCGTTCGTATCGCCTCCGCATATACTAACATTAAATTTACCCGCCAACTTAATTATCCCCTTATAAATTTTATCAATATAGCTAAGCGTTGTATTTTTTGGCAGACCGAGAGAAATAAACGCATATTTAGCTACCGCACCCATAGCCGCGATATCGCTAAGTGAAGCAGCTAATGCTTTATGTCCTATATTATTTGGCTTATCAGTCTTTAAAAAATGCCTACCTTCAATAAGCATATCAGAAGTAACAACTAAATACTTATCTTTGATTAATTCTATAACTGCCGCATCATCCCCTATGCCGCAAATAACGGATTTATCTACTTTTATATTTTTAGATAAACGCTTAATCAAACCAAGCTCTCCTATATCCTTAATTCTACGCATAGTTTTAAATAAGTCCTACTTTAATTTCACGAAATTTTTAATAAAGGGCGGCTTGGTAATTCCTTTTTCAGTTATAATCGCGGTAATTAACTTATGCGGAGTTACATCAAAAGCAGGATTATAAACTTTTACCCCGACGGGAGCAATACGCTTTTTGCCTATTAAGGTTACCTCTTCTTCGCGGCGCTCTTCAATAGGAATATCTTTACCGGACTTGATACTTAAATCAAACGTTGATTTGGGAGCTACAACATAAAATGGTATTTTATGATAACTTGCTAAAACCGCTAAGCTGTAAGTACCGATTTTATTTGCCGTATCTCCATTCGCGGCAATACGATCCGCCCCTACAAATACCTTATCTATTAGGTTTCTTTCCATCAGACTCCCCGCCATATTATCGCAGATTAACGTTACGTCAATATGCGCCCGCATTAACTCCCATGTCGTAAGACGCGCACCCTGAAGCAAAGGGCGCGTCTCAGAAGAATAAACCTTAAAATGCTTTTTTTCTTTCTTTGCCTGATAAAAAACACCTAGGGCCGTACCAAAATCAGCAGTAGCCAGTGCTCCGGCATTACAAATAGTTAAAACCCTGTCTTTATTTTTAATAAGCCTGGCACCACTTCTTCCCATTGCGCGGCAGATATCTTTATCCTCATTTAATATCCTGACGGATTCATCATACAAAACATCCTTTATGGCCTTTATGGATTTATCGCGATTTAAAAATACACATTGCCTCATCCTCTCCAGCGCCCAAAATAAATTAACCGCTGTGGGACGAGATGTGGCCAAATATTTAACAACCCTTTCCAACTCTTTATTAAATTCTGTAAAATTACGCGCCTTTGAATTCCTCATACCCAAAACAACTCCACAGGCCGCGGCTATACCGATTGCAGGGGCTCCTCTAACTTTGAGTTTCTTTATTGCCTGCCAAATAGTCTTTACATCACGGCAATTAATATATTTCAACTCATTGGGTAATTTTGTTTGATCTATTAATTTAACGTTTTGTTTTTCCCACTCAATTGTCGCAATCGCCATTTTTTAACCTCTCAATCCTAAAATTTTTGCCACCAGGCTCTTTTTAATTGCTATAGCTCGCTCAGGACATACCTCAAGACAACAAAAACATTTAATGCAGTTAGAATAATCTATTTTATGTTTTCTTTTTATATCTATTATCTTCTCGGGACATGCGATCTCGCACTTGCCACACTTAACACATACCTTGCTATTTATTACGGGATAATATTTTATTAAGCCTGTTAAAAAACTAAATAACCCTCGCGGTATCTTCTGTACTATTGAAGGCTGCGGCAGTTTAAAATCCGGTATTATAACATCATTTAAACTTTCCCCTCTTAACGTAATAGATTCTAAATCGCTATTACCCAAATTACGCTTCCTTGCCTGCCTTATTGTGGGAATATCTTCCGGATCAACACCAATTAATCTGGCTAATATACTATCAATTGCTATCGCGTCATTTCCCGCTAAGAGCAAACCAACATGCCTGAGATCTCCACCTGTCCCCGGACCGTCTCCCTCCATGGCATCTACAGCATCAACAATATTCAAACATGGCTTTACCAGTTCATAGATATCTACCAGTCTCCCGGCAAAATCGTCAATCTTAAAATGTTTCTTGTGAAGCTCACTTTTATATAACCCGGGAATTAACCCAAATAAATTCTTTACCGCAGCTGTTAATGTCATAAGACCATGAGTCTTAAGCTTTGAAATTGAAATAACACAATCTACATTATTCAAAAATGATGTTAGGAGTAAATCATTCTTTAAGCCTTTTGCGGTAAATTCAACTAATTCAACGCCTTCGCACTCGGCGAGTGCCGCTATCCCGGAACGCCTGTATACCTCTTTTAATTCCTGAGATTTACCCCATACACTGGGAGAATCACCTATGTAAATTTTTGCGTCAACTTCTTTTAACAGTCTAATCGTCGCCCTTATCACTTCCGGATGAGTGATAACGCCGCTTTCCGGTTCAATAGCCATTAATAGATTAGGCTTTAGTAAAACACGCGATTTAGGCCGAACAAATTTTGATATTCCTCCGATTAAATCTACTGCGTTTCTAAGGGCTGCTTGAGTATTGACACTTTTATAGTCCTTACATTTTACGCATGAAACAACAGATTTTTTGTTTTCCTGTAGCACTATTTAATCTCTTCCTGAGTATTAATATAATCCGTAAAGCTTATACTTTGACCTATCGCCTGCTTAACTGTTTTTATTCTATCGGCAGTGAAAGGATGAGTGCGATTATAAGAAAAAGCAGTGATGGGCTTCTTGCGTCTATCCTCTTTTAATTTTTCAAGAAAAGTAAGCATTGCTTCGGGTTTAAAACCTGCTTCTTTGGCATAACCCACGCCTACCCTATCTGCTAAAAGTTCATCCTGCCGGGAATAGCCCAACATAATCTGGCCGAATGCCGCGTCTGCTCCATACCCTACCCCTGGACTTCCAGTCTGAGCAGCCAAAATCCTAACCAACATATAACCCATTGATGCCTGAAGCTTTTTCATGCTGTGGCGGGCAACAACATGTACAATCTCATGCGCGAGAACACAGGCTATTTCATCATCTGTGGCAATATCAACAAGCCCTTTATTTAAATAAATATACCCCCCCGGTAATGATACAGCGTTGGGTTCTTCTTTATCTAAAACTTGAAAATAATAAATAATATCTTTCCTATCGCTTACAGCGGCAACCTTCTCCCCTATTTGTTCTACTCTGCGGCGCACTGATGGATCATTTAATACTTTATATTCTTTTTCAATTTGTCTCGCTATAGACCTGCCTAATTTTATTTCTTTTTCTGTTGAATAAAGCAACACCTCTTCCTTGCCGGTTGCAAGATTATACTCTGAGGCACACCCAAAGAAGCAACCAGCCATTACTAAACAAATAATAACAATTAAATAATGTGAGGCTATATGCTTATTTTGCATTTGTGAAGAAGTTTATAGAGCTTTGCCAGAGGAAGCCCAACAACATTATAGAAACAACCTTCTATGCGCTCAATAAAAAGACTTCCTTTACCTTGCGCGTCAAAACCCCCGGCAAAATTTAAGTGCGCGTTATCTCTACGAAACAAATATTTACTTATCTCTTTATTCGAAAGTTTAGATACCCAAACTTTCGTTACGGCATAATCGGTATATGTTTTTCTACTCCTGATATCTAAAACGGAAATTCCCGTATAAACATAAGAAGGCTTTGAAGATAACCTTTTTATCGTAGTAAATGCTTCTCTTTTATTAGCGGGTTTTCCAAATATAACCTTATCTTGCAAAACTAGTGTATCAGCCCCAATAACCACACCGTCTCGAAAATGCTTACCTGCATCCTCTGCTTTGAGTACAGCATTACGAATAACTACCTGTTTAATCAAGGAAACATTCCGCGGTTTTATCTCTTTGACATTAGGCACACAAATCTTAAATTTAAATCCGCATTTTTTAAGCAATTCAGCTCTTGCTTTAGACTTAGAAGCTAAAATGATCTGTCTCATCATGAATAAAATAACTCGTAGGTAAATTGTGTATTTTGCGCCGCAAAAGTATTTGCGGCATCAACAAAAATTTAAGCACCAGTTGGTAAATTGTGTATTTTGCGCCGCAAAAGTATTTGCGGCATCAACAAAAATTTAAGCACCAGTTGGTAAATTTTTGTTGAAATCGGAAGATTTAAAAATAGAAATAAGAGGGCAATCAATCCCGGCAAGAACCTCCTTAGCACCTTCGCATCTGTCGATTATAACGATAGCGCCGCAAACCACTATTCCTTCATTTCTTAGAACCGAAATACAATCAACAAGAGACCCCCCAGAAGTAGCTACATCGTCTATTACAACGACTTTATCCCCTTTAGCTAGTGGTGGACCCTCAATTCTTCTGGCCGCACCATGCTTCTTGGGAGTTTTACGAACGATAAATGTATTTAGAGGCTTGTTATCAATAAATGATAACGCCGAAATCGCACCCAGGAATGGATCAGCGCCTAAGGTGGGACCACCTACGGCAGATATATCAGAGGCACCAAACTCCGCATGCGTTCTGACCAAATGCAATATAATAGAGGCGGAAAGAAATGCCCCTTCGGAGCTTAAAGTTACTACTCTTGCGTCTATATAGTAATTTGCAACCTTACCCGAAGATAAAACTACCCGCCCTTCTTTATAGGAATATTTTTTAAGCAGTTTAAACAGATCCTCTCTTAATTTATGTATGTTCTTCTCTTGGTTCATGGGACATATTTTACTATCCCTACGGCAACCTGTCAATTAAATTAACCCCGCCATTCTCTATCCTAAAATACGTACTTAAAATAAAAACAAGGAACAATTTTGAATAAATAAGCATACGGCAAAAGAAGCTTAATAAGGTTGACAAATGCAACTCTGTATTGTAATATAAACCATTATGCTACATGGTCTTTGGGTAAATCTTATCAATATTATCTACCCTGCGCAGTGTACGATTTGCCATAAAGCGGTTTCACCTGAGATTATTCTTTGTCAAGACTGCACTAAAGCAATAGAGCTAAACGTAGCGCCATTTTGCGCGCATTGCGGGCGCAGCCTAAGCAATTATGTATGCCAAAATTGCAAAAAACTTATTTTTCATTTCGACCGCGTCTGGAGCGCGTGCCGCTATAAAAATATAGCCGCCACTTTAATACACCTATTTAAGTATAAAGGTAAACATAAGATAAAAAATACGTTAATAAAAGTTATCACTAATTTTATAAAAGAATCTCACATACCCATGCATACTATCGATATAATTACACCTATTCCGCTGCATCATTCGAAATTAAGAGAAAGAGGATTTAACCAGTCCTGCCTCTTATCTGAAGATCTAGCAGGAGCCTTTAATATTACTCATTCAGCTAAAAACCTGATTCGTATTAAAAATCAAAACACCCAAACTAAACTTAACGTAAATTCCCGCTTTAAAAATATTGAAGGGGCGTTTAAAATAAAAGATAGCGAGAGCTTTAAAAATAAAAATGTTCTTCTCATAGATGATGTCTTAACTACAGGGGCGACAACTTCAGAGGCTTCCAGGATACTAAAGAAAGCGGGAGCTAAGAAAGTATTCGTACTTACTTTCGCAAATTAAATAAATAATGGATATTAACCTACTCCTTGCTTAAGCGCTTGTAAATTTCGGAAGAAATTTACTACGCAAGCTGCGGAGATAATTCGCGCAAATAATTTAGGTCAGCTTTACCTCCCTAAATTATGGGCTCATTATATGAAAATTCTAAGACGATATGTATTAACCGAATTCATAAGGCCTTTTTTTCTTTCATTAGGCGTATTGCTATTTATATTTTCCCTTATATTTCTCACGCAATACACTACGCTGATAATAAATAAGGGCGTAGGGATTGGCTCGGTCGGAAAGCTCTTCTTTTTTTCTTTATTTTACCCTTTAAGCTATATAATGCCTCTTGCGATATTTACCAGCGTCCTTTGGTCGCTGGGAAGAATTTCATCCGATAATGAAATAATGGCAATTAAGGCTGCCGGCATTAACCTCATACACTTGATTATGCCGATTGTTACTCTGGGCCTCTTATTTAGCCTATTTATGGTTATTTTTAACGGAAATTTCATGCCTGGCGCAAACTATCAAAGAAGAAAAGCGCTTACGGATATCGGAATAAAAAACCCCACTGCGGCACTTGAGGCGGGAACTTTTATTAATTCCTTCCAAAAATATATCTTATTTATTTATAAAATTGATGGTAATAAACTTACCAATATCCGCATATACGAACCTCAGGGCCCGGGAAAACCGGCGCGTACTATCATTGCAAAAAAAGGAGAGTTTATTTCAATGCCGGATAAAGGCATAATAAAATTAAAACTTATAGACGGCTCAAGTGACGAGCCCAACCCTACGAATCCCAATGTTTTTTATAAGCTGAATTTTAAAACATACTTTATGAATTTAAATATTGAAAAAATGCATGAGGGCAAGGTAAATAAAAAACCAAAGGACATGACTCTAAAAGAGCTTCGGGATAAAATCAGCGAAGTTTCATCCACCGGCATAGATTCAACCCCCCTGATTACCGAAGTACACAAAAAAATATCTCTTGCCTTTGCCTGCTTGGTCCTAGTGTTAGTCGCCTGCCCCCTAAGCATAATCACCAAACAAAAGTTAAAATCAGTAAACATGGGGTTAGCCCTGCTCATATTCGGCGTCTATTATCTTCTTATCTTAGGCGCAAACGCGTTAAGCCTGCAGGGATATCTCCCTCCGCAAATTTCGATGTGGCTGCCTAATATTATTTTCGGACTCCTGGGGATAACTCTCACATTCAATATATGCGCATTCTAGACAGGTATATAACAAAATCGATGCTTTTTTCTTTTTTCTCTTGCATCTTTATATTCTTATTCCTGTATATCATTGTTGATTTATTTTCACACTTAGATGATATCCTGCAAGAAAAAATAGCACTTTCTGTTTTGATCAACTACTACTTATCATTTCTGCCGTTAATATTTATACAAGTCTCCCCCATAGCCTGCTTATTGAGCTTACTTTATTCAATTGGTACATTGTCGAAAAACAATGAAATTATCGCAATCCGCGCAAGCGGCTTAAGCATTTGGAATATCACCCGGCCCGTGATTATATTCGGGCTCTTAGTAAGCGCTTTCATCTTCATGTTAAATGAACGTTTCCTGCCCAGCGCTCAAAGCCTCAATTATCAGATAAAACAAGAGATGTTTGAAAAAAATAATCCCCCGAAGAATAAAAAAATATACAATCTTGCTATCTATGGACAAAATAACAAACATTTTTTTATCGATATATATTACCCTGAGCAACAAAAGATGGAAAATGTGATTATACTGCAGCATGATAAAAACCAAAACGTCATCTCAAAAACCGTCGCAAAAGAGGCTTACTTTCAAAAAGGAAGATGGTTGTTCCGTAAATGCCTCATATATTATTTTGATTCGGATGAAAAATTACTGGGTGAGCCATTTTATTTTGAGAATAAATTTATGCGCCTGGAAGATAAACCCGCGGATTTCTTACGCCAACAGGCGAAAACCATGTTTATGAATATCGCGCAACTAAGAGATTATATAAACAGGCTTTCTAAGAGTGGCGCTGCTGCGGTATTAAGAAACTTAAAAGTTGATTTATATAATAGGTTTACCTTTCCGTTTACAAGCTTTATCATAATTCTGGTAGGAATCCCTTTTGCCTTAGGTGGACAAAAAAGAGGACAAACTATGGCCTCATTGGGACTATGTATAGGAATTAGTTTTATATATTATGTCTTTAACCAAACAAGTGTTGCTTTGGGGAAATTAGGCGTTATCACACCTCTAGTATCTGCGTTTTTAAGCCACGGTTTCTTTTTTATTTTAAGCGTAATCATGATTAGAAAACTACCTTAATCTTTTGTCTTTATATTACAGGTTTAATTAGTAAAAATAAAAGGAACAGGATTCAACCTGTTCCTTCATATTTACACAGCTCTGTCTCAATAAAAAAAATAACACAACTAATCCGTATATATCCGAGGAATCCTATTGCCTATCCCGCAGACAATCTCATAACAAATTGTATCAGAAAGCGCTGCCAAATCTTCCGCGCGAATAATATTTTCCTTATTTTTACCTATTAAAGTAACCGTATCCGCTGTTTTTACATTCTTAATATGCCCTACATCAATCATAATCTGATCCATACAAACCCTGCCCACAATAGAGGCCTCTTGGCCCCTTATTAAAACCTTTGCCTTATTAGACAAAGCTCTGGGATAACCATCTCCGTAACCCACGGGTAAAGTAGCAATCATTGTGTTTTTCTTAGTTACAAAACTCCTGCCATAACTAATGCTTCTCCCTTTAGGGGTCTTTTTAATATAGATAATTTTTGTTTTAAGACTAAGTACCGGCTTTACTTTAACCTGTATACCAAAAGAAGGTATTAATCCATAAATAATAATACCGGGCCTGACAAGGTTATAGTGACTAGATTTAAAATCTATTAAACCTGCGCTGTTTGCAGCATGCCTTAGGCGAATATTTACACCGCGAGACTCAAGCTTCCTTAAAATAGTATCAAAGATAGCTATCTGTTCGTTAGTAAAATCAGTGTCTGAATCAGCACTTGATAAATGAGTAAATACCCCTTCCATATCAATAAAGGCTAAATTATTTATTTTATCGATAAAAGAAAGAGCATCGCGATGCCATACACCTAACCTACCCATACCCGTATCTACTTTTATGTGAACGCGGGCTTTAGAATTAGCGCGTTTAGCAGCCATATTTAACGCACGAGCCACACTCTCGGTATATACAGTCTGGGTTAAACCATATCTAATGATTGCCTCGGCATCCTGCGGCAGTATCCCCCCTAGAACAAGGATAGAAGACTTTATTCCACTATTACGTAACAATACCGCCTCATCAATACTTGCAACCCCTAAATAATCTACTGACTGGCCAACTAATGTCTTTGACACGGGTATTATTCCATGCCCGTAGGCATCGGCTTTTACAGTTGCCAATATCCGGGTATCCTTTGATACAATCTTACGAATAGAGTTTATATTATAAACAATGTGCTTTAGATTAATCTCTGCCCATGTTGGCCTATAACCAAAAGTATTCTTTTCCATTATATTATTAGTTCAAGGCTTAGGCCGATATTCTTATCTCTAAACCTCAACCTTATCCTATCTTTTCCTAATCTGACACTCCTTAGAATAAAGATACGTAGGATGTAATTTCACGATATCATCCGCACCGTATTTTAAAAATCTCTCATAACCCAAACTTATAATATTTACAGCATCCGGATACCATAGCCTCTCTCCAAGGGCAATAATATTCTTATTTTTAGATACTATATCTGCGTAAGCTCCTAAGGCATCACCCAAGACAAAGGTTTTTTCACTGACCGCATTTAGCCAATCATTAACGCAAGATAATCGAGGCGAACTTATCATTTTAAGTTTAGAATTTTTATTCTCGTAGTCTGCAGTATAAACATTACCGCGTCTTGCATCTAAAACCACAGAGATACTACCTTGCTGGTTTACATTTTTTGCTATTGCATCCAGGCTTGATACGCCCAAAACGTCTTTCTTGAGCCCTAAGGCAAATGCCTTAATAGTTGATAAAGAAATCCTTAATCCTGTAAATGATCCGGGGCCTAAACCTACGCAAAATAAATCGATATCAGAAGGCTTTATGCCATTTTGCTTAAGCAATCTATTGAGCTCTGCCAAGAGCCTAACAGAATGCCGCGTTCCTAAATTTTGCCTGTAGCGAAATACTGTTTTTTTATTTACGCTTAAGGCAAGTGCGAGGAATTTCGTTGAAGTATCAATCCCTAATATCTTCATATCTTATCATTTAAAATTAAATATCAATTCTCTGATTAATTTTAATTACACGTTTATTATCACCCTTTATATAAAAATTAACGCGCAAGCAATCCTTAGGCAAATCATCTTTAATCCTGTCTGCCCACTCAACAACACTTATTCCATTACCGTAAAAATATTCTTCAAACCCTAGATGAAGCACATCAGTTTTCTCTATCCGGTATAAATCAAAATGATAAAGAGGTATCTTAGTTTTATACTCACGCATCAATACAAAAGACGGACTTAACACATTTTCTGCTTTTCCACCCAGCGCTTCTGCAATCCCCTTAACCAAAACGGTCTTACCTGAACCTAAATCACCAAAAAGAGCGACTATCGACGACGGGATCAATGTTTTAGCAATCCTTCTGCCTAATTCTATAGTCTCTTGTGTATTTTTTGTAATTACTTGCATAATAATCCAAAACCTTAAGCCAGAAGGCAATGGTTTGGCTATCGGTTGCCAAAGCCATCTAGACTACTTCACAATTAGCCCCTAGAATATTTTTTATTTTTCTAAGGGTATTTTTATCCGGGGCCAAAACTCCAACTTGCGAGGCACACCTTTTAGGTGTATTAAGATGAATTTTATCCGGCTTAATCTTTACTAGTAAATCATTTAACTTCTTAAAATTATCTATTTTATCATTTATCCCTTTAATTACCATTACTTCTAAATAAATCTTGCCCTTAAATTCCCGGCGTAGATTAACCAAGCCATCAATTATGCTTTCAACGCTGCCAGACCCTTCTGGCTTATAGCTTTGGCTATCGGTTGCCAAACCATCGCCTTCTGGCTTATAGCTTTGGCTATCGGTTGCCAAACCATCGCCTTCCGGCTTATCAATTGCGACATAGGTATCTTTATCTATTGCATCTAAAGAAGGTATGATTAAATCAACATCTAGAATCTCTCCTCTTATATCTTTACGGGATAAAAAATAAGCATTAGTTATCAAAGCAATAGGAATAGGTGTAATTTCCTTTATCTGCTTAATTAAGAGAGAAATCTTTGAATTCAGAAGAGGCTCTCCTGTTCCGGATAAAGTAATATAGTCAATATGCATATTTTTAAAATCAGGCGTTCGGACAAAAGACTTAAGTTCCGTTAATATATCTTTAATCTTAATATATTCTTTCCTCTGTGTCGTCTTCTTCGTCGTATGGCCTAATTGACAATATATGCAGTCATAGTTACATAATTTATAAGGAACCAGGGATAGCCCTAAGGAATAACCGATTCTTCTTGATTTTACAGGTCCGTAAATATATTTCATTGCATCATCCGAAAATAAAAAAGGATAGCTGGCTATCCTTTTATTGAAAATATTAAAAAGTGAATGCGCGGAAATTTAAACTGTTGTAATAATAATACCTTTTTTATCCGCAAGCTTTATACACTTTTCTCTATCTAGCAGAAGAGTCTTACCTGCCTCAATAGCAAGACAACTTATACCGGCTTTAATTAAATTTTTTATTGTCGTAATACCCACAACTGGCACATCAAAACGTATATCCTGCTGAGGCTTACTTACTTTTATAACTATTGCGCCCTCTCTTCCTATAATCCCGCCTCTTCGTATGGTAATATTTGTACCTTCTAACGCCTCAACAGCTAAAACAGCCCTCTCCTTAACAACTATAGTCTGACCGATATCTAATCCGGCAATTTTTTTAGCCATATCCAAGCCAAAAACTATATCCTTCTCTTCTTCCTCGCTTGGTTTTTTCTTTGTTAAAACTCCCTTTCCCGGAAGATAATCAGAGAGGAAACTTAAAGAACTTATCAATTCTACGCCCTCACTTTTTAATTTATCAGCGATTGCCCCGAAAATAGTATCGGCTTTTTTATCTTTTATATTCTTTAACAAACTTTCAAGTTCCGGACCAAAATTACTGGACTTACTAAACAACCTGCGCGGATTAATCTGCCCTGCCATTACTGCCTGAGATATACCTTCTTTTTTAAATATTGCCGATATTTTATTGAACTGGCTTATCTTTAACCAAAAAAATTTATCGACGCGTCCTTTCAACTTAGGTGAAGTATCGCCCCTTACAGCAATAGCAACAACATCTACGCCTCGTTTTTTTGCTTGGGTTGCAAACAAAATAGGGAATCTACCCGAACCTGCTATAAGACCTATTTTATTCATAATTAATCTCGCAAGTGACAAATAAACACAAGTAATCTTTAACTTACTACACAAGAAACCTCATCCGTCTTAGGCGGACTCGAAACCTTCCTCACGAGGTTTCAGTGGTTAGGAAAATGTTTTACTTGTTCTCATAAAAATATACTTTCCTATACCATAAAAATAATTCTAACGGGATTTACAAACGCCTCTTTGAGAAGTAGCCATAAAATCAATCAATTGGGAAAGATAAACTGATTCCGGAATTTCTTTTTTTATCAATTTAATTGCATTAAGCTTGGTATGCCGAGAAAAAAACATAATTTTAAAGGCTTTTTTTAATTGAAGGATTATTTTAGCATCAACTCCTGAACGCTTAAGACCTATTGAATTTAATCCATAAAGGGCGGCGGGACGTCCATCACAGGTAGAATACGGCGGGACATCCTGAACAACCTTAGAACATCCGCCAATAATAGCTAATTTTCCGACGCGAGTAAACTGATGTATTGCTGCTAGCCCGCCAATTATAGCCTTATCAGCAATTTCTACATGTCCGGCTAAAGTGCCGGCATTTGCAATAACGCACTCATTGCCGACTCTACAATCATGCGCAATATGTGAATAGGCCATAATCAAATTACCCGAACCAATTATTGTCTTACCATTATCTCCAGTACCAAGATTAATAGTACAATACTCACGGATGATATTATCATCTCCAATAATTAAAGAGCTTTCTTCTCCCTTAAATTTTAGATCCTGGGGGATGCTTCCTACAATCGCTCCCGTAAAAATCTTACATCGCTCCCCTATAGTAGTATTGCCGCAGACATGAGCATGCGCTTCAATCTCAGAGTCCTTCGCAATAGTAACTCCGTCATCAACTATAGCAAAAGGCCCGATTTTAACGCTATGCCCTATCTTAGCCTTTTTGGAAACTATTGCGGTAGGATGTATCTGCATATTTATTATAAATTAAGGTTCTTTCGTAAATTTTGTAAATGTTTAGCGATAGATAGCTAGTAAAATTTTCTTTTTATTCGTCTTGATGCCCGTAAAAACTTACCGCATGCGTGAAGCCGCCGAAACTTTATCTGCGTAAAAAAAGCATTAAATTCAGCAATGGTTTCAAGAGCTCATATGCGGATAAAAAAAACTAATTTTGCTAAGCATCTATCACATTATTTACGAATAGCTCTAAATTAATAGCCCATTATCGAAACCTTCAAATTATCTATCGACTATGGACTATTACTACCTGCTCACCCATAAAGAAAAAATAATAGATTCTTTTATGAATCAACAAGCGCAAACATTAAAGTTGCCTCTGCAACGACTTTACCGCCTACAAGAGCCCTTGCCTGAACCCGCCCCGTCTTAGCTTTTATCCTGATTGCCTCGGCCTCTAAAATAAGCTGATCTCCCGGCAAAACAGTCTTCCTGAATTTAACTTTATCCGCTGCCAAAAAATAAGCAAGCTTACCTCTGTTTTCATCAGGAGCAAGCATCATAACACCACCAATCTGCGCCATCGCCTCTACTATCAAAACACCCGGCATAATCGGTTTCCCGGGAAAATGCCCCGTAAAAAAATTATCATTTATAGTAACATTTTTTACCCCTACAACGCGTTTACCGGGCTCAAGCGATAAAACTCTATCTACAAATAAAAATGGATAACGATGCGGAAGTATTTTCATAATTGTCTGCGCGTCCAACTCCTGCTCTCCATTATAATTAAAGGTACTTATAGATTTAACTCCCGCTCTTTCATGTCTGTCTTTTTGCTGATATATTTTTTTTAGTAACTTTATATTTAGAGGATGTCCGCTTTTTAAAGCAATTACATGCCCCCTTAACGGCAGACCGAGTAAATACAAATCTCCTATCAAATCTAAAACTTTATGCCTGGCAAATTCGTCATCAAAACGTAATTTATTCTTAATTACATCTTTCTTCCCCACCACTAATGTATTATCGTAATTTGCCCCCTTGCCTAATCCCTGATCCCGTAATATGCTTGCTTCTTCTTCAAGACAAAAAGTACGCGAGGAAACAATATTCTCCCTAAAACTATCGCAATCTATGCTTGCATCAAAATACTGATCTTTAAGTAATGGGTGATTATAGCTTAAAGTGTAAGATACGCGAAAATCAGCAGCAGGAACAATTACAAGCGATGCATTATCCTCTTCTGCCCAAACCGGATCTTTTACAAGGAAATACTTACGCACTGCGTCTTGTTCCATAATTTGAGCGTTTTTTAAAATATCCAGAAATTCTAACCCACTGCCATCAAGGCCGGGAACCTCATTGTTATCCATTTCAATAAAAATATTATCAATACATAGTCCTGCGAATACCGCCATGAGATGTTCAATGGTATGAATCTCAGCCCCGTCGCAAGATATAGATGTACGCCGAGGACTCTTGACTAAATCAAGAAGATTATTAACCTCTGCCTTAATAACCGGTTTACCAGGTAAGACCCATCCTTTCAATGCATCAGGCTGGTCTATCCCTGTGGATAAATCCACCCTGACAAAATTTATACCGGAATTTACAGGCGCAGGCTTAAATTTAACTATAACTGCATTACCTGTATGTAAACCTATTCCCTTTATGCTAGCTTCTTTTCCTATTGTCCTCTGTTTCTCGTTCATCTATTGCCCTTTCTTCCAATTCAGCAACCCTACGTTTTAAATCATTAATTGTTTTGTATAAACTGGGTAATTTCTGCACACAGGCATTTACGCGCTTGGCTATATCGTGAGGTTTTGCCGGATAACCTGAAACTTTCACATTTGCCGGTATCGATTTAGTAACTCCGGCCTGTGCGGCGACTACAGCACCATCACCTATTTTGATATGTCCTACAATTCCTGCCTGACCTGCTAAAATAACACTATTACCAACAATCGTACTTCCGGAAATTCCTGCTTGCGCTATAACAATAGAATTTTCTCCTATTACTACGTTATGCGCAATCTGTACAAGATTATCGATTTTTGTCCCTTTGCCTATTATTGTCTTATCAAAACGCGCCCTATCAATTGTAACATTAGCCCCGATTTCCACATTATCTTCAATTAAAACAGTTCCAATCTGGGGAATTTTTTCATGCATCCCGTGAACAATAGCAAAACCGAAGCCGTCCGAACCGATAACGCTGCCACTATGAATAATAACCTTATCCTTAATAACTATTCTCTCGCGGATAGATACATTTGGATAGATAAGAGCATTTTTACCTATAGAAGAATGGTGTCCGATATAACATCCGGAATATATTACCGAATCATCACCTATTGAGACTCCATCTTCCACTACAACGCAAGAACCAATTGCCACATTCTTGCCTAACTTTACATTTTTACCCAATACAGCAGTAGAATGAATACCCTGATGATGCATTGCATGATTAGGTGATATTAAAGAAATCATCTTAGCAAAGGCTAAAGACGGATTTTCTGTCTTAATTATTGGTTTTGAGGCGGATTCAATTTCCCTGGATGTAATAATGGCGGAAGCGTGAGTATGCTCAATCAAAGGTACATATTTTGAATTAGCTACAAAAGTCAAATCACCGTCTTTTGCCTCTTTTATGCCACAAACACCGGTAATAAGAGTATTTGGCTCACCGACGATTTCCCCATCAATAAGTTTAGCAACCTCACGCAATGTCTTTTTAAATTTAAGCATGTTAAAACAATTCTTATCTATTTCTTTTTATTAACCAGGGCAATAATTGCATCTGTTATATCATTACCTTTATCTTGATAAACTAACACCCGATCATTAAATACTAAGGTGTATCCTTGCGCCTTGGCATACTTACGGATAGTTTCTTCTATGTACTCCAATATCTCTCTAATCTTTTCATCTCTTTCATTTCGTAAATCCAGCCTTTTATTTGTATCGTATTCCTGAAAAGATCTTATTTTTCCCTCTATCTCTTTAGTCTTTTTTTCTTTTTGTTTTTCATTTAGTAAAACAAGTTTATCTTGTAGCTTCTTTATCTCGTTGGCCTTCTTCTCGCGCTCTCCTTCATAGGCTTTCTGTTTACCCTCTAGCTTTTTATCGTATTCTTTAGTTTTACTGTATTCATTAAAAATCTTACTTAAATTTACATAGCCTATTTTTTCAGCTGCATAAAGCTTCCCATTAAATAAACATATCGCTATAAATATTGCTAGGAATACAAATGTTACCTTTCTCATCAATTTCTCCTTTCTACCATTTATAATATTAAAATACTTCCTATATTTATTTGCTATTAAAACCCGCGGCTTACGCTAAAATGGAACTTACCTGACTTCGTATCTTCCCCGGGCTCAGTATCCAGAGGATAACCGTAATCTAATTTTATCGGGCCGATAGGCGTCTTAACCCGCACACCTAAACCTATCCCGGATTTAAAACCACCGTTACCCAAATCACCGGAATCAGACCATACATTACCTACGTCATAGAAAACAGCACCTTTTATAAAATCCAGTAACGGATGAGTATATTCAACGTTAGCTAAAAACATTGCCTCCCCGCCTAAAGGATCCTCTGTAAATGTATCAATAGGACCAATCTTTCTCTCATTATACCCGCGGATACTGTTTGATCCGCCAACGTAGAACCTTTCATATATAGGCACACTATTAGAATCATCAAACTCATCCACAATACCTGCGCGTAATCTAAATTCTAATACGGAATATTTGGCATCTTCTTTTCGTTTCGTTTTGCCAAATCTAAAAATAGGAATATCATAAATACCGCTCCCGATGATTCTAAAGAAATCCTTATCTCCTCCAAATGGCCCTCCGGCCACTTCAAATGAACCGCTCAACACAGTACCCCGAGTTGGGCTAAATTTGTTATCACGGGTATCACGCGTCAGCCTAAGGCCCAAACTACTTATTAAATTTTTTCCTTCTTCATTCTTTAAATCATTTGTTGCGTCAGTTGGTACACTGCTTATTTCTACGTTATCTATTCTGTAAGTTAGGCCCGCGCTTATAAATTCACTTATTTCCTTGGTAAATCGTATATTACCCCCGCTTTTATTTTCATCGTATCCATACCCAACATCACTTGCTCGAGCATGCTCTGTTTTATACGCGTCAAAACCGAAAGATAAAGGATAATCAAAAATCCACGGTTCAGTAAAACTCAACTCAAAACTACTACTTACAGAGCCTAACTGAGCCCTGAGCCGTAAATCCTGTCCTGCCCCCGTAAAAGTGTTAAAGTTCTTAAAGTCAAAATTTCGCTGGGCAACTTCCAAAAAACCAATTAATTTATCTACCGAACTATACCCGCCACCAAAACTAAATTCACCTGTTTTAGATTCCTTAACATCAATAATTAAATCTTTACTATCTTCCCGGTCAGTATCCGACATATCAAAACCGACTTCTTCAAAGAATCCCAGATTATAAAGCCGCTCTTTGCTTCTACGTAATTTTTTCCCGTCAAACTGCTCTCCGGGATTAATGCGTAATTCGCGTCGAATGACTTTATCTTTAGTCTTAATATTCCCCCTAATATTAATACGGTTAATATATGCCACTTCGTTTTCAACTACCGTATAGACTATATTTACCTGGCTTGTATCTGGATTTAGAAAGGTACTAAAATCTATCCTGGCAAAGATATAACCCTTATCAAAATAATAAGCCTGTATATTTGCCGCATCATTTCGCACATCGGATTCAGTATAAACATCACCTTGCGATATATATAATTCCCGCTCTAAAGCAAAAGTATCGGCAATAACATTACCTTTTATCCGAATATTACCTATTCTGTATTGCTGTCCTTCATCTATTATGATTGTAATATAAATATGGCCGGCTGCCATATCTCTATCTATATCTTTACTGACCTCGACATCTATAAAACCCTTAGCGCGGTAAAAAGCGGTAATTCTTTCTATGTCTTCGGCTAAAACATCTTCTTTAAGAAGACCGGCGCTAAACCACCAGCTCTTCTTTTTTGTTTTCATTAGTTTTAAGATTCTTTTTTCTTTAAAACTAATCGCCCCCTCAACAATAACTTTTCGTACCTTTATCCTTTTCCCTTCATCAATTACAAATTCTATATTTGCGTTTTCTTCTGTATTATCCAAGGACACATTATGCTTGATGGAAACATTAGAAAAGCCTTTATTGGCATATAGGGCTTTTATTTCCTTGATATCCTGTTTTAGCTTAAGATAATCAAGGTGTTGATTAACCCTGGAATTAATTACACTTAGTGTTTTCTTCTGTCCTACAGATTTTAGACCTTTAAAACTGATCTTCTTTATTATAGGATTTTCTGTAACAAGGAAAATGACTTTTACCCCATCTTTAAAATCTTCCAGTTCTATTCTAATGTCACTAAAGAAACCGGTATTATAAAGCCTTTTAATATCATCTCTTGCGATATGGACAGAATAATTATGATTCAGGCGGGTTTTTATCTTAGATAAAATAACACTCGTGCTTATGCCTCGATTACCCCTGATATCTAAAGCAGTAACCTTTTTTTCCTCTTTGACTATATTTACAATGCCCGACCCCTCCTGGGCCCCTTCCTGAGCGAAGGAATAAGAAGCAAAAACAACTCCAAGCATAAACCCTGCAACAGAGAATTTTACCCCAAGCCAAAATAGCTTTCTAAAACTGTAACTTCCGGATAATAAGTTGAAATTCATATCTTATATTATAAGAAAATCTTTAATAATAGTCAAACATTTTAACGCTTTTTCGCCAAATTCACAAAATAAATTTAAACCATCCTGACGCTAATTATATAGATTATATTCTTTTTGGACTTAACCAAAAAGTTACACTGATTAATTATTATTCAAATCCGCGCGCGGAATCCTCAAATTTTGTATATTCTTTTAAAAAAGTGAGCTTAATAGTACCAACAGGACCATTTCTTTGCTTAGCTATTATTATATCTGCTAAGCCTTTATTAGTTTCCGTAGGATTATAATATTCTTCACGGAATAAAAAAGTAACCACATCCGCATCTTGCTCAATAGCTCCGGATTCACGTAGATCCGAAAGCATGGGCCTATGATCAGTGCGAGATTCAACTGCGCGGGAAAGCTGACTTATGGCAATAACAGCCACGTTTAACTCACGGGCGAGCGCCTTAAGTGAACGGGATATCTCGGATATCTCCTGTTGCCTTGAATCCTGATTTTTCCCTCCTCCTCGCATAAGCTGCAAATAATCTACTATAAATAATTGAATATTATGCTGTGCCTTAAGCCTGCGAGCTTTTGCGCGTAGTTCCAAAACTGAAAGAGCGGGAGTATCATCAATAAAAATGGCCGACTCAGAAAGCTTTCCTGCGGCCGCGGTAATCTTGGGCCAATCAGACGTAGATAAAAACCCGGTCCGCACGCTATGCGCGTCAACTCTCGCATGAAGACATAAAAGACGCTGGACTAATTGTTCCCTGGACATCTCCAGGCTAAAAAGAGCCGTGGGTATTTTTTCCTCCACCCCAAGATGGTTTGCAATACATAAAGCAAAAGCGCTCTTCCCCATTGATGGACGAGCAGCAATAATGATTAAATCCGCGGGCTGAAAACCGGCAGTTTTGCTATCGAAATCAGTAAATCCGGAAGGTAATCCCGTAACCTGGGATTTATTCTGATAAAGCTGATCTATTTTTTCTACTGCTTCGTTTACCAAATCTTTTATGGGCAATAATCCGCCCTCTACTCTTTTATCTGTGATTTCAAAGATTGTTCTCTCGGCCCTATCTAAAAGTTCATCTACTCTACTATCAGCCTCATAGCTTTCTGTAATTATCTGGGTAGATTTATTTATCAAAAGACGCAAGATACTCTTTTCCTTAACTATGCGCGCGTAATTTACAACATTAGCAGCCGTAGGAACAGCATTAACTACATTTGTTAAATAGCTAGCTCCTCCTATTGCCTCGAGTGAATTTATCCGCTTTAACTCATCAGTCAGAGTAATTAAATCAACGGGTTTGCTTTGATTAAAAAGAGTAACTATGCAATCAAAAATTTTGGTATGAGCATCTTTATAAAAATGGCTCGAGTCCATTATTTCTATTGCGTCGTTTATAGCATCCTCTTCAAGAAGCATGGAGCCCAAAACAGCCATTTCTGCTTCAATATTTTGTGGTGGGATTTTTTCTAATATTATATCAGCCATATCTAATTAATGCTCGGTGCATAACGCAATAGTAAAAATATTAAATACTAAACGCTGCACGTTATTACGCTATCCGTTATTTTTTACAACCCAGACTTTCAGCTTTGCTTTTACTTCCGGATGAAGATCCACCTCAATATCGTATATTCCCAGTTTTTTTATGGGTTCATCTAACACGATTTGTTTTTTTTCCAACACTACACCGTCTGCCTCAAGCGCAGAAGCGATATGAGCGGCAGTAACACTACCGTATAACTCATCATCCCCATGCACATCCACAGAAACAGTACAGGACAGGCTCGATAACTTCTTGGCAAAATCTTCTGCCTTTTTCTTATCCTCTTCGGATGCTTGCGCCGAAAGCTTTAATCTTTTTTCAATTGTCTCAAGATTAGCCGATGTTGCGCGAAGCGCCTTTTTTTGAGGAAGTAGAAAATTACGCGCAAAACCGTCTTTAACATCCACAACTGTTCCTTTTTTACCTAAACTTTTCACATCCTGCTGCAATACGACTTTCACGATATATTACCCCCTTATAAAACCATAACTTACGCCTATTGCTCAAAATCAAATATCCTCTAAGCATCTATCAAGTTACGGTCTGCTTTTAACAGTTAAAAACACCTTAAACTACTTCTAAAATATTTTGGCGCTAAAAATAAAATTGGCCGATAAACCTCTAAAAATTATCTTACGTAAGGCAATAGTGCTAAAAATCTTGCTCTCTTTACCAAAACCGCTATTTTTCTTTGGTGCCTTGCGCAATTACCGGTAACACGCCGGGATAAAATTTTACCTCTCTCATTTAAAAATCGTTCTATTCTTTTTACTTCCTTATAGTCAAAATTTACCCCATCATCCCTACAAAATCTACAAGTTTTCTTTTCTACAACCCCTATGCGCTCTCTTGCTGCCCCTCTCCTACCTTTACCCTTTCCTGCTTTACCTCTACGCGATCCAAATGATCCAATCAAAACCATACCCTCCTTTTATCTACAAATGCTATTTTTTAGTTATTAATTAAAATTACTCAACTCCCACTATTTTAAAAGATACATATCTTAGCTATCAACCTTTAACCCTCTTCGCTTGGCCAGGGAACTGCATCCTTATTTTCACTAGAAAAGTTATCCATATTCTTATCTTCTTTTTCTGTTGCGGGTAAAATATTACTATCGTCCCCTGATCTTGCTCCTGCCTGCTTTTGACTATTCAAAAATTGCACGCGCTCTGCCCTTATTTCTATTGTATTGCGCTTTGTGCCGTCTGGAGCATCCCAAGAACGTGACTGAAGCCTTCCTTCTACAAACACAGAACTCCCTTTGTTAAGATACTGATTGCACGCCTCAGCTTGCTTATCCCAAACTACCGCTGT
Source organism: uncultured bacterium (assembly GCA_913009335.1). Lineage (GTDB taxonomy): Bacteria > Omnitrophota > Gorgyraeia > Ghiorseimicrobiales > Ghiorseimicrobiaceae > DRER01. The sequence continues at coordinate 43,869 of CAJVXN010000011.1, forward strand.
AATAAAACAAGTTTCTTCTTTTTGCTCACCGGCCCTATCGCGAAAACGCCGATTTACAGCAACTCGCAAATTAACTACGGCTGTACCAGAGGGAATATAACGCAATTCAGGGTCACGGGTTAAATTACCGATTATAAGTACTTTATTTAAACTAGCCATTTTACAGCCTCCTCAATGAATCCCGCCTTCGGCGGGGCGAATTACCCCGCAAATTCTAAATAAATTTCACGGGGATAAATTAAACATATCAATATACAATATACTACCGTTTAATCATTCACTCAAACAAATTAAGATTTCTGACGTAAATTCAACTTAAGCTTCAGGATAAATCCAGACGTATAACTTGAATCAATTTACTCTTTTGTAAATTACACCCCCAGCTTATTTTCTAAATTTGAAATTAATAACCTTAATATGTTTTCGTTTAGGCGATAATTTTTCTTTAAAATATCTATTGCGCTGGTTACAATCTCAAAATTTACCTTATAATAAATTCCCTCATGATACTTCTTTATGGGAAAAGTAAATTTCTTCTTACTTAGCCAGACCTCGCTAGTGCTAACCGTACCTTTATTTTTTATTATCGGTTCGGTTATGCTCTTCGCCATAGAATCTATTTCTTCCTGACTTAAATTTGGTTTTAAAATAAAAATTGCTTCATATTTTCTCATTCCAACTCCTCTCAATTATAATAATTACTTTCGATTAAACTTATTCATCGCAGAGTTAATGCCGCACTTAATCCATATTTTTAAACACTCAATACTCATTGCGGCTATATCGCAAAGCTCTCTATCCTCATGCTTGGTAAAATCAGACAAAACATACTTGCTTAAATCAGCTACCTTGCTTCTATTTCTTATTCCAATCCTTAACCTGGTAAACTGATTAGTTCCTAGCTCCTCAGCTATCGAGCGCAGACCATTATGCCCGCCGCTTGAACCGCCTGGCCTTATCCTTATTGTCCCAAAATCAAGATTTATATCATCGCAGACGACTATTAAATTACCAGGTTTAATCTTTTTTTTATACTTTAGTAATTTGACGGCCCTACCCGATAAATTCATATATGTAAGTGGTACGGCTAACATGACATCTTCATCATTCGCCTCTGCCTTAGCAATAAAACTTTTAAGGGTAATTTTTCTTTTAAAAGAACAATCTAACTCTTTAGCCAACTCTAAAATAACTCTCGTACCTAGATTATGTCGAGTTTTTATGTACCTAGATCCTGGATTACCTAAACCTACAATTAATTTCATTTAGCAATAGACCGAAATTAAGACTTTTCTTCTTTCTTCTCCTGAGGTTTACTCTCTTTAGGCTTAACCTCTTTTTGCTCTTTAGCCTCTGAAGCCTCTCCTTCTTTTTTCTCCTTAATAACTTCCGGTTCAGCTCCTTCTTCACCTAAAGCTTCTTCCTCTTCTACCTCTTCTTTTGCCGGAGGCGCAACAGATAAAACTATCGCATCCGCCTCATGCTTTACAGTAACACCTTGAGAAAACTTTATATCTTTTACATGAATAGCATCCCCTATCTTTAGGGCAGATACATCCACTAGAATAGATTTCGGCATATCTTTCGGCAAACATTCAAGTTCTAATTCCCAGAGAATATGATTCAATGACCCGCCATCAGCCTTAACACCTTCAGCTTCACCTTTTGCCTCAACCGGAACTTTAACCGATATCGCCTGTGTCAGAGATATTTTATTAAAATCAAGATGAATTATTTCTTCACTTACCGGATCATGCTGCATTTCTTTAATCATCACGGTATTATCCTTTGACTTGCTTTTTTCTTCGGCAACTTCTAAATTTATAATTACATTTTCACCTTTATGCTCGTGTAAAAATTTAATAAATGATGATCTTGTAATTTTTATAGGAAATGCCTTGCTACCGCCATAAACTATACCGGGAATAAAACCTTCCCTTCTAAGCTTTTTTAGCTGCCTTGAACCAATTTCTTCCCGTAGATTTGCACTTAAAACAACTTCTTTCATTTTGATTTTCTCCTATTCTTATAATACAGCTTGTCTCTTGATTTTTATTCGTAAAAATTTACTGTGTCATATCGCCAAATAAAGAACTCACGGATTCCTCTTTATGGATTCTTTTTACTGCTTCAGCTAAGAGCTCTGCCACAGAAAGCACTGTTATCTTTTTGTCACATTTAGATCTATTCAACGGAATCGTATCCGTAATCAATAATTCTTTTATATCTGAGGCGGCGATATTTTCGCATGCATTCCCCGATAATACACCATGTGTAATCGCGGCATAGACTTCCTTTGCCCCGGCTTTCTTTATTGCTTTAGCTGCTTCGCAAAGGGACCCTCCCGTTGCAACTAAATCATCTACAATAACAGCAACCTTATCTTTTACTTCACCTAAAATATTCATTGCCTCGGACTTCTCGGGAGAAATCCTGCGCTTATCAACAATCGCAAGCCTTGCCGAGAGTCTCTTAGCATAAGCCCTTGCCATCTTAATTCCACCTACATCAGGAGAAACAACTACCAGATTTTTAAACTTCATATTTAATATATGATCCACTACAACGTTTATGGCAAATAAATGATCAACGGGAATATCAAAAAATCCCTGAATCTGTCCGGCATGCAAATCCATCGTAAGGACCCTGCCTGCCCCTGCATTGTATAATAAATTTGCTACCAGCTTTGCCGTAATCGGAACACGCGGCTGATCTTTTCTGTCTTGACGGGCGTAGCCGTAATAAGGAATAACAGCCGTAATCCTACTGGCTGATGCCCTTCTTAATGCGTCAATTAAAATAAGCAGCTCCATTAAATTCTCATTAACAGGGGAACATGTAGGTTGAATAATAAAGACATCCTTTCCCCTGACATTCTCTTTTATCTGAACCCGTATTTCTCCCTCGCTAAACCTGCCCACCAATACCTCTCCTAATTTTACACCTAAAAATTTACATATATCTTTTGCGAGCTTCGGATTCGCATTACCGCTTACGAGCATTATTTTATTCATCTTTCCCTTTCTTATATAATTTTGCAGGAACACCGAATGCAATTGCCTTATCCGGAACATTTTTATGTTTTGTAACAACGCTTCCCGCTCCGGTCACAGCTGATTTGCCTACCCTTACAGGAGCAACTAAAATTGTATCGGATCCAATAAACGCATTATCTGCTACGACTGTCTTATTTTTATTCTTACCGTCAAAATTAGCCGTAACCACGCCTGCTCCGACATTAACATTATTACCCAGCTTTATATCTCCCAAGTAAGAAAAATGTTTAATCCGGGTATTATTTCCGGCATAAACGCGATTTAATTCAGCGAAGCTTCCCACAATAACATTATCTGCAATTTTACTGCCGCCTCGTATATGGCAAAAAGGACCAATAGTGCAATTTTTACCTATTTCTACCTCACTGTCAATATAAACAAAAGGTTTAATAACCGTATCTTTTCCGATTCTAACATCATGATTAATAAATGTTGTCTGGGGGCTGGATACTGTAACTCCGTTATCGAGAAATTTATTTATTGTACGCTGATTTAAAATCTGCTCTAAATCTACCAAGTCAGAACGGGAATTAACACCCAAGACCTCATCTGAGCTACTTGCTGATGCTGATGATATTTTTTTATTTTCCCTGTAAAACAAACCCACAACATCAGTTAAATAATACTCCTTTTTCTTATTATCAGGTTTTATATCTTTTATAACCCTTAATAATTCTTTCTTTTTAAAAACGCAGCTGCCGGCATTAACTTCTTTTAATTCTATATTGTCCCATGTCAAATCCAAATCTTCACAAATCCTAATAATATTATTGGCCTTATCACGTAGAACTCTTCCGTATCCTGTCGCGTCATCAATCTCTGCAGTGAGTAATGTTAAAACAGAATTATTTTTATAATGCGTGTTTAGTAGATTTTTTACTGTTTCTTTAGTGAGCAACGGCTGATCGCCATAAAGAACTAATAAATCCGTGATATTGGCGGATAACATGGATTTAGCCGATAAAACCGCATCCGCCGTACCACAAAGCTTTTTTTGCTGTACAACTTTAATCTTCTCTTTTTTATAATCCGTCTTGATATAATCAATTATCTTTTCTTTATCATCTCCAACTACTAAGATAATCTGCCCTGGCCGAAGACTCAAAGCCGTATCTATGGAATAAGAAAGCATGGGCTTACCGCACAACTTATGCAATACTTTCGGCAAGCGCGAATTCATTCGCTTTCCTTTGCCTGCGGCCAATATTATAATTCCTAAATTATGCTTCATTTTAATGTTCCATTACCATTCTTGCTAATATTCTATAAAACTTAATATCTATTTACAATTATGGCTGGGACGCCTGGACTCCGCTTCGCTCTGAACCTGTCGCTTGCGCTCCCCATACCCCGCCTTTGGCGGGGTCAAGGCGTTCCTCACTTACATTCGTCACCGTCACCCCAACAACATGGGGAAAGAATTTCCCCATCCCCCTTTCGGTTCTCACCCAGGCAACATTAGCTGGGACGCCTGGACTCGAACCAGGATACCAAGACCCAAAATCTTGTGTCCTACCATTAGACGACATCCCAATAGTATTAATAAATTATCTTTTAATAAAGCTGACACGCCTAATACTACTCTGGCGATGGGCAAGAATACTTAGGAATCTTATCTACTAAGTAGGCAGATATTTCTATATTGGAAAAATCAATTTTTCCCCGGGAATGAAACAGACAAAATAGCTTTTTAACCAGCTAACGCTGCAACTTGCTTGATTCCCTCCTTAAGATACATTATGTAAACCTAAATTACCGCCCGAACCTGCTTTTTCTTTTTCGTATGCCTCTAACACTTTCTTTTGGAGCTGTCCCCGGAATTCCTGGGTAATAGGATGCGCGATATCTTTATGTTCTGATTGTCTATCATTGTCGGTAGTAGGAGTTACACTCACGGGAAGTTGTCCGCCGCAATGATTACAAAATTTGCTGCGTAATTCATTTTTGAAGTTACATTTAGGACATGATTGCTTAATTCTTCTTGACGGCATAGCAATAAACAAACCATTATTTCCTTCAATTACCTTGATATTTCTCACAACAAACACATTATCAAATGTAACGGCAGCATAAGCTTTTAGTTTTTTATCCTCTTCATTCCTCACAAAAACCCTAACCTCTGTTATGTCCATAAGCTAGCCCCTCCCTTACCCTCTACATTACAGCATTGCTCCATATAAAACACAATCTTCGATAATATTCTGCTATAAAGATATTCTTCTAGTATATACTTCTCAAAAAAACAAGCGTTATACTCAAAACGTTCTGACAACAATAACCCTGACCCCTTTGATTTTATCAACAGATCCTTTTATTTTTTCTGCCTTAGCGCGTGTTGAAGTAATGCCAAACACAGTAGGACCACTACCAGACATTCCGGAAATACTACCTAAATCTCTCAGCGTATTTATAATTTTACGGATACGCCTATAACGTTTTATAGTTACACGTTCAAGATCATTATAGATAAAAGGTTCTATATCTAACAGTTTGCCTTTACTTAAGATGCGAGTTATTATTGTAGTATTAAATACGGGTTTTGTCAATCTCAAATCTTCTTTATATTCCTGGTATGTGCCCCTGGTAGAAACCGCCAAATCAGGCACAACTAAAACATGCCACAGCACTTTCTTGATATTTAACGGACGAATGTTATCTCCGCGCTCTGTGCCTATGGCAAAAGACTTGTTATTGACAAAAAAAGAGACATCGGCACCAATTTTTTTGGCATATTCAATTATGACTTTTTTAGTTAACTTTAAGCCCCACAAACGGTTTAACCCCAAAAGAACATACGCAGCATTACTTGACCCGCCGCCTAAACCCGCGGCAACGGGAATATTCTTCTTTATATTTATTTCTACTCCACAGGCAGACGCAAAATCTTCTCTTAGCAGCTTTGCAGCAATAAAGGCAAAATTAGCCGCACCATTTGGAACAAGAGGATTATCACAGTATACTTTTATTTTATCCGAAGTCGTGGTTTTAAAAGTTATATAATCATAAATACTTATTCTTTCAAATAAGGTGCTTATATCGTGATAACCGTCGGATCTTTTACCTTCAATTTTAAGATAGAGATTAATTTTGGCAGGAGACTTAAGAATTAAGGTCTTCATTTATTAATAAGAGCTACTACTTGGCTCCACTAAAAGCTTTCTTAACTACAGATATCACATCCCTATCGGTTAAGTTATATTCTTTAAGTAATTCTTGAGGATCTCCGGATTGCCCAAATTTGTCTCTGATGCCAATCCTTAAAACCCTGGTAGGGCAATTTTCTGAAACTACCTCATCTACTGCCGCAGCAAGACCCCCTTGCACCGAATGTTCTTCAGCGACAACAATTGCCTTAGTCTTACGGGCTGCCTTAATAATAGCTTCTTTATCTATAGGTTTTATGGTGTGCATATTTATAAGCTGACAGGATATCTTTGATAGTTCCTTTGATTTTATTGCTTCTTGGGCAATTTGCACCATTTGCCCGCATGCAATAATAGTTATATCCTCACCCTCGCATACTATATCAGCTTTACCTAATATAAATTTCCCTTTGCCTTCAACAGTAGACACTTTGGCCCTGCCTAATCGAACATAAAAAGGACCCGGATGCTTAAAACTGGCTTTCACCGCATCGCGCGTCTGAGGCCCATCACAAGGAACAACAACCGTCATATTAGGCAAAACCCGCATAATAGCGATATCTTCCAGGGCCTGATGCGTTGCACCGTCAGGGCCAACTGTAATGCCGCTATGCGTAGCTACAATCTTTACGTTAAAGCCGGAATAAACAATTGATGCTCTTATTTGATCCCAGGCACGGCCTGTAGCAAATACAGCAAAAGTTGAGACGAAAACAATCTTACCGCAACTTGCCAAACCCGCTGCTGCTGCCATCATATTTTGCTCGGCAACACCAAAATTAAAAAACCTCTCAGGATAAGCTTTTGCGAACATTTGAGTTCTGGTAGAACTTGATAAATCCGCGTCCAAAACAACAATATCAGAATTATCTCTACCTAGCTCAACTAATGTTTCTCCGTATACATTACGTTGATATAATAATTCCGCCATATCTATTCTAACTCCTTAAGAGCTATTTCTGTCTCTTCTTTTGTGGGAGCCTTTCCATGAAAATCAGCTGTATTTTCCATGAATGATACTCCTTTACCTTTTATAGTTCTGGCAATAATAATCGTCGGCTTATTTTTTATAGTCTTTGCTAAATCATACGCCTCAACAATCTCTTTCATATTATGTCCGTCTATTTCTATTGTATGCCAACCAAAAGCGCGCCACTTATCTACCACAGGCTCAAGGCCCATAACATCCTGAATGCTTCCGTCAATCTGAAAACCGTTATAATCCAAAATCGCGCAAATATTATCACATTTATAATGCGCGCACGCCATTGCCGCTTCCCAAACATTACCTTCCTGTATTTCACCGTCTCCTAGGAGACAATAAACATAATAATCTTTTTTATCTATCCTGGATGCTAAGCTCATACCTAAAGAAACAGATAACCCCTGCCCCAAAGAACCAGATGCAACCTCTACTCCCGCTGTGCGTCTATCCGGATGCCCCTGAAGGCAACTGCCCAACTGTCTTAATGTAGAAAGCTTATCAGAAGAAAAATATCCGACTTCTGCTAAAACAGCATACCATAAAGGACAACAATGCCCCTTTGACATATGAAACCTATCCCTATCAGGCCAATCAGGCCTCTTGGGATCAAATCTTAATTTTGTAAAGAAAAGTGCGACAATTAAATCCGTGGCAGATAAACTCCCGCCAGGATGACCGCTTCCCGCGCAGGAAATCATTTTTACGATTTCCCGGCGAATCTTGAGTGCTTTTTGTTCTAGTTCCTTAATCTGGTTATTTATGTAAAGCATCTAATTTCTCTCTTATTTTTTCCTGATCCGGATCAAGCTCTAATGACCTCTCCCACTTATCAATTGCCTCCGCATACATACCTTTAACAGAATAGGCATCGCCCAAATGATCATAAATTACCGGATCCTCTAAAATTCTAACGGCCCTTTCCAAATACTTAACAGCCTGATCAAACAAACCCTTCTTAAAATATATCCATCCAAGGCTATCAATATAGGCGGCATTATCGGCATCACTTTTTAAAGCCTCCTGAACTAGAATTAAAGCCTCATCTAAATTCTTATTATTCTCAGCATAAATATAACCTAGTGAATTTTGCGCTTCGGCATAATCAGGCTTAATCTGGAGTGCTTTTTTTAACTGCTTGATACCGCCATCAATATCTCCCGTTTCACTTAACATCGTGCCTAAAAACAAATAAGCCTCCGCCTTATCCGGCATAAGCTTAGTTAACTTCCTGTATTGTTCTATTGCCTCGCTAATTTTTTTCTGCTGATGATATAGCTTAGCCAGAGAAACAATAATATCTATATTATCCGGCTCCTCTTCTAATTGCTTGCTAAGAATAAACTCGTATTGCTCAGCGGCAAGATCATCTTTTTTAAGCGAAGAATAAACCAGGGCAAGAAGAAACCTGCTATCTAGATTATCGCTGGATAACTCAACTGCCTTTTCCAGCTCGACAACAGCCAAATCAAGATTATCTAATTTTATGTAATCAGCAGCTAAGTTTAGATGTATATCGCTAGATTCAGGATCAAATTTAATTGCCTTCCTATACTCATCTATTGCGCCTTCGACATTATCCTGCCTGTCAAATATCGCCCCCATTAAATAATGCAGATAAACCTGTTTATCCTGCTTGATTGTAGAGGCAAACAAAAAATTAAAGCACAAAACAAGAAGACTAAAAACAAACAAAGCCGTAAATATTAAGTTTATTATTTTATTTTTATAAAAACCCATAATTATAGATATCAATTTATCTCTAACAACAAAACGCTTTTTTAAAAACCCTAGCTTACTTTGCTCCCCACGCTCTTTTTTTCAAATGTCGAAGCTTGCGTTTCATTTTTTTTCTTTTATGTGTTCTTATTTTTCGTTTTTTACGCTTCTTACCACAAGGCATGTTTAACTTACTCCTTTCATAATAAATGGTTACAAGCAATAACCCATAAAAAAAAAGTTTTTACTTTTTCATGAAATCTTGCAGTGTAGGTCGGAAAATAATATCATTGACCTTCCTTGCTAGTGGAAGTCAATATTATATAATTTTATTAAGAGGATATTCAATTATACCCTCAGCACCAGTATTTTTGAGCTTAGGAATGAGAGATCTTACAATTTTCTCTTCCACGACCGTCTCAATAGCGTACCAATCCCCTCGGCTCAAAGAAGAAACGGTAGGATTCTTCAAGGCAGGCAAAAGCGAAATAATTCTTCCGAGATCCTTTTTCTGAACGTTCATTTTAAGACCCACCTTACCCTCTGCAGCTATAGCGCCAGATAATAACATTACCAACTGATCTATCTTATTTTTCTTCCAGGTATTTTTAAAAGCACTCTTATTAACAATAAATTGTGTAGTGGAAAAACATACCGTATCCACTATACGTAAGTTATTCGCGCGTAACGTTGATCCGGTTTCGGTAAGTTCAACTATCGCATCTACCAACCCCGCTCTTACTTTTACTTCAGTCGCACCCCAGCTAAATTCAACCTGGGCAGATACTTTGTGCTTCTTCAGATAATCCTTGGTAACCTTCACTAATTCTGTGGCTATACGCTTATTCTTCAGGTTTTTTACACTTTTTATATTTGATTCCTCAGGTACTGCCAAAACCCACCTAACCGGCGCCATAGTCTGCTTCGCGTAAGCAAGATCGGCAATTTTGACAACTTTAGATTTATTCTCTAATATCCAATCATTTCCCGTTATGCCGCAATCCAAGACTCCGCTTTCAACATATCTAGATATTTCCTGGGCGCGTATCAAGAAAGGCTCGATCTCAACATCATCTATCACCGGCACGTATGAACGCGAGCTGATTCTTGTTTCAAAACCTGCCTTATTAAGCATATTAAGAGTTGCAGCTTGCAAACTACCCTTGGGAATTCCTAACTTTAATTTCATCTTATTTTCCTCTACTTTGTAATTAGTACATATGGATACCTCAACAAGGATACTTATTATACAATTTCGAATATTATTTGTAAAGAAAAATATATATTGACTGTCAAGCCAAAGTAGAAATGTCTTATTGTTACCAAAGTAAGAATGTCCTATTTTGTTAATGAACGAGTAGTAGTTCTTTTTCTTTTTTGTTACTTTTTTCTTTTTGTGAATAAACATAGTTCTGTG
>CAJVXN010000012.1 GCA_913009335.1 uncultured bacterium
CCATTAATCTCCTCAAGATAATCCTCCCTGTCCCTGCCAGTCTTTCTTTTTAGCTTCTTTACAAACCATGCCTGCGCGCCGCCTAAACCCATACCTAAGTATATACCCGGCCCTTTTCTGGAAGAATCTTTGTTGGAGGCAAAAGGCGAAGAAGAAAAGTATTTACTCGGAGATACGCTTATCTGCGGAATTGCGCTAATCTCAGATGCCTTAACTACTCTATAATTAGCTATTAAATCTTCTCTAGCTAAAGTAACAGGTGTCAGCCTTGTCTGCTTATTGTTTAATCTTAATGCGGTTATTCCCTTATCATTTACTTTAGTTATGATAATAGGAACCTGTTCTGTTGCAGGCATAAGTATTGTTGCGGATTTAAGCTCTGGGATATTGTTTATTGTTATAGGCTCGATATTTAATGATTGACTATCCAGACTGATAATAGAGGTAATTTCTTTAAGGGAGCCTACATCTTTGGTTGCGATCGTCTGATCGGCTAAGGCGGGTAAAAGCATCGCAGCCTCAAGCTTCGGAGGAGATGAATCCGTTACTGCCGGGATATCTAACTGCCCAATAATAGGTATGTTTTGTTGTGTGACTATACCGGAGACAGCGGGTAACTGCATCGGTTCTACTATATTTTGTCCAGGTATAACCATATTCTGTGAATAATTAAAAGTGGTCGGCGCGGAAGAAATATTGCTTGAGACAGGGGAAGAAGAAATGGAAGGCATGCCAATTGCTTCATCTTGCTGTTCTATAAACTGCTTTAACTGAGGATATTCCTCAATCTTGCGTGCTATAAGCAATAAATCTTTATCCTTTGCATAATCGCTACGGGCAAATTCCGGCATATAGGAAAACTCTACAAGATGTCCAAAGAATTCAATAGCTACGCCGTGATCAGATTTAATAAGAGGTAATTTTGCTAAATGATCTAAATCGCTCTGCTTCACGCTACCTTTAACAATCAGGCTATTCAACTCCGCCAGCAATGCTTTATTTTCTTTTATATTAACATCGAAATGACGGCTATTTTGTATGCGGTCGCGGATATTGATTAAATCTTCTTTCGCCCTATCCAGAGATAACTCAGGAACACTACTATCTTTTACTTTATTCACGTAATCTTTTACCGGGTTATCGTAATTAGAGTTATCGACGCTTAACCCTTTATAATCTTTTAATTTCTTTTCAATTGCCGATATAAGGTTACGATCTTTATATCTACGCGCTATTTTCTGGAAATCCACCAACTGTTTTTTTGTATACCCCGGAGATTGGGTCTCCGCCTTTTCAAGAAAAGCATGGTGGCCATCATGGACAAGCGCCTTCGCATGATAGCTAGGCGCAGATTCTATTCTATTATCAAGGTATATTTTTCTACCTGGCTCTCTTTCACTGCCATTTGCTAAAGCCGAAATATAAACACCTTCTTTATAATTAGACATATCATGCGCTGGCGTATCATTATATTTAAGCTCAACATCAGCCCTCTTTAAGGCTGTCTGCATTTTATTTATAACCAATCCCGCATTCTTAACCTCCGGCCTTGATATCTGGGTAGAATAACCTGTTTCATCCTGAGGATATAAACTAGCGAAATAATGAGAAGGATATAACCCTCCAAGAGAAGGAATAGACATATTCATCCATTCTTTTTTAAGAGGTGTTGTGCCTTCATTCTTCATCAATGTTGTTCTTATCTGGTTAGAAATAGTTTTGTAGCTACGTGTGGGAAAAATAAACGCTCTCCTTCTAAATCCTGCTGTTATATCGGAGCCTAAATCTTTCATCGTGGAATACCTGCCTGTACTTTCCGCAAAATAATAACTACGCATAATATTGATATAAGAATCTTTTTCCTTAAAAGGTAACTTACCGCTAAACAGCATACTCCTTGCCAAGTTCCTGGCAGGATTTATTCCTGCCGCTAAAGCATGAATATATGAAACTTCATCCGGAGTAATTATATTGCCCCTTATTTCTTTTTCTAATACGTCCATGGCGCTAAATGTTGAAGCAAACCATTCAGTAGCATTATATCCCCACATTGCATCGCGGCTTTCTCCTAATGGTACACCTAAAGCCGCACCGAATAAATGCCCTAAAATCTCATGACGAAGCTCTAAGCGCCCTACTGAACGTAGGCGCAAACCGTATTCGCCGTCTCTACCCAAAGCGTTTTCTAATCTATTCATGGGGACCCAAATCTCATACCCCTTACCTTCACTCTCCCGATTAATAAGTTTTACGGTATCTATATCTTGCGGGGCGACCTTAATCGACACAGCTGTCAAAAGCTTCTCAAATTCTTTCCATCCTTCTTCAAAACTAGCCACCTTTATTTTTTCGGCAATATCAGGAGTCTTCAAAGCAAGTTTATATAGCTTTCTCTGGACTTTCTGCTGATCAAGAGAGGAGGCGTCAATAGCTATCTGCTTATGCTGCTTTGTAAAATCATCCCGAAGAGTAGAAATCTGCGTAATATTGATACGTGAAGGCAGTAGGCCTTCGGCTCGAAGCGGCAAAGCAGTATTTATTCTCTCTAATACGGCAATAGTGTCTATCTCTTGGTCATCATAACCATCGATATTTAGGGCCTTAAATAGCCCTGAAGGATTATCCGCATATTCAAGAATCTTACTTTCCTCTAATCCCAAATGAGGATACTTTTGTATATTAGCCTTAAGGGTGGCAAGGTGAGGGATAATCTGCGGAGCTTGTATAAGCATAGATTCATCTTTTCTGTTTATTGCGTGATTAATAAATCTGCTGGCCAAATCATAGTAATCTCTTTTATATACAGACAGTGTTGTATCGTATTTTTTATCTTCTGCCTCATATTTTAACTGAAAAGTATCAAAAACCTCTTGGATATAAGAAAATCCTCTTTCTTTTATCTCATCTTCTGCCTTAAGACGGTAATACCACTGCTGAGGAGATATTTGTAATTTTTCAATTTTGCCGATAGCGAGAAAATAAGCCTGATGAGAAGTAATCGGGTTATTAACCAAAATATCGAAATGCATCCTATTTAAATATTCCCGCAGTCTATTGTTATAATTCTCTATATCTTTTAAACGCGGCTCTGCTTCCTCAATACCCGCCAAAGAAACAAAAGCAGACTCTCTGGCATTACGTAATACCTTGCTATAAAAACTACCGGCCTGCTTAGCCTCACTTCCCAATATAGAAGAAATAGTCTGATACAATTGCTTAGATACGCCTATTTTAAATAACAGTTTACCTTTATTATATTCCGGATACCTCTGAGCGGAATTTTGCGATATTAAATCTTGATTAGAATTATAGGCGTTGAGATAATGCCCCCACTCACTAAATTCCATACCGCCGACAAAATCTAATGCCTTATCAACTTTTTCATTGAATTCGACATGCATACTTGCCGCCTCTTTAAGAATATCATTCTGGATTTTCAGTAAAGCATCTTTGGCAAAACTTGTAATATAAGCATCGAATTTATCTTTATCCGCTATTTTAAAGATTTGGTTTATAAAATGCGCCATTATTTCCTTATTCTGTTTGCCTTGAGGATAAATAGCTGTAAAAAGAGCCGTAAACTTATCAAAATCTTTTTCTTCTATCGCTTTTTTACTGCCGGCTAAAACATTAATAAGAGAAACTGTGCTGTTTTGAGGCACATTGTATAATGCTTGCTTAATTTGTTTGATACGATATTCGTCCTGAGTAGTATTGGCGGGCGGTTTAATAGAAGCAATTTGCTGTAACTCCTGCCATTTACCGGAAAAATCCACTTTATTTTTTCTACCCATAATCTCACTAAATAGCTGTATCTTTCGCGCGGGGCTGGTTGACTCATGATATTCCGCAACCTTACCAAAAGAGGGTTCTTTACCCAAAGAGCTAAAAAAATCATAGACTTTATTTAATTCATATGTAAGTGATAATTTATCATCCTGATATCCGGATTTAAATGTAGTCTCTAAAGAATGTCTAAACGGCATTTTTTCTGAAGCGCTAAATTTTTTATAGAACGAACCGAATGCGCTAAACGGCCGCAATAAATTTAATCCTTTGGTTGCAAATTTGCTTTGCTCATTCCATTTGGTAAGCACTTTCGTATTAGTAAGACGCATAGCAAAAATATAATTTTTAAGAAGCCCATCATCAGCATAAGAATTAATCGACTTATTCAAAAATCCTTCCATATCGCTTACTATTTGGGGCATCTTATTATTATTCCAGAAGTGCAGATTATTTTTATTTATTGCGCCCAGAGTATAGCGGCTATATAGTGAATTCGGGCTAATCATTTGAGATAATACTCTTAGGCTCATATAACCATCATATTTTGTGGGGTTAACCATCATGCTCGTAGAAATATTCTGCGAACCCTTATCGCGATAAGAAAAAGCAAATCTTCTTGCAAAAGATATAGGATGAAGCCCGGCGGCATTTAACCCCAAATACCTCTGAAGCAAGACATCATCTCTTTGTACGCTATAAGGAATATTCTTAACATACTCTTGACTCTCTCCTCCTACCACGCTCTCGACCTGAAGTTTTCTGGCAACCATCAAAGAAAGCCGATTATAATCCATAGAAGGATTGATGCTTAATACTAACGCATCTTTTAAATCTCCTTGCTGGATAGTGCTGAGATTCACACCCGCATCTTTAACGGCAATATCTACAGCGCTTTTCAAAGAAGATGCATTATTTAAAATATTGATATCCGATTGTGTATTTATGTTATTGACTGTAGGCTCTATAAGTGCAACAGCAGAAGTAAAGGCATCAAAGAAATTATTATTCGGCGTGATGATCATCGACTGTTGCGGCATCGAAGAACTCTGCGGCAATGCCATAATAGTGCCTAGTGTATTGTATACTGCGGGGAAGAAATTATAAGAAGTGTAGCCATCGGTATCCCGCAATAAAGCTTCACGTGCGCCGATAGATAATTCAACGCCGTTATCCCGCAGGATACCGACAAATTTATCCACGCCCTTACGTACCTGCTGACTCTCCTTGACTAATTTTTCGGAAAGATTGGCTGATGTTCTTATTGTAGGAACCAGCACTTTTTCAGCCAATGATAAACCAACTTCTACCACATCATCTATTTTGCTCATACTAGAAATCGTCATGGGCGGCGCTTTACCATCTTGCTGGCTATGCGCTTGCTCTGTCTTACCAAGCCTGCTGTCAAATTTCTCTTCCCATTTATCCCAGTCTCTTAGCTGAAAATAAGTATCCATTCTCATACGCATTGCTTTATCTGAACGAAACGGTGAATTATCAGAAAACATCTTCAACTTAGAAAGCGTAGACTCATAATTCATTTTCTTATCGGCAATGTTTCGTGAAATTCCGCCTACAGTATCATAAAGATTTTTTATCCGCGAATGGGTGCTTTCTAATGCCTGGCGCGCCATATCCTTAGGATAAACAGGGCGCATAAATGCTGTTGAGGCATAGAGTTCAGAGTTTCTATCCAAGACTACCTCTTTATATACCTTATTTACAAATTCTCTCTGTTGGGCATCCCCAAATCTATCCACATAATCCATAAACCTCTCAAAAGGCTTCCTGATATAATTATCTTCCATTATCCTTTGAAACATTCTATACGCGTGATGCCCCCGGTTTATTTCTTCACGCACATAAAGATTAAGCAGCGCCGCATCCGGGGCGCTAAGATACTCAGGCTTATCCATCCTTTTTAATAAGGGTTTGATATCAGAGAATCTCTCTTGTTTCTGCCATCTTTTCTTTAGCGTGTTTGCCAGAGGAGCATTATCTTTAAGGAATTTATTTACAGAAGAACGATTATAGAAGAAATTAACAGTGTCACTCTTTCTCTCACCCCTATTAATACGCCTCAAGCCTTGCAGGGTAGTAGTTAAATCAAACTTATCGACATCGGCAAAGAATAAATCTACCCCCTGACGGACATTAATACCCTCGCTTCCTAGCTCTGTAACGACTATTATCTCATTCTTCTTAAAGCCGTCTTCATGCTTTACCCTGCTTGCTAGTTCTTTCTTTCTTACCGGTGTAGTAGAGATATCATAAATATTTTTATTTTTTAAAGGAACACCTACTTCCCTAAATGCCTCTTTTAGGCGCGGCAGATTTTCTGAACTTACCAACACAAAAGCACCCTTATTGCTATCTCGCATTGCTGTTTTGATTCCACTGGCCATCTGCTGGAATACATTACCAATTACTAACTGTTCATTAAGACTTCCTATTTTCTTCCCTGCTTCAAAAATATCAAGTCTGCCGCCTACATTCCTTAACTCCACCTGACCCCCGATAGAATCCACATCCATACCGTTAAATAGCTTTATTAGCTCCTTATACGGCTGCATTGTTCCGGAAATAGAAGTCTTTCTTCCTCCTATCTGGGTAATTGCCCTTAAGGCATCGGCAGAAATATCTATCTGGCTTCCTACCCGAGAATTGGCAAAGTCAATTTTTTCCGCCCAGCTACTACCCCACTTATCCGCTGCCTTTGCCTGTTTATAGGCAGCCGCATACATCAAAGCAGCATCATGCTGAATCAAATCCGGTTCCTTGCCGGCGAACTTATTTCCTACTACCACTCTTCTACCTGCAAAAGCAATAACATCAGGAGAAAGAAGACCACGCACCATACTAACTATCTCTCCGTCGCCCAATAAAGGATCCCGTAAAGTGGACCTTATCTGCTCCTTAGCTGCCGACGTCAGATGAATCATCCCCTCAGGATCTTTCCAATACCCGGCCTCTCTTCTATCTTTTGAATTACGGGTAATACTGCTTGTATCTTGCATTAAGTCGGCCTGAGCTAAAGTTATTTCTTTAAGATTAGGCAGAATATCATTTTCAATTCTTTCTACATGCTCCCTGTATTTAAAATGGGCCGGATAAAGATTTTTATCTCCGGTACCCACAATTGCTTCCTGTTGATTAATAAATACATTCTGAACCTCATCAATTATGCTTAAATTACTCTTTGTTTCAAGATCAGATAGTAAAGATCTTACCCTCTCGCCTTCAATGCCAGAATACCTTCTCCAGTTAAATAAATGCGAAAAACCCTGTAGGCTTCCCACAACTATTGTGTCACTAGAGAAAAGCATATCTCTTAATAAAGAAGTCGGTATATGTGAAGCAATCGCTGAGTCTATGTCTTTTACCTTCAAACCAAAAACCTCTGCAAAAGGCGCGATCTCTTTTATTGTACCGCTTATCAAGGTAGGGTTCTTGGTAAAATAGAATGAAGCATTATTATCTTTATGAATAAGCTTGTCGGTCATCAGAGCAAGCCCGGCCGGTAATGTTTTTCCAGCGCCCATAGCTGCCTCAAGGTTTGCACCTTCAAACATCTTAAGTATATTCTCTGTGCTCTGTATCGAACTCTTTAACCCACCCTTGCGTATCTTTAAAACTCGATGCGTGAGCTCTGCCATCTGGCCGATTTTTTGAGAACGGGTAATCTTATTATCATTTATTATTGTATTGACTATCGGCTCTATTATCGGCCGCATATCTTTAACTTCTTTCACAGAACGTAATTGAGACATTGCAAAATCACTAATTCTATAATTATCCGCGGCTAGCTTAGCTTCTGTAAATTTAAACTCTCTATTAAAAGAATTATCCTTAACCTTATTTACGCTCTCTATCTTAATATCTATCTTCCTATCGGCTTGCATTAAAAGGTGTTGATAAGACTTCCAGCTCTCGATTTTTTTATCAGTAGTAGTCGCATCAATAAATCTATCACGCGCACTAATTAATTGTTTCTGTAACGCTTTCGTTGACCTGATACTGCGCTGATGCGGAGTAGAAACATAATCGCCCAACAAATGAATATCCTGATTGCGTATCCTGTTATCGCGATGCGCATTTAATGCCTCCTGTTTAATATTAAGCTCACCTAATCTGCCCTGTAATTGACGGTATGTCTTATAAATAGTCTGGCCGTCTTTTGAACCTGTATAATAACTCAGTTTTGCCCGCGCGATATCTCCGCCAATCCCTGGATTATCCATATTTTTCACCTGTTGCCTGATATCGCTTACAACGGAAATCACCTCTGATGCTTTCTGATAAGAAGAAAATTGCTTATCTTTTATCCGCGTAACCTCCGGTTGCATATCCAGGAATAACTCTTTAGCCTGATTTAATCTTCCCGCGTCATCAGTTCTTATCTTATTTATCCTTGCTTCAACTTCATTCCAAGACTTGCGGTCAAAAACCATCTTAATCATCTCCGAGCCTAAAGCATCTTTTTTATCAGACGGCGCCTCTGACACTAAGTTATTCCGCACAAAGGAAGTAAAATCATTCATCTTATTTATAAACTTTCTTCCCTCTTTACCGTATTGTGCTTCTAAATAAGTATCCATTGTTTTTAAGGCTGCCTCGGTATTTTTAAAATCTATGCCGCCATTTGCATCTATAGCATCCCTAACTATAACCAATGCCTCTACACGATCAAAAGAAAGCTCCGAAGGAATCTTTATCTGCTTAAGTAATTTTTTCTCTCCCAGGAATAAATCCTCTGTGCGGGACTTTTCTACCAAATCCCATAAAGTTGCTTTTTGCCTGTTCAAACTTCCTACTCCCCGAATAAACTCCCTGGCATGCTCTTTTATATCCATATTGTCTGTTGAGCGGCTGATAACGCTTCCAATAACCGACTCCCATCTATCTTTTATGCCGTCTCTTACCCCAAAAGAAGAAAAGCTAAAATCACTTTCTTTCCCGTTTATGCTTTCTGTCAAAGTAAAATTATCTTTTTCCATGACCTCGGTCCATTTTTCCGGTTGAGCCATAACAAGAGGAACCAATGTTTTACCTAACGCATCTTTTAGCTTATGATACTCAATTTTGCCTCCCTTATAATCTCCCACAATATTACGAACGTCTATTAAGTCTGATCTCTTTCCTTTATTGCTATTAAGCGCTATTTCTTTATTCTCAATCATTTTATTAAGATCGCTGCGGTCTTTTAAAGAAAGCGAGGACATCTTAGAAGAAATTGCCATTGTATCAACAAAAGGCATAAGGCTGCCAGGAAGGGTTTTAGTCTTTACGTGAGGAGAAGCATTGCTGATTAAAGAGGCGGTATTTTGAAAAAGTCCGGCCAGGGCTTTAAAATCGGAGGCGATTTTCGAATCTTTGTGCAATATATCTTGTGCCGCACTAAAACTCTGATAATTATCAAAATCAAGGCTTCTGGCTACTTCGTCTTTTACTATATCGCTTTGATAAAAATCTTTGGGAGGAGAAATCTTTTGGAGCTTCCCTTTGTTTTTGAATATAGCCTGGCTTCTCTTATGAAGCTTTTTAGCTAGCCCTGTAAAATTATTTGTATCAAAAGTTTTACTCGCAAGGACATCTGTTGTGGCTTTATTGTATTCTTTAATTCCGGGAGGAGTATTAATTTTATCCCCCATCAATTCCCATGCCTTACGGTCAATCTCGCTTAATGTAGCATTGAAAATTTGCTTACCGACTTCCTCGCCTTTTAGTTGTTCATACTTGGCTATGTCCCCTATTTCAGAGATACGGAAAGCATCAGCTGCCTTAGAAGGCAAGCTATCAATAATTTTATTTCTTAGCATCTTAGTAAATGATACCGCATCAACCATCTTCTTAGAAGTAATGGAATAACGAATGCTGCGGCTTACAGAAGGCGTAAAATTAAATTGCACGTCAATAAGAGAGGAAATCTTGTTTACATCAAATCCTTCGCCGAAATGTTTCTCTGCTGCCTGATTTAATCTTTTTTCTAGCCTATTTTCTATTCTTTGGCCTCTGTCCTTTCTTGCGCCTTTTATGCCTTTAGGAGTATTTTGTATGCCGGAAAGATTTTCTCTTTCTATCAATACATTTCTTACTGCCTTATTTATATGCGCTATACCTACATCATTACCCCTGCCTGCAATCTGTTTAGCGCGTTTAAACATTTCTTTTCGCAAACCCTGGCCGGTTTTCCCGGCAAGGTGTACCACTTTTTGCTGCATCTGATATAAATTATCTCCTACTGCTGATTTAATTACCTTGGTGAATTCCCTATCCGATAATTTAAAAGAATTCTCCATCAGCTCCCGCGGGCTCATCTTGGTATCCCGGATAAACTTAAGAGAAGCTGCTGCTGCAGATTTATTGCCTGTTCGATATTCTGTGACCAGATGCGCTAGATCACGTCCTGCCTCAGCAGACGGATTACGCAAGGCAAACAAAGCAAGCCAAGGAACAACCTCTGTCTGGAATTTAGAAAATCCTAAATTTTCTGTGTTCTTTAAGCCGTATTTGTCTTTCAGCTCTAACTTAAGTACAGCGTCATAAATTCTTAGCGCTGAATCTGCTGCGCCCACCACAATAGGCACCTTAACCATCATATTAGAAGACCAATTACCTACACCACTTAATAAACCTGCTGTCTTATCAGGCAATACCATTCTGCTTGTAACCTGCGCAGGCTTAGACATACCCCTGCGGGATAAAAAGGAAGAAATTTTCCTTGCAGGAGCATTAATTGCTTCTATTAATCTTGTAGAAAACGGTTTTTCCGCCCATTTTAAAGCAATATTCTCAAACATAGACGCTTGATGCGACTTGGATATTTTTGATAATCCCCAGCGGCCTATCGTTTCAGTTCTTGCTGCTACCTTCGAGAGAGGAAGCTTATATTTAGTTGCTTGAGCTAACGGAATCAAAGGCCCTATCTTAGCGCCTGTAGCAGGCGCCTCTACCATCTGCATCAGCGTTTGTTTTATAAATAAATTACTTTCAAATGGAGTCATGGCTCCTGTTTCATCTCTTAGATAAAAATAATCCCGCCAGTTCTGAGGACTAAATGCTTTATCTAACACTTCCTTATCTTTGAGCCAATCTATAACCTTTCCGCTGGTAAAAGAACTATCCAAATAATCTATGGTGGCCAGTGTCGCTCCCTGCAGGCCAAGCTGAGCTGATCCCATTGCCGCGCTTACTGCCGGCCATTCCATAGCCTTAACTATGCTCTCTGCGGCCAACCAGTCTATGCCTGAATATTTAGTCTTTCCTATTCCGGGAAGAGGTATCGCTCCAAAAAGCTTTACTTCCTTCGCATATCGTTCTCCTCCCGATAAAACTTTCATGTTGCTACGCAAATTCCTTGCCAATCCTCCTGCCCACCATAAAGATACAGCTCCTGTTGCGCCGTGAGTAAAGAATGAATTCCATATTTGAGCATTACTCTTTCCGTCAAAATACGATCCTGTTGCGCCGGATACTCCGCCTACAACAAATCCTGTTGTTAACCTCCTACCTATGCCCCATTTAGAAACTCTACTTGTCTCCATGGCTCCCGGAGTCATTTTATCCAGTCTTTTTTCTGCCCATTTAGAAATTCTTCCTAAATTCCTGCTTTTTAGCCAGGTTGAAATTGCGCCACTTTTTCCCAATGCGTATTTACCAAAAATGGCATAAGTTGCACCTTGCGAATATGTAGACCACGATGTTAAGGCATCCCTAAACGATGAACCCCATAGCGAAAATTTATCGCCCACAGACATTGACTCATTGAGGCCATTATAAAAATTCCCCACTGTGTTTATTGTAAGGCTTGCTCCCATGCCACCGGCTGTATAGTGAGTAAAAGGAGATTTAATAATATTTGCTGTAACCTTTGCGGTCTTAGGAGAAATACCTTCAATTCTCTTATAAACTCTTTGGCTAATATTAGTCAAATTTTTTGTCTTTCCTGCTATAGCTGCTAATCCTCCAAAACCTACGGCCCAAGGTAAATTCTCAGGCGTATGAGACACCCAAGAGGTTGCCACGTCTCTAAAACCTTCGGCTTTTCCAGTAGCGGCATCTACTGCGGTACTAACATTATTAAATATAATTAATTCGCGGGCTGTATTGGCAGCAAATTGTGTACCAATTCCTCTTCCTGCTGCCTTATTAGTTAATGCTCGTCCAATTGGCGACATAACCGCACCCATTGTAAATACTGCGGCTCTAGTATCCCAACCAAGGCCTCCTTCTTTAAAATAATGCCATCCGTCACTTACGCTATTTACATTTTCCTTATTAGTGGCTACGTTCCAAACTCTTGCACCCGTTTCAGCTGCTGCAACCCAACCAGTTCCAGCTGCTGCCCTTCTTGCTATAAGGTTTGCTGTAGGGCTAACTATTACCCGACCAACTGTCACTGCGCCTGTTTCACCAATCACCGGCCTGCTCACCTTATTTGCCCAATCTCCTAATCGCTGACTAATTAATTTTACTCCCTCTTTTTTACCGCTAGAAGAAGCACCTCCAAGAAAAACCTTTTGACCTATACTTTTAATAATCTTACCACCAATCCACACACCTAATACATCAAGGGCTATGTCTAAACCTATACCAGGCAAAGCCTCCCCTGGACTTGAGACTTCAATCCTGTTGTAAACCTGATAGGGATCTGCATGTTTTGTATTCTCTATCAGCTTCTCTAGTCTGCCCGGGGAATTTCCATCTATAGCATTCTCTAAACTATCTAAACCTCCAACAAAAAGCATAGCTCCTACCAGGGCTCCCCCGTCTAATAAGTCCTCACCATTTCTTATCATACCGCCTACTATCAAGTCACTTCCCATTTGACCAAGAATAGGAGACCTCTGCCTTGCTTCATTCTGCCATTCTAATCCTTTACTTACCCAGGATGACTTTCCAGCCCGTAAATTGTCCAATTCTGTTTCCTTCCTTCTTCTCTCTTTTACGGGAAACGCCTGTTTTTTTTCTTTTAGTTTATCGTGATATCTTCCAAATAATGAGGTATTATCTGAAGCCGTTCCGGCATCACGTATCTTATAATACTCCTGTAGTTCCTCAGTATTTCCAAAAAGTTCGGCTTCTCTTATTTGTATCTCTTTCTTCTCATCGGTGCTTAAGCCAAAAGTCTCTCCTAGGAACTTAGTAATTGTGCCTGTCGCACCCTTGAAACCATCGTATGTCCCCTCTAAGAATCCATATCCAGCTACTTCTTCATCCTTAAAATCTGTTACTGACTGGATAGAACCTGCGAAGTTATGACCTAAGGTTGTTGTGTATTTTAAGTCTTTCCCTTTTAATTGGATAAGTTCGCTGCCTTTGGTGGCGGTAAGCGGAGTTTGGACACCGGTTGTTGATTTAGGCTTTGTTGTATCGATTTTTGTAGGAGCGGTAACTTTAGTAATCTCCTGGCTATTAGCCAGCATTAATGTGCCGCTTGCCATAGGATCAGTTAATCTAAATATTGCCTGGCCTCTAGCATCTATACCTGAGTTAGCATCCTGCCAATTAGCAAGACCGCCTACCTTATTATCTAAGGCGATATGATCAAAACCTGTTAGAGTTGTCATCTTGCCATCTGCATCCCAGGATACTTCTCTACCTTTAGTTAGAGCAAATGCATTGCTAAAATCTTCTATATCTGTGCCGCCTTTTCTTTTCTGGGCAATACCTTGATGCTGGAAGGTGATGTCGCGAGAGTCAAAAGCACGGGCCCCCCCTGCAATATCAAGCGGTATTCCTCTAGAATTAAACTTAATAAGAGAATTTCCGGTTGTGTAGATATTGCCGTTAGCAATCCCATTACTACCCTGCTGAATTGCATAAGTAAATTCCTGATCATTCCCTCCCTGCCAATGTATAGTAGAATCCTTATACATGGCTGAAAAATCTAAACCTCCTACATCTCCCTGTATTTTAGAAGTAGCCGGCGTGCCTAATACCAGAGGTAACGTAATCTCTTTACCACCAGTGGCATTAGCGCTATAAAGGAAGCTATCCGGTCTTATAGCTGCAACATCCAGTTCATTAGAAAAATTCGGGATGACATTAATATTATCTCCTATATCTATATCTGTCGGTTTATTAACTGCCTCGGGCGCATTTACGAGATTAGGATGAAGTAATATCTCAGGCGTTTTAATTACAACATCAGTTCCAGAAACTTCTAATGCAGCCATTACTTTTAATGTATCTATTAGTTGCCCGCTAGATGCCCTCTGCTCAAATAGCGCATCTGTACTGCCTAATAACGCTACGCTATCCTGAGTCCATCCTGATGTTTCTGTTCCGCTAAAAGAGGTTCTTATACCGTCGTCACTCTTTACGCTACTAAGAAGTTTTTCTACTACATCTAATCTCGGATTTAAGGTTTTAAAAACATCTTTAAAATCATGCGCTATTCTGCCGGCATGTGTAATTGTAGAGGATATAGGCTTTACTCCTTCTTGAGTCACTTCAATAAAGCCTTTATTAAATTCGTCTCCACTATATTCATATTTTAAGAAAGAGGCTCTATCAGAAGCCTGGGCAGGAACATAGTGCCTTGCGCCAAGATTAAACATCATCGGCTGCATATTGCGGGCATCAACCTCCATCAACCCTGAAGCGATAGACGAATCATACAAAGTAAGTTTTGTGCTGATGCCTGAAGAAGTAAGTTCAGTAAAGGTATCTGTAAATAGCGGTGTGCTCTCTCCTCTGCCCCCGCCATTTATATTACTTGTCCAGAGTAATTTACCCGGCTCTGACTTTAATACCAATGTTGCAGCGCCGTCTTGATATTTCCCTAGATTTCTGAAGCCATAGTTAGTAATTTTAGATTTTGTTTCTGTTAAAATATTACCGGAGCTATCTAAAACGTTGCCGGCGATAAAGCTTTTGTTCTTATCTAAAACAAATGCTTCACCAGACGCCCAATTAACATTTTCTGAACTAATGTAATCCTGGATAGGAATAATACTGCCGTCTTTTAATTTATTCGAAGTCCCTACTACCCATCCGGTTGATTCCATATGGGCAACACCCTTAAATACTTTATTGTTGGCCAGCTTCTTCTCTACCCCGCCATCTCGGAGCAAATCTTTCTGCGCCCCACCAAGCAAAGGAGCAAACTTGCTATCTTTAACTACAAAACTTGCCCAGGTATTGTTAATTGCATTATAAGAACCTATCTGAGCAAATTTATTAGTCTCCCCGCCCATAACCACTTCAACGAAATTAGAAACTCCTCCTAAAGCCTCAACTGAAGATTCAAGATTCTGAGGCACGCGAATCAAATCATTTTCCATAGCCACCGGCAAAGCACCATTAACATAAACTAAACCGCCGCCGTTTAAATCAATGCCTAATTTATCATCATAATTTAAAAGCGCATAATTTCTCTTCCCATCGGTTTGCGCTAAAAATGGAAGGCTGGCTGACTGCGGTATAATGCCTCCCGGAAGACCCGAGCTAATCTGAGAAGCATAATAACCTTTTGGATCAAAGAAAATACCCCTATCGACAACATCACCGCTGACTGTTTTATTGTATACGCCGTGTTCATTCATTATACCTTTGCCGACCATTAAACCGGTCTTTGAGTCTACATTTAACTCGCCATTAACAATACCTCTGCTAAAATTTATTGCATTTGCTCCCTCTGTGCCAAGAACATGATTAAGATTTATACCAAATTTTCCAGTCAGCTTATCTGTTATATTCATATCAGTTATTCTTGATACGCCGATACCACCACTTGTTTCAAAAAATTCAGATGAGGCCAATCCTTTTGACTTTATATTTGGCGAACCAAGTAAAGATGTATCTGTTGTTTCTACTGTCCAGATTTCGTTTTCTCCGGCAGGGCTATAGACTAACCCAGAGGCTCCACCTGAAAGAGCCTTAAATTGATCTATTGATCCAACAAAGCTATAATGAGAATTACCGCTCAGTTTACCAGGTTTCCATAATTGATTAGCGCGGCCAAAAATACCAAAGGCTGTATCTATGTTTCCCGCTCGAATATCATTTGCAATCTGCGGGCTGTATTTTTCCATTACTTGCGCAAAGTGTTCAGTTTCTATACCAGCATTATCAAGTCCCGGGCCATCAAGGATCCATTTACCTGACCATCTATGCCATGTGGAACGAAACTCGCCTATCTCTCCCGATTCTGATACCTCGGCTATTTCAATATCTCCTTCATTAATACGTGAAGCAAAACTTTTTATTGGATTACCATCGGCATCTTCAATAAACGTATATTCTATCTTCCCTGGATCACTATTCCAAACGGTCGCTTTAATACCATTAGGACCCATACCACCAACCGATGGCTGCTTATTCATAGTACGATTGATAACACTATTTAACACAACTCCCCAGTTCTCTGTTGCTCCATAATGAAAATCATCACCAAAGTGTTGACCTAAAGCAACAGTAATGCCAATATTAGGATTTGCCGCATCCATAGTAGTTTTCATAACGCTAGAGATATGATTGTAATAATTAATTGTATCCGATAAATCTTTATTGCCACCGAAGGAGATAGAACCTGCCGTAACCTCATCAACTCTATTAGCTACTGACGCAAAAAACGATTCCTTGCTACCATCAGGATTACTACTTCCACCATCCAGACCATATCTTACCATTGACGATGCCCATAAAGTCGCATTAGAAGCAGTAACCGGATCCCAACCTTCTTTTATGAGATAATTTCGTAAATAAGCATTGCCCATAGAAAGTGCTCCTTCTTTTAGACCTGCTATAAGCATCTCTGGCATTCCCATGCCAGGTTGAGACATATAGGTACTACCGAGAGTTTGAAATGCTATGCCTAAACCAGAATAAGAAATGGAATAATCTATCATCTTGTCCTCGACATAATCATCAAAATCACTTCCGCTCAGCCCCTGTTCTTCTGCTTCCTCTCTAAACTTCTTTTCCTTTTGAGAGGTATAATAATTTTCTACAAGAGTACCCGCGGATTTAGCCGCCCAATATTTAAATACTTTTCCAGCATTTGACTTCATAAACGCTGAATCACCCTTTAATACGCCCGTACTGCCTATAACTGCTCCGGCGCCTGCACCGATTGCGGCATATTCCCATTGATCATCCTTTTCCCCGGCTGCGGCAAAATAACCTAACGCGCCGCCAACTAAACCACCTTTAACACTATCACTACCAAAGAACTTCCCTACTTTTGTTTGTTTTAATGAATCTAACGCGCCGGAACCATAAAGTGCGCCACCGGCTGCACCGATAGCCGCATAAGTTGCTTTATCTTCCCCGCCTAAGGCATAGCCTAACCCGCCGCCTAACGCTGCAGAGACAAGAGATTTTTTACTTACGAGATTAGAGAATTCAAAACCAGAACTTACTGGTTTAGTCTTATCAGCTCCGCCTTTAATAATAGAATCTAATGCACCGGAACCGTAAAGTGCGCCGCCTGTGGCGCCGATAGCCGCATAGGTCAAGCCGTTATCTTTGCCGCCTAAGGCATAGCCTAATCCGCCGCCGATGACTGCCCCTCCAAGAGATTTGTAATCGCTCCAAAGTTTTGATAAAAGGCTTGGAGAGGCTTTTTTCCAGGCTTCAAAGGTTTTAAACTTTGTTGAATCCAGCTTACTAAAATCTTTCTGCTCTAACAGATACCCTGCTCCCGCGCCTAATCCTGCGCCTAAAACCGCATAGGTTGCTTTATCTTCTCCGCCTAAGGCATAGCCCAGGCCGCCGCCGACAAGACCGCCAACAATAGGAGATTTGTAATCGCTCCAAAGTTTTGTTTGTTTTAATGAATCTAATGCACCGGAACCGTAAAGCGCGCCGCCTGTTGCGCCAATTGCGGCATAGGTCAAGCCGTTATCTTTACCGCCTAAAGCATAGCCTAATCCGCCGCCGATGCCTGCGCCCATAATAGTTTTCCCCAGTGTAGTACTGAAAAAACCAGGGGAAGAACCCAACGGAATATGAATCCCTGTGGGGCCAAAAGTACCCTGAATTTCCATAGTATCTTTAACTTTTGCTATATCTTTTGCTACATCTTTTACTACAATTCTTCCAAGTCTTTGCATATTCGCAGCCTTAGCCCAAGAAGCTTTTATTGGATTACCAGCATCGTCTACCGTAGCAAGGTTCAAATCAAGAGTAACACTACCATCAGCGGTTTCATAATACTGCTTCTGCATCGTATCTATAGTACCAATTAAGCTAGAGCCGGTATACTGGAGTGCAAGACCTGCGCCTAAAGAAGCTATAGTTGCATAACCCTTGGTTTTTGGATCATTTTTATCATAAATGGATAAATATGTTTTTGTAGCCGTTACCTGGGCCAAACCTGAATAACCAGCCGTGATAATAGAACGACCAAGTCCATTGGTTGATATTCCTCCCGCAAGAGAGCCGCCTATACCACCCCAGAGAGCCCCTACCATAGCAGCATGCTCAGAGGACCAGTCTTTTTCCGCAGCCACACCTGCAATATAAGACTGTATTGCATATCCTGTCATAAAACTACGAAAACCAGTACCCGCGGATTGTAAAGTCTGAGTACTCATTAAGGCACTGGGCAAATTACTGAATGTATTGCCTATGCTAGTCATGATGTTATTGTTATCCCAACCCTTAGCAGCCGTTCCCAATGAACTCCCAACCACATTTAATCCAACATTCATCACCACAGACATGAGTAAATTTTTCTCATATCTCTTCCAGGCACCAGCATTTGGATATGCCTGTTTTCTGCCGCGTCCCTTTATGTTTATAATTCGTTTATCCGGTAATCTTTGGTATTTGTTATTTGGTAATTGATTATTATTAATTAGAATATAACCGGTAAATTGATCAAGGAATTTATTAACAGGTAGAAAAGTATCCCCTTTGTCAAAAAAGTAGTGGACTTTTTCTGTATCAACACTAGTAACAAGAACAAAATGCCCCCTGTCTGTAACATGTTCGGGGGAAAGATGGGCAATGAACGGAGTCTTTATATTATTTAAATCCTGGGCTCGAGAATCAGCAGGTAACTCTAGAGCATCTAAATCAAGATCAAAATACTTCGCTGTTTTTTGTAAGGCATACAAAGAATTATCAAAACTATTACCATTTAAACCTGTCCAATGATCTGAATAGATGTTTCCGGCTAAAACATCAATCATAATCAGCACTGTGGACAATTCTCCAATGCTAACTTCTTTATTTTCATATAGTAACAAATTATATAAAGTATATGCCGCACAAGGCACTGTTTCTGTTTCCGGTCTCTCTAACCAACTACGAAGCTGTTTTAATTCTTTTTTAGTAATCCTTAACCCTTGCCCCTTACCACTTGCATCTATATTGAGGCCAGGCTTAATTTGAATCTGCTGTAGAGGCTTATCAGCAAGAGGTTTTAAGAAACGATAAGCAGATTGGGCTACCGCCTTGTTAAACATCGCCGGATTAGAAGCAATGTTTGAAGGCGAAGAAGGTAATAAAACCGTGTTGTTCTGCCAAAGAATAGCAGGGTTGTATTCAATTGCCCATGCGGCCTGCTGAGGCACAAAAATAGCCACTATAAGCAAGGCAATGATTTTAACCCAGAGTTGCCCGCGCCAATTAACTAACATAGTATACGTTCGCTTTCATCCGCTGCGATAACCTTACATTTCTACATTGTTGAAATGTAAGGTTATTTAATGTTTCAGTGTGTATTAACACATATTACGTTCGCCGGATAGGCTACATCCTCCTTTCTTCAAAGATTTTTTAAAACTCATAGACATCTGTTTCCTCCGTATCAAATTGCCTGCCTTCTCCTATGGTATCTGCAGCAGTGCGCCACTTACCCTGAATAGACCTCTTAAGAAAACCATACATTCCCATAAATGCGGCAACAAGTACAGCAATAAGCACCGCATATTGCAACATCGCCTGCCCTGATAACTTATTATTATCTTTTGCTCTCATTGTACATAATGTTCATCGTGCTACCATCACCCGTAATAGACGGCATCACAGTAATCACACAATCTGCACCTTGATTATTTTTAAAAAATATTTGTTCCAAACCACTAAGGTCTACATCCGGCATTCCGCTATCTGCTAAAGACTGCGGCGCATCTACTTCTTTATCTATATACCATCCATATCGCGGCATCTCTTTGCGGTAAAAATCAACTATTCGATATGCATCCGCAGCAACAGAAAATCTCTGCGCTGTCGCCTGCATATTCCTCATCCTTGTAGAGGCCATACATCTTGCCCCGGGATAAACCGGAACATCAGGAAAATCTTCACAATCCGGAGTTGTCCTTGATTGTGCTGCCTTACCAATGGCAGCGAAACCACCCCCCTGGGTTAAAACGATATTAGTTTTACCTTCAGGATTAATGCTGACAACAACCATAAAAGTCTTTCCTTCTTTTTTATACATTTTCATTTTATCGGTATTAAAAAGCAAACTGTAGCCTAAAGCAGGAAGCTTTTTTTCATAAAAAGAATTTACTTTTTCCGGGGATAACTTGCTTTCGCAAAAGACTATCTTATATTCTTCACCGCCCTGCTCGACAACTTCCTCCCGGATGACTTCTGTCCTAGCAGGAATAGGTAAAGATGCAGCAAAAACTATATTAGTAAATAGAAAAATAATTCCAAAAAGTATAAATATTGCTCTTAACTTAATTAATGCTCGATTTGTAATATCTTGTTTTTGCAATTCTTTAATCATCTTTACCACCTCCTATCTTTACCATGCCTGCTGAATTACAGCTCCATAATCAGTTATGGGGGGGAACAAAAGCCCTCCGCCGGAACCTGAAACAAGTACCTCACTACCGCTCCTTATTTGAGGATACTGCATAGTCCAGAAACCGTAATCTATGCTATCCGGACCATCTTCCGGTGTAGTGGTACGATGTATCTCAACTTGATTAGTTAAATCATTATCCTCATCCCCCAAGACTAGTGCAGGAAGATCCCCAGGGTCCATTTCATTAGTGTCTAATGCCGCCATGCCTGCATACCATCCCCCGGCAGCCCCGGCATAGGTATATGCCTTTAATGCGGTCTGTAATGACGCAACATCACTGCCATAACTGATAGCATACTTAATCGTATAGACAACCCCTATAATAACGGCAACAGCCGCTAAAATTAATAATAGAGCGGTAATAATCTCAATCAAAACTATAATTAGTTCAAGAAGCAGATATGACAACGGTGACATTTGAAGCCCCAGATTAAAAAGCTGGCTCATGGACCAGGATGAATCAGACTGAGTAATGGCATCACCAATCAAACTTCTTAATCCTGATTCTGTGGCAACATCTTCATATGTCTCTACTGTTAGATCTAGAGACTGCGTGGGCGTAGTATAAACATCTACTTGAGTATTTACTATCTCGCCTGCACGCTGATCATCCCAATCAAAAGATACTAAATTATCCGCTGAAAAATCAGAATCAGCATCATTGGTATTAGAAAGCGTGCGCATAAACGCGCTGAAGTCGCTTTCTTGCCTTATGTAATCATCCCAATCCTCATCGCCGTCTCCATCTACATCTTCCGCGTTAGTACCTAACACCCAATCATCATAATCTTCCCTGGGCTCATCAATACCTGCATTAATAAACGCGTACTGCCGGGCGGTATCGCGGGTAGATTCCGGAAGCAGCATATTCATCCCGGGATCATCAGGGTCTGTACTGACTATCCTCGCGGATAATACGTCCCCTATTTTTCTTGCCCCTTGAACCAAAAATGCGATAGTCGCTACATCCATCCCTATAATAACAACATGCTCGGTAACAACAAGAAGACCATCAGCGAATGTCGCATAATTAGTCTCATCATCCGTAATAGCACTAAACGAAGCAATAATGTCATCAACAGCATCCGGCCCGCCGCTCATATGGCATGGATCATACGAATTCTCAAAAAGCCTAACAATATCTACTATTAAAGCAGTAAAGGCAGGCACAAGCATAAAGGTCAAGCCGGAAAAATTAAGAGCCATTAAATCATTAAAGGCTGCCATATAGTTTAACAGTCTGCTCGCTGATGAGCCTGCGGCCAAAACTGCCGCGTCCGCGGCATTTGATGATCTTGTGCGATGAAGGGCCATTCTTCCTAAGTTAACCGAAAGAAAGGCAAAGATAATAAAAACAATCAAAAAGACAGTCATGAGACTGGCTAATTGACCCTTTCTTCCTGTTCTTATGTTACAAAACAAACTAAACATCTTCTCTTCTCCTTATAGACTATAGACCACAACAAGCAATATCTAAGTCTTCAATTTGACTCTCTACTCTTGCTAGTTGATTTTGAGCCTTGCTAAGCTCATATTGAGAATCAAAAAGTTCATCCTCAAGATCTTCCATAGCCTCTTCTATTTGCTCTCTGTACTCAGTATGGTCATGACCAGGATTTACTTCCATAGCGCGGCAGGGCTGCAAAGTGTCGCCGCCTGAGCAATATAAATCTCCGCAGCCGCCAATCGCCCAGGTACACGTCCTGCAAGAGAGACAGGGATTATTCGCTGCTCCTGTACAAGTAACCCAATAATCATAGCGGGTACTGTAGTCTCCCGGAATCGTGTAACAATATATCTTACATAAACAGCATTGAGAACACCAAGGAATCTGAACCCACGCATCAAGCAGAGTCTGCTCTGTTAACTCCTCCTCTTCTACTGTAATTTCATAAGCGCTTATTTTTTCTTCTAGTTCATATTTCTCTGAATATAACGCTAATGCATCTTCTTTTGTACTATCGCTTATACATTCGCATTGCTGAATATCAACCAGGGAATTTACAAACGGATCACCTACATCCTCAAATTCTGAAGGGAATATGTCCTGTCCGGGAATCTCAATAGTTCCTGATCCGGCATCCACGCGCTCCGCCTGATAATCCGTAGCATCACTAATAAGACTTCTCTCCAAGCCCGCCCAAATCTTAAAGCCGCCGGCAAAAAGTAAGGCCGCTATTACAAAAGCAATAACCAGTTCTACAATAGCCTGCCCCGTGGCCCGTGAGGGTTTTACGGGTGCCTGTGATTTTTTTGCCCCGTTAGAGATAGTCCGCCTGAGGTGGACGTCTATTAAACTAGAGCTTTTAAATAATCTTTTATTTTCCATAATCATCTTCTATTCCCTCAAAAACTCTACCCCTTATCTCTAACGGAGTTTAATGATCGGTTACCCATCGTGTCCCCTTTGTTGCTGTTGTGCCTAAGTAAGTTTCGTCATAAGCCCCATTAGCACCATACCCCTGATTGACAATAACATCATCAAGGTCTTCATCAAAATCATGCAGGTCATAATCTATGGTAGAATCAGGCCCGGTCATATCAAAACGCAGGCTTAATTGACGATTAACTGTATCAATTAAATCAATCTGACGAATGTTGGTAATTTGCGTTTCTGTTTCAATTTTATCTTCCGTATAGGTATGCTCAGTACTTGCGTTATAAAGAGTATCATAAATTTGCGCGTCAATTTCTTTTACATACCACTTTCCTCCTTCAACATTACTGATTATACTGCGATCTAACTGCATACCTGAATTCCCTTCATCTTCAGCATTACTAGAAACTCTCCAACCCCATTCTTGATAGTCTTTGTCCTGCGATACAAGATCTTTTCTATTCTGTTCTGCATCCTCTAAATCACCTATTACCTTATTGTATCGACTAAGCATATACGCAAATGCTGCTGTCTTTGCTATCACACTAAATGCTGCTGTCCACGAACTATATGCTGCATCTGCGGTCATAGTTGCTATTGTCTCAGCTAATACAGGCGCACAAACAGCAAACACATCCATTGTATTCATCTTTAATTCTTCATTAGGTTCATCTTCCGCATCATCAGTACGGAATATAACAAGTTTCCTGCTAGGTACAGACACTTCATACTGATTAATAAATGTCGCGCTTGAATCCGGCGGATTCATGGCTCCCGACCAATAAACACTATAACTGGATGAATAGCTCCTTCTATTTGGCTGAAAAATAACATCTGTCTGTTTATCTATTGTTTTACTATAACTTCTACTGCGTCCGTAACCTGTTTGAGTTTCATCATTAGAATCCTCAAACTCGAATTCATAGTTATAGGCATCGTAAAGTGCCTGACGAAAAATCTGCTGATCAAACAATTGCTGTTCGCGAAAACTCCTGGTATAGCTTAAAAGAACACCTAGGACCAATAATAATAAGGCGCCGAATATAGCTATCTCCGCAACTGCCTGCCCCGTGGCCCGCCTGTGAGCGCCTGTGCCCATAAGGGTAAAAGGGTATGAGGGTTTTACGGGTGCCTGTGCTTTTCTGTTCATCTTTACCCCTAGATTATTACTTATATTAATCATTGCCTACTACAGTCTCCCATCCAGTACGTGTCGTTGTCTCATCGCCAATTGTACGCGTATAAGTCCCGCGGTCCACATTCTCCGTCATCGATGAAGTGCGTGTTACAGTATAATCTGAGGTTGTATTCCCACGCTCATACTGTATAGGGCTTATCTGATTAGCTAAATCCTTTAGCCTTCCCTGCATGCCGCGCTTCATATATATCTGCATAGCAACTAAAGCTGCGCTTACCGTAGCTATTAAAACCGCGTATTCCATCATGCTTTGTGCCCTGCTTTTTCTACACATCTTCTTTTCTACCTCCGTAACCATAGCTAATACGAAACTTTATAAAAATTATGCCTATTCCTCTGGCTCTTCAAGGGCCTCTTCCATTATGTCTCCCGCATCCTGTAACATATACTTCACACCCTTCTCAATATACTTACTACCAGCAAGAACCCCAACTATAATCGCTGCCCATATAATTAAATATTCTAAAGTGCTCTGGCCTCTTTTTTTTCTCATCATTTTGCCACCTGATTTTTAAAAAATCTTTTCCTTGCCTATTCCGGTTCTCACGGTGCTGCATCCGGACTATATTCCTGGCGTAAATCCTCCAGACGGGCATTCACTGATCTTTGAAAATAAACAAACATCGCGGAAAATGCCGCAGAAATAACCGCTATCAAAATAGCGTATTCTAATACACTTTGCGCTGAATTTCTCTTATGTCGTCTTTTCATCATTTTCTTTTTATGTTTTTATAAACTATAACCTAAAATATCTTCTGCCGCATCTTCAAAAAGCTCTTCGGCAATATTTCTTGCTTCTCCTGTCCCTTGACCGTCAAACGTAAAAAACGCCCTTGACCCTAAAGCAATACCTGCCGTAACCGCAATAAATAAAATAATATATTCTAATGCTGCCTGACCCTTAAAAAGCCTTGCTGCTTTTTTATATTTATAAGTCCGTGGTCCTATGTCTATTAATCTATCTTTCATGATATATCCTTATTTAATGCTACTGTTTTCCTGTGTATCAATTGTCGCAGTTACTAAGAGCGCTATACTTGTCTTATCTATTCCTCGACCATCTGCTATATCCTGGCCACGGTTAGAAATACGCTCTATTAAACCATGTTTAATATATAACGGCACGCTTACGATGCTTACAATTATCACAACTCCCACCAAGCTAAATTCCAATACGCTCTGGCCTCGTGAGCGTATTCTGCTTTTACGGGGCTGTGCTTTTTTCTTCTTCCGCATGCTTCTCCTTTTTAAGAGCTACCTCCAAGCCCGCGTCAATAACGGGCCTGGAGATGCTCACAAGCCTCTTTAGGCTCATTTAGTTTCACGATTTACCAGCTACCAGTATATAAATCCTCACTATCATCCCAGGCGTCCAGCGTTTCATCACCTGTTACCTGTGTTTCTTCATCCGTCGATACTTCAGACCTGGTAACCCCACCTGAAACAGTTTCCGTGGTTGCACCTTCACTTGTAGTCGTATAACTAGAAGTAAACTTCTGCGGATCAAACTGTTCACCTATATCATCAGTAGATGCCTTAAATCTTCCGCTTAAACCTCTTTTAAGATATATCTGCATCATTACGAGTGCGGCAACAACAGCGGCAATAACTAAGGCATATTCCAATGTGCTCTGACCCTTTCTTAACTTTATGAACATTTCATTCACCTCCTAAAAATTAAAAAACTCATATTAATCTGCATCATCCGTACTACCATACTCCTGATAACTTCCACTGGCCCTTGTGCTTGTATTATCAACACTACTTAGACTTCTTTTTCCTCCTTCAGCTCTATCCTCAGTCTCAGTATTATCACGTGAGAAAGTCATATCCGAATCCATATAATACGGTTCATACTGTTCAGTAGTTCCTAAATCAGATGTCTCATCAGCCAACATATCTACGCCGTCTTTAACACGCCCCTGAAGTCCTCTTTTAACATATGTCTGCATAGCAATAAGCGCGCCTATGACTACAGCAATCAATATGGCATATTCTGCTGTTGATTGACCCCTTAACTTAATTAACATTTCACTCACCTCCTATTTATTTATAGTATTAGTTCAATCCCGGTAAATTATCAGTAGCATCATTTACCACCTGCTGGGCATCATCCAAGTTCTTCTCTACCGCACCCTGCATAGCTGCCCGACCCGCAAGAATTGCTACTATTATTGCCGCTAAAATAAGTACATATTCTAGCGTTCCTTGACCCCTTATTTTCTTCATCTCTAGTCACCTCCCTTCTAGTGATTTTAAATAATCTTTCGTGCATGAAGCGATAAAAGCGGCAGCAATCATCGCCACAGTACATCTTGTCAAATAACATCCACGTTATTAAAACCCCATTGAGCCGCCGCGTACAAACTGCAAGATTACGGGGCCGCCTACAATAACTAAAACCACAGGTAAAATAAATACCAGCAAAGGAAACAATAGTTTTACCGGCGCCTTAAACGCCATTGCCTCACCTCTCTGGAACCTGCGCATACGTAATTCTTCGGCCTGAATTTCCAGAGCCTCTCCCATAGGGGCCCCCATCTTATCTGTCTGGATAAGGGTCCTTACAAAAGAAGTGATATCCACTAAATTTACTCTCCATACTAAATTCTGAAGCGCCTGCTTACGGCTCCTGCCTATTTGACTCTCCCGCCAAACCTCGGAAAGTTCATCCCTTAAAGGACAGGGCTTGAAATCTTTAATCACGCGGTTTACCGCCAACATGAAATCTAATCCGGCGTTAACGCAAAGATGAAGAAGATCAATAACATTAGGCAGGTCACGAATTATCGATTTATGGCGAGCAGAGATTTTCTTCCTCAACCACATATCCGGATATAAAAAACCCATAAGCACTGTGATAAAAATAAACATCGGGCGGCTGGAAAAAATAATTAAACCGGCTATAAACCCGAGTAAGGCGGATAGTAATTTAAACGATATAAACTCAAGTACGTTCATAACAGAGCCGGCAGACAAAAGAGCCCTTTCTGTACGTTTTTGTTTTAAAAAAGGCAATACTTTCTGAGAAATCGGTGTCAGGGCTTTCAACACTTTTTTCATCGGCGCTTCCGCATTATTTTTCTTTTTATCTTTGGCAACAGCAGTATCATCCATGGGAAGACGCAGGAATATCTCTTCTCTTTGGCTGATTATCTGCTTCACAACCAAAAATACGCTGGCAAATATAAGCGCTAAGAATAAAAAATAATATAAATAATCTGAATCCATCTTATACCTCAATCTTACTAAGTTTAAAAATAAGAAACGCTCCTATTATTTCTGAAATTATCGCATAAGCAAGCAGTGCCTGGCCTACTTTATCTTCAATCATGATAGTAAAAAATCCTGGATTAAAACCGAATACCATTATGGCAAACGCGATAGGCAGCATAATCATAATATAACCTTGCAGCATTGCTTGCGTGCAAAGAGACTTAACCCTGCCGATAAGTTTAGATTTCTCGCGAATAGTAGAAGTTAAGCGGGAAAAAGTACGAGTTAAATTACCGCCGGTCTCTCTTGCAACTAAAATTGCCGTAATTACCAAATCCAACTCCTCTACCTGCATTCTGTCTTTAAGATGAACCAAGGCCTCTTCTAATGGCACGCCCATGCGGTTTTCCCTTGTAACCAAGCTAAACTCCTGTGAAATCGGTGCGGGCATTTCTGTAACTACTTCCTCCATTGCCTGAATCAAGCTTAAACCCGCCTTTAAAGAACTTGAAAAAATCATTAACGTATCTACCAACTGTGTCGTAAAATCACGTTTACGTTTAGCCTCTATTTGCTTGATGACGATAGATGGCGCAATCAAGGCAATGCTAAAACCCACGCCTGCACCCAAAATACTTCTTGTAAAAATTAGCCCCAACACGCTAAAACCAATCAACGAACCAATATACATCTGAAAAAGGCGTTGCGAAGGTATCTCGATAAAAATTGCCTGCAGCCTTTTAGATATCTTATCTACGGCAGCTACCTTTGGCATGCGTATCTTTGACATGTCTACCTTACTTTGCGCCTTACGAAGCTTCCCCATTTTACCTTTTAGCCGATTCTGGCAAATCGGAACAAGCTGATAAGATACAAGACCTACGCTGGCAAATATAAAACCTAAGGCTAAATATAACATCTGACCCCTCTATAATCTTTTCTTGTTTCTACGGAAACTTTTGTAAATCTTTTTAATGACTTTAAAAAACTCATTTTTAACTCCCCAAAAAAAATCCGAATCACTTAATCACCTTGAATTTTACGGCTTTCGGTAACCCGGTTAACAAACACACACATTCAGAAACCAGTCTTGATAAACATCCTATTACTGGCTGTTTCTGAATCTCTGCATAAATTTTTGTCCCGTGGCTTTGCGAATTTTAACATATAAATTAAAATCCGCCTTTCTCGCTGCCGCTTCATAGCGCAATATAAATATATCACAAAAGGAGGTAAAATGCAATAAGAATTATTGCACACCTGAAAACGCTTTCACGCAAGATAAGCCATGCAAAAATAGAAACTCACGAAATCTTCTCTGGCAATACAATCAAGCGTTTACCAAGAATAGATGCACTGCTCTCATTTACCCTTCTTGCGGCATAAAGTAAATCCTGCTCATAGGCAGGTTTTGGGCTTGTGCGCGGCGAGAACAACTCCAGCAGAAAACAGCCCTTTTCAGAGCTAATTTTCCCATCTAATGCATAGAATTCCTGCCTCATCTGCGGCAAACTATTTTCACTATACTTGGCAGAAAAATAACGCTGCTGGACGTAAATATTTAAATTGTCCAAAAGATGCGGGAATATTTCATTTAACTTATTGATATCATTATAGTTATGATATCCAACGTTATGGACATACGAAGTGCAGCCGAAGTGCGGCTTGCCGCGTGCTGCCCTATCTGAAATTTTGTTTCTGCCCATATCCTCAAAAGACTCTTCAGGTTCCGGCCATCGCCTTAGATACAAACCTGCTATATCCTCCATGGATTTAATTTCGAGAGGAATATTAGTCACTAAAATAATGCCTGATTTGTCTTTCTTCCGCTTTTTTAATAATCCAGCCCTTAGCTTAACATCTTGCCGTACAACATGTTGTGATAAAATAATCTCGCCATCGCACACAAAATACTCCCTACCCTGAGCCAACTCAAAAACACGCACCCACGGAGAAATAGTTACTCTTTTTGATGAAGCTTTAAAACGCACCTTGTGACGTTTTTGCTGAGAACCAAAAAGCCCAAATATAAAATAATGCGGTCCGGGAGGAATATAAGCAATCTTCTGTAATTCTTGATCGTCACAATAGATAACTGTCCTGGAAATATTCTTCGAATCAACTCCCTGGCATGAAAAAATAAAATTTATTAATTCCTGCGCCGTATCCTTACCCGGAGAAAGCAAAATAACGGGCTGGTTAGATTCCACTATAGTGTTTTTAATATAACTTACTGTAAAATAAGGAGTTATATGTAGTTTTCCCGGTACTCTCGTTGATGCCCAAATACTCTTAAACTGGGGATCAGTATAAAAAACACTACCGTCAACTAAGCCAAAATGGACATAATCAGCAACTTGAAAATTTAATTTACTCGTAATTTTCGCTATATCTGGATATTTACACCGTGCCTTAATTTGAGCAATAAACTTTTGTAGCACTGCCGAACTAACTCGGCCGCCAGCTAATTTCCAGAGACCTAATTTATCATAACTATCTAATTTATCAATAGTTAAGTCAAATAAACCCATGTATAAAAGAACGCGCAAATTCACCTCTATTCTACGCATTTTTCGGGGTGCTGCATCCTGCCCGAATATGCCGTAAGCCAGCTGCCTAATCAAGCCTAGCTCAGCTTCGGCTGCGGCCAAGAAAAAACCCCCCGCCATATCAGAAGAATCATCTAATAATCCAGGAAGCTTTACAGCTTTTCTGCGGCCAATGGGAGCGCTTAAACCAGCCTGCTTTATTACTTTGTTAACTGCGGACTTAGAAATAGGTAATTTAAATTTGACGCTGGCAAGAGCAGCAAGTTTGCGACAACTTAAAGAAGAACGGCTTTTTTTCTGAGAAAGAATAAAAGCCTTAACTTTCTCGCTTATTTTATATTTTGTGCCCATTACGTTTCATACCTCACATTAAATCTTGATTTATGCTTAAATGATTGTTTAATAATTAAATGTCCATAATAAATTTGATATTGTGGACATTTAATTTTACATAACACATTGTAAAATAAGTAGATTTATAATTTGTTATATAGAACTATGGACAATAATTACTTCCTTCTGCGCTCTAACAGTCTTCTCTACAGTTCAACTATCACCTGTACTTATTCGTACATTACATGTTTCTCTTAGTTTTAGCTTTTGCTAGATAAGCCTGCATTTTATTACTTGCTCGTTCTGCTTACAATATGCTAGATTTATGCATCTTTCGTCCAAAACATGCTATATTCCTACTTGCTTAAAATAGGCGCTATTTAGAAGACTTATTTAGGATGCTAAACAAGCTGCTTGGAGAAACCTGAACTTTTCAACAGCTGCAACTATTGTTATGCCATTTTACTAGTAACTGCTCTATACCGAGCTTTTCGGCCCTAAAAACATTTATCTTTTTTAGAGGCATCATTACTTACTTTAATGCTTAAGCCCCATAGCCAGATTTTAACACCTATTAAGACATACCATAAGCCTACAAGAAAACTCTTTTTGTTTACTATTGGACAATTATTGCAATATGTCCATAGACCAATTATACAATAATTTTAGAATTTTAACAATATAGAATTTTAGAATTACTTTTCAATGGAAAGAAAATCACCTACTTGAGTCTGGGTAGAAACTAGAGTGCCGGCAGGAAATTCAATCGTAGTTTTAGCTGATAGCGGACATAGTATAAAGCGAAAAGGAGCAATATTATGTCTTAATTTTAATATCCTATTATCCCTATCTAAAAACAAAATATCGATTGAAAACTGCATAAAAAAGGTATGAATAGAGCTGGTAGACTGAATTATTAAAGCGGAGGTTTCCTCTAGAGTTTTACGGAATAATAAACCCTTCATGCGCTTTAAGGGTGTATTGGCTAATTCGATATTTTCTGCTAAGGTGGTATTTCTGGTAAGATTAACTATTTTGCGCATTTTAAGTCTTAATTTTATTTTAGGAAATAGGGGCTAAAAAATTAGGCCTTAGGTGCCTTAAAGAGATCTTTAGAGAGTTCTATACCGTGGAGCTTGAAATCATCATAGAAAGACGGGATGTGTCCAGTAGCTTGAAAATTACCAATTACCTTACAATTTTCGTCTAAACCGGTTTGCTTATAGATAAAAATATCTTCCATGTCAATATGGCCATCTTCCCCCATACCGGTTATTTCACTTACTGCCATTATTTTACGTGCCCCATCTGAAAGTCTCGCAGAATGCACAACAACATCTACAGCTGATGCAATCATCTCACGAATGGCCCTAATGGGTAACTCTGCCCCGCTCATTAATATTAAAGAATCAAGGCGTGCTAAAACATCCTGAGCAGAATTAGCATGTACGGTAGTCATTGAACCGTCATGACCCGTATTCATAGCCTGAAGCATATCCAGGCTTTCTCCTCCACGACACTCACCGATAACTATACGATCCGGCCGCATTCTCAAAGTATTGCGGAATAAATCACGTATAGAAATAGCACCTTTTCCTTCAATATTAGGTGCGCGGGATTCAAGACGCGCCCAGTGATCCTGGTGCAGCTTTAGTTCTGCGGCATCCTCAATTGTAATGATGCGTTCGTCCTCAGGAATAAAGGAAGATAAAACATTCAATACAGTAGTTTTTCCGGATCCGGTTCCACCGGAAACAATAATGTTTTTACGCATTACTACGCAGGCCTCTATAAAATCAGCCATTGGTGGGTTAACTGTGCCAAATTTTATCAAATCCGAAATTTCATATCTTTCCCTGGCAAATTTTCGTATTGTAAGCATAGGCCCGCCCAATGAAAGCGGAGGGATTATAGCATTAACACGTGAGCCGTCAGAAAGCCTCGCATCTACCATAGGAACAGACTCATCAATACGCCTACCTAAAGGAGCAATAATTCGCTCGATAACCTGCTTGACCTGATCATTAGAAATAAATTTCTTATTACTTTTTTCTAGCTTCCCGAAGCGCTCTACATAAATATCATCTTTATTATTTACCATGATATCGGTCACGGCTGGGTCTGCCATTAAATCTTCTAACGGTCCCAGGCCTAAGGCCTCATCAAGCAATTCGCGAATCAGCTTCTCCCGCATCTGGGCACTTGAAATAAGCGCTCCCGACTCTTTAGCTAAAGCATTAGCTATTGCTTTTCCGGTTTTAACGCGAAGTTCTGCCATTTTCTCGTTATCTCGAATATCTATCTCCATGCGCTTTAAATCCAGCTCTGTTATCAGACGCTGATGGACCCTGCGCTTTAGAGAAATGATATCTTCGCTGATTAATACCTGAGAGGGTTTTAATTTTCCTTTTAACCCGTGCTTTTCTAAA
The DNA here is from genome assembly GCA_913009335.1 of uncultured bacterium. Taxonomy (GTDB): domain Bacteria; phylum Omnitrophota; class Gorgyraeia; order Ghiorseimicrobiales; family Ghiorseimicrobiaceae; genus DRER01. Next base: position 32,663 of record CAJVXN010000012.1, read on the forward strand.
AATTTCGCCTGAGAATCAGTACCCTTTAACTGTTTAGAAACATCCTCTGATAAATCCAAAGACTTAATATACACATAATCCATAAAAAGGTTGGAATCAGCCACCAGGATATCACTTAATTTTTTTATGGCTAAACTTACCTTGGAACGGGGACTGTCTAAAACTACGGGCATTCTCCTGTTTAAGGAAAATCCTACTGTTCTTCCTTCGCTGGGGAGACGGGCTATTATATCGCAAGGGAAAACTAATTTTACCTCCTGAAAAGTAACGCCGCCTAAACTGTTTGAACGATTTAATACCACGCGAATCATCTTTAAGGGAAAATGCAAAGATTGCAGTATATCCATAGCCCACTTACTTTGGTATATGGCGAGTATATCCGGAGTGGTTACAAATAAAACAAGGTTAGCATGATTTAAAGCTGAAACAAGGCTATCGGAAAATGTCCTGCCTCCGTCTATTATTATATAGTCGTACTTAGACTTAAGATCCGTAATAACTTTATCTATTAAAGCGTCGTCTAGATATCTTGCTTGAGAAGGTTTAAGTATTATAGGGATAAAATCTACGCCGGAAGGCTCATGCTTCAAGATAAAATTACCTAATTCTTGCCTAGCCCACTCTTTTTTATCCATTAAGGCCAATTCAACTACAGCTATTGTTGGAGTTATATTTAATGAGCGGCTCATATCGCTGGCTGCTTCAAAATCAAAATCCAGTAAAGCTACTTTTTTATTCTTGTTTTTAGCTAAAGCTGCGGCAAGATTAACAGCAAGAAAGGTACGTCCAGTTCCGCCTTTTGTACTAAAAATTACTATTGTTTTAGCAAGTGTATCCATATTAAAATTTAACTCAATATAATTAGGCCCATCCTTTAAGGGTATCAGGATGGCACATTCTTCTGAATTAAGATGTTATCATCCTTGATGGCATTAAAAGCTTACGCCAAAATCAGTTAGTTTTGAAGATAATTGGTATATCTATCCATAGCTCATCAAGGCTGGTTGCGACAGGAAAAGACGGAAAAGGCGCTTGAGATTTTATAATATTTACCGAAGTCCTATCTAGTATTTTATTACCCGAAGATTTATTCACTATTACATTTAGCAGGCGACCGTCAGAAAGAACATGCAGACTAAGCAAAACTTCCCCCTGAGCATCACGTGCCATCTCCGGATAAACTACTGCCCTACCTATTTTTTCTTGAATTGCCCTAATATAACTTAATAACGTTTTAGGATAATCTCTTGCCTCTGCTATTTCATTTTCCTTAAATTTTGAAGGTCTATCCTGCTTAATAATCCTGGGGGTTATCGAAATTACCAGCTCCGTATCCCCGCTTGTAAAATCCTTAGAACGGAACAGCGCGCCTAAAATAGGAATATTTCCCAAACCCGGAACCTTAGCAACATTCTGTGATTCTTTATTTTTTATTAACCCAGCTAGAAATACTGTACTATTTTCCTTTAGATATATTTCGGTCTCCGCCTCTCTAGTACTAAACGCGGGGATGCTAATACCTGAGGCAACAACAGCATTAGCCGTATCTACTTCACTTACTTCCGTCTTAAGCGCTGCTTGAATGAAACCGCCTGGTTTGACTACAGGGCTTATACTTAAGGAAATACCGTATTCTCTATATTCTACACTTATTGATTGACCGCCGCTAACAGTAGAAACAGTAACTATGGGAATTTCTCCTCCAACGAGAAAACGCGCTTCCTTACCGCTTAAGCAGACTAATTTAGGACGCGACAAAACACGGCCTTTGCCCTGAGTAAGGATAAGATTAAGCTGAGTACTAATTAGACCTCTTTCCCATGTACGGCTTAGATGATGTCCCAAGCTATATATATCTTCCGTAACAACGGAATCGCCTCCATCGGATGTCTCTGTCCAGGCAACAGCCGTACTTGCGGACCCTCCACCCCCAAGAGCAGAGGTCCAAGTAAACCCTAAATCCTCCAAAGCGTTTTTATTTATCTCCAGAATTTCGACATCTATCTGGACAAGCTCATCATGTGTTTTTATCTCAACCAAATCTATGGTTTTTGGCTTTAAATCTATAAGAACATTATCTAACTTTTCCAGCTCGGACTCAGTATCTAAACTCCCTAGAAGCAAAATTTTATTTTCTTCCCTGCTAACCTTTGTATAGACATCTAAATATCCTAACTCACCAATTAATTTATCAATTCTAAATTTTAAATCCTCTAAATCTTCGGAGACAACTCTAATATCATAACTCTGTTGACCCATCTTATCCCAAATTACAAGTGTAGTCTTGCCAGGGTTTTTCGGAATAAGCATTACGTCGTTTTCTGCTACAGTACCTATATCAGCTATGTCTGGATTACTAATTGCGACTCTGCGGGGATGATACACGGAAACGGTTTTTATCTCAGGGATAACTAAAATTAATTCCCGGCTATATTCATCAGCCGAACAAGCACCAATTGTTAGGGTTATTAACGTGAGAGGCAGGAATAACAGCTTGATAATCTTTGTCATATTTATTCTTCTATTCAAATTCGCTACAATATTTAATAACTCTTTTTAAGCACTATTTCAATAAAGGCACCACTTCTCTTTGAGAGCCACGATATATTTCAACCTGAGGGCCAGTAGGCTGTTCGTCCTCTTCTTCTACCACCCCACCTTGCTGCATAAGCATCATTGGGCTCATTCCTCCTGCCTTGCCCGACTGTATTTGCTGTATCAAATCCGGAAATAAATAAAGAAACAGTGTGTCCCAATTTACCGGTTGCGCCAAAGTAACCCCTGTATCCGAAGGTGAACGCAGGACAAAGCGCAACTTTCCTCCCTGCTCCTGTATAAAAGCAACCATTGTTGCCTTTTGAGGCTCAAGGCCTACCGTAATTGTACTAACCGATCCGCTACTCGCACCACTTTTACTTCTTTTAGACGCCCCTACATCTCTGCCTACTGCTAAAACTAAAACTTTTTGGAATAAAGGTACTGTTGCATACTGGGTAACCTGCTCTTCACCTACCTGCATCGTTTGAGGAATCAACCCTAAAATATCCACATAATCATCGGGCCTGATCATCCCTCCCACTGAAGAAATATTATCTACGGGAATAGTTATCGCGCGCTTACCCATAGGCGTACGGTAAGAAAGACTACTGAGGTCTGCCGCGTCAGATACAAGTTTATTGCGTAAAATCTGCTCGCCTTTGGTTATGGGGGTCATGGTTACCTTGTCTATTATCCTATCTATGGAGCCAGTGGCGCCCGGCTGAATAAACTTTACCGGTATACTTTTAAGCTCTACCATTTTACTATCAATGACTGAACCCTTGATAATATCCTTTTTTGCTACTACAACTTTTTTTTCTTCTATCTGCACTTGCTTACCTTTCGGGGAACGAGCTGCTGCCAAGGCAGCAAGCCGCGCTTCTCTCTGCTTAAAGTAAGACCCGGCAATTACCACAGCAATCAATGCCAAAACACCAGCAATAATCATCGGCATATTTTTCTGTACATCTATCATCTTATCTCACTTGTTTTAATGTCTACTTTTATTTGGCGCCATAATTTACTAACCAAGTTATCTATTGCCTCTTTTTGCTTGGTCTGCTCTAACATAAGCTCAATATCATCCCAGAGCTCGGAAAGAGGCTTTGTTTCACCACCTCTTATTGCTTGCACTTTAACAATATAATATTCATTCGCATCCGGATTTTTAATCACTGTGCTTGTCCTGCCTAAATCTAAAGAATAAACCGCAATATCAAACTGAGGAAATTTAGTGCCCGGCATAATAAACCCTAAATCGCCTCCTTTTGAAGCTGTTGTAGATATTGAATAGCTCCTCGCTACGTCGGTAAAATCAGTGCCCTGCAGCACCTCAATTAAAGCATTATTCGCCTGAGATTCACTAACAGTAACAATCTCTAAAACATGCCTTTCTTCCATACCGCGCATTAATTCTTTATTTGTATTATAGTAATCCTCTATCTCTCCTGAGGAAACATCAACATCATCAACTACCTCTGAAACCAAACTGGCAACCAATAAATTCATCCTAAATTCTTTTAAGGCAGTTTCCACATCTTCCTTTTTATCTAGGCCCCTATCAATAGCTTCTTGATAAATCAACTTCTGCCGGATTAGATCATTTTTCAACAAATCTATCTTCTGGTCTAAAGTTTCGGCTTTTTCTAATCCGATATCTTGATCAGGATAAATTTCCCTATAATTTTCTATCTGCTCATTATAGGCCTCAACGTAACGATCTAATTCCTCGAGGGTAATATACGCACTGCCCACCGTCGCGATAATCGTACCCTGCGGTTTCGCAACAGGCTCGACTTTCTTAGGTGGAGCACTTTTATTAAATAAGCTTTTTATATTATCGCAACCGGCAATAAAAAAAGACATTGCTATAACAAATGCCAATGTCTTTGGAAAAACGCCCTTATTCATCCAGACCTCCTTTTGTAACATCCTTGTTTTACCTGGAATAATAAACTTAATTACTTCTTTTATTTTGTATCATAAAAAGTATTACAAATCAAGCATTTTCAAATCATAAAACACAATCACAACCGTAAAGAGAAAATCCTCATTTATTAATGTTATAAGTACAATACTACAACTACTGATAAAAAGCAAGATAATTCGTCTTAACTTACGCACTCACATTAAGTTAAATATTATTATTATCCGATTTACTACACCCTTATATAAATTTCTTCACTTTCATCGATTTTTCCCCTGATTAAAACCTTCTATAAAAACCAACGTAGCATTAGATGCCAAATAATGCAATTTATCCATCCTAAAGTTGAAAAAACCGCTAGTTTAAGGAAAATAGCGGTTTTCGTATTTAATGCTAGCCCTTATACGGAGAAACCCATATAACCGAGCCTTTTCTATTTGTTATCAGTTTAAGGCTGTATTATAATTTAACAATAAAATTTACGAGCACACGACAACAATTGTCGCAGACTTAGAAATTAATGATTTAAATTGTTCGAAAGATGCAATAATGAAAAAAAACGTAATATTCATTTCAGTTTTCTTAATAAGCTTTACTACTCTACTTGCTGAAATATTATTAACGCGGATATTTTCAGCAACTCTCTGGTATCACTTTGCTTTTTTTGTAATATCTCTTGTGATGTTTGGACTTTCTCTAGGGGCAACATGCCTTTTTATTTTTAAAAAAAATATATTGAAAATAGCTATTAAAAAAGTCCTATATACAACCTTGCTTATAATTCCAATTAGCTTTTTACCAATAATATTATTAGTACCAAAGATAAGCTTTTCATTCTATTTTGGACCAAAAATCTATTTATTAATCTTAACTCTCTTTCTAATTTGCCAATTACCTTTTTTCTTTGTGGGTTTTCTGATGTCCTATCTTTTCATGTATTTCAATAAAGAAAGTGGCAAGCTATACTTTTTTGACTTAGTCGGTGCTAGTGCAGGAGCCTTTTTTTCTGTCTTACTAATAAATTATTTTGGGCCAATAAATTCTCTCATCTTCCTAAGGGTTGTTTCTTCAACCGCTCTTGTGCTTAATTCCGATCATAAAAAAATAAAGTTATCAATAGCAGTTTTATTAAGCTTTCTTATTTTAATATTAATAAATTCTCAATTTAACATTATAGAGATTACTAAAGCCAAAGGTAGAAAGATGGATACTCTTTTTACAAAATGGAATTCTTTTTCTATGGTTCAAGTTTATGGTGATGAAAGTTCCTCAAAGCCCGGACCATTCGGGTGGGGGATGAGTCCTGTCTATCAAGGATCTTACCCCCCCCTAAACTTGATATGCGTATAGACGCAAGTGCATATACGCCAATTACTAAATTTGATGGAAATTTGAAAAAGGTCGAATTTCTTAAATATGATGTAACTTCCTTTGCCTATCACCTTTCTAACTTCCCTGATGTGTTAATAATTGGTCCCGGTGGGGGTAGGGATGTTTTAACTGCTTTGATATTTGGATCTAGGAAAATAATAGGGGTAGAAATTAACTCTATAATTACCAATGACATAATGAAAGAACGGTTTAAAAAATATTCGGGGAACCTGTATTCTCTTGATAATGTTGAAATTATAGTAGATGATGCGAGAAACTACATAAGAAATTCAAAGAGAAAATACGATATTATTCAAGCATCTCTGGTCGATACTTGGGCTGCCACAAATGCTGGAGCTTATTCTCTTTCCGAAAATAATCTTTATACCGTAGAGGCGATGGCTGAATATATCAACCATCTTACAGGAAATGGCTATTTAACTACCTCTCGATGGCACGGCGTGAACTCCTATAAACTTACAGTCCTATATTTAAAAGCTGCCGAAAAATTAGCAATTAAAAACGCAGGCAGACATATAGTATTAATAAAAACTGGTAAAATAGTAAATCATATTTTTAAAAAATCTGAATTTAAAGAGGCTGAAATCAAAAAGATATCGCAGCTGGCTGACAAAATGAAATTTGAAATACTTTATATGCCTTATTTCAAAAAGGAAAATAAATATACGCAACTAATCAATAGTAAAGACCTAGATAAATTTATCGACACGTACTCCATTCTTTATTTAAAAGCATCTACTGACGACAGCCCATTCTTTTTTAATAAAATACAATTTAAATCAGTGCCGAGTGTACTGCTAGGGATGACTCAAGATATTGGTATTTTCCTACTTTATGGTTTATTCATTATTAGTTCATTTTTAAGTTTGATTCTTATAGCTGTTCCATTATATCTTAATAAAAAAGACTTATTTAAAAAAGAAGCTAAAAGTAAATTCTTATATTTAATATATTTTCTCTGTTGGGAATTACTTTCATGCTGATTGAAATTTCATTTTTGCAGGGATTGGTAGTTTTCTTACAACTAAAATTAACCAAGATAAATTAAAATCTCAGCTTAAAATTATTCTACTGGTGATTATAGGAATAATAGTCTGCTACAATCTTTTACTTTATCCTTTATTTAACAAGTTATTGGGCTTGGAAAGTAAAATCAGAATTTTAATTTCTATTTTTCTGTTAAGTATAATGGGAATTTTTATGGGAATGCCTTTTCCTATTGGAATCAGACTAGTCGGATTAAAACATAAGGAATTAATTCCCTTCTGCTGGTCTTTAAATGGGATCTTTTCTGTCCTTGGTTCTACATTGGCTATAATTTTAGCAATGAATATTGGATTTACTAAAACAATATTTGTTGCAGTAAGTCTCTATTTTATCGCTTTTACAATTCTAGGCTTGATAAAGGTGGAATCTAAGAAATCGTAGGTGAAATTATCCACAAAATAAAAGTGGACTCCAAAATGAAGTCCACCTATCTTTAAAACAGCCTCCCCAAATTTCTTTGGGGTTAGCTATCCCAATTGGTAGCCCCAACCGGATTTGAACCGGTGTTTAATGCCTGAGAAGCACTCGTCCTAGACCAGGCTAGACGATGGGGCCATATCTCTAATGTAACGGGTGAAAATATATACTATAATAACATAATTTGTGACGGGGTCAACAAATTTATTGACCCCGTTAGAGATAACAGCTAGAATACTCTATACGGTAGTCTTTGATTAAGAAACACAGAATTTATATAAAGTTTTTCGATAACTATACGGCCGTCCAAAGACGGCCTATCTCTAACGGGGTTGACCTAATATCTGATTATTGCTAAACTAATTAGACCCATCCTCGAAAAGTATCAGGATGGTCTATCCTTGTGGATAAATCATTAACTTATATATATAACTTAACGTAGGCTAACTGACAATTTAGCCATAAACCAATTTAAAGCTAATGCCTCTTTCGTTTGGAATAGGATTAAGTAGAAATAAAGATGCCTACATTGCCGGCAGAGAAGCAGCGCGCCAGGCAGCAGGGATTATAAAGAATCAAGACATTTCTATTGCTTTTGTATTTACTACGGTACAATTTAATCCGGAAAAAATACTCGAAGGAGTAAAAACAGTATTGAGTAAGACGCCCGTTGTTGGCTCAAGCGGCGCAGGAATAATCACTTCCTCGGGCATATATATGAATGCCGTGGCAGTACTGGCAATAAGTTCTACAAAAATAAAATTTGCTACGGCATGCGTTACCGACCTGGATAAAAAAGACCTGCGGGACTGCGGGCAAAAACTAGCCAGAATAGCCCTGAAAGGATTAGGAACTTCCAAGCGGGAAATATTTATAACATTTGTCGACGGATTAATTAAAAACGGCTCCCAGTTAATCGCCGGTATAAAAGAAACGCTTGGAATAAGCCTTCCCATAATAGGCGGATCCTCTGCTGATGATCTAAAATTTAAGAAAACTTACCAATTCTTCAATAAGCAAGTTTTAACCAATAGTGTAGTCGGGGTGCTAGTAGGAGAAAATGCCACAATAAGAATAGGCATAAAACACGGATGGAAACCCCTGGGTAAACCCAGAATTGCAACTAGCGCCTCAGGTAACATAATAAAGAGTATTGATAATAAACCGGCTATAAGCATTTATGAGGATTACTTCGGAAAAGATAACCATGAAATCAAATCCGGAAAGCTAATTTATCTTTCTATCCGCTATCCTTTAGGGATTTACCTGGAAGGAGAAGAAGAATATCTCCTGCGTAATGCCATAGATATAACGCAGGACGGTTCATTGATTTGCCAGGGAGATGTTCCGCAAAACGCAACCCTTAAACTAATGATGGGCACAAAAGAAACCACCCTAAGAGCAGCAGCCCAGGCAGCAGAAGAACTAAAAAGAACCAGCGGTAAGCATAAACCCCCAAAATTTGCCATTATATTCGATTCTTTTTCTAGAAATAGACTTTTGGGCAGATCTGCTAAAGATGAAATAGACGTAATCAAAAATATCCTAGGTAAAGATATACCTTTCATAGGATTTTATACTTACGGCGAACAGGCACCTTTAACCGCTCTTGATTATCGGGGACAATCTCATTTTCATAATGAATCAATTGCTATTTTAGGCATAGGAGAACAATAATGGAAGCAGATTTAACATTTAGTCTTGTGGGTATTGGTGCATTTATTGCGGCATTTTCCTTAGGCATTGTTCTTATGTTTAAAATGGAGGAGATTAGAAAGCTAAGAATAACTCTGGATAAACTAAAAAGATCTTTTGACGAGTTAGATGAACAGGCAAAGCTAATTGTCAAGACAGACTTAGAATTAAATAAAACCCAAGAAGAATTAGATAAAAAGGTCTCCGGGCTTTATACGCTGCAAAGGCTTTCCCGGGCGATAAGCACAACGTTGGACGAAAACCAAATATTTTCGCGCATTGAAGAATCCTTAGTAATTGAGCTGGGCTTTGAAAGAGCCATAGCTTTTTCTTTTGATAGTATCCCTGCGTCATTAACAGATAATACTAAAAATAACTCCATGTCTTTAAGATTAAAGATGCAGGCGGGATATAACGCAGAAGAGATAAAAAAGATAAAAACCCACCTGGAAAAACAACAAATACTGGCCGTGATAATGAAAAATAATACTATTTTTTCTTCTCTTACTATGACCGGCGGCCCGTTAGAAGAAGCTATCAAAATAATAAAAAATATCTGCGGATTAAATTCTTTTGTCGCCTCCGTTATTTCTACTAAGGACGGACATTACGGATTAATTATTATGGGGAATGAATCTTCATTTGCCGTTCTTACCGAAGGAGACGAAGAAATAGTAGCGATACTCTCAACCCAGCTGGGCCAGGCGATAGAAAACGCAAAATTGTTTGAAGAAACATTCCGTTCACAACAACAACTAGAACGCCGAGTCAAAGACAGAACGCGGGAATTAAGCGTGGCCTTAGAAGAAATTAAACAGGTAAGTAAAAGAAAATCGGAATTCGTCTCTGCCGTATCTCATGAGTTAAGAACGCCTCTTACATCCATTAAAGGATACGCCTCAATACTTGCGGCAGGAAAATTAGGGGATATACCTGAACAAGTAAAAGCGCGAATAGAAAAAATAAACAAACATTCTAATGAACTTACGGAACTAATAAATAATCTTTTGGATATCTCCCGCATAGAGTCTGGCCGCGTAGAGTTAAAGATTGTGCCGCAAAACATATCACAAATGATAGAAAATATATCCGACATGCTGATGCCGCCGATTAAAGAAAAAGGAATGGAATTTTCTTTAGATTTACCCAAAGAACTACCATTAGTATTAGCCGATAACATTCAAATCAAGCGTGTTTTTATAAATTTAATCGGCAACGCCATTAAATACAGTCCGGCCAAAGGAAAAATAAACCTATCTATTAATAGAACTAAAGATGATTATCTAACGATTAATATCTCCGATACCGGATACGGCATACCTCAGGAAGACCTAAAGAAAATCTTTGAGGAATTCTACCGCGTAGACACTGCAAGAACTCAGGGCATTAAAGGAACTGGATTGGGGCTAAGCCTGGTAAAATATATCGTAGAAGCGCATAGAGGCCAAATATGGGCAACGAGTAAAGTCGGACAAGGAAGCACTTTTAGTTTTACCTTGCCGATTTCAAAATAATCTAATTACAACAAAGGGTGTATAATATGCATAAGGTTAAAATTTTAATTGTGGATGACGATCCGGATATTAGAGACGTTTTAAATATAACTCTCTCTGCGGAAGGATATGAAGTCGTTGAGGCCCAAAACGGAGAAGAAGCCCTTAAACTAATACAAGAAATAACTCCTACGCTTATAATCTTAGATTATATGATGCCCGTAATGGATGGCCGCGAGGTCTGCCGCAGGCTCAAGGAAGATATATTATTAGCTCATTTACCAATATTAATGCTTACGGGTAAAGGCGAAGTCGCCGATAAGGTCTGCGGCATTGAAGCCGGCGCTGACGATTATGTCGTAAAACCTTTTGAACCCCAAGAATTACTCGCTCGTATAAAAATGACCATTCGTCGAAGCAGACGTGACTTAGAAGCCAACCCCTTAACACATCTTCCGGGAAATATTTCTATACTCAACGAGCTTCAAACAAGAATTGACTCCGGGACGGAATTTTCCATATGCTATTTAGACTTGGATAAATTTAAATCCTACAACGATAAATACGGATTTGAGCATGGTGACACCGTAATCAAGGAAACCGCCCGCATTATAATAAAAACAACCAGGGGATACGGAGATAAGTTTGATTTTATCGGGCATATCGGAGGAGATGATTTCGTAGTTGTAACCACGCCTGATCTTGACGAAAAGATATGTAAGAAAATAATTGAAGTTTTCGACGCTACCGTGCCGAATTTCTATACTGAAAAGGATAAAAAAACAGGTTTTATAGTAGCCCCAGACCGAAAAGGCGAGATACGAAAAATCCCACTGCTATCAATATCTATAGGAATTGTCACTAACCTCAAACGTAAAATCACGCACGTAGCACAAATTGGCGAGATTGGCGCGGAGCTTAAATCTTATGCTAAAAGCATTGAAGGCAGTAATTACGTAAAAGACAAACGCCAGGGCAATACTGCAAATCCTCACCATTAAAATTCTTATTCAAATATTCCCTTGAGTTGATCGCGAAGAATCTCTAAAGGGTTAATCTCCTTCAGAGATTCAACCGTAGTAGATAATGTACGATATTCGGGGTCTTTTATGGTGCCGGTAACTTTTACAGTAACAAATTCACTTGCCTTAGTTAATACCGAAGATAATATGCCCAATGGGCTGTCTTTGATAGCCTCATCAATATCTTTACTTGATTCAGATCTGACTGTATAATCAAGATTTCCGTCAAAATCTATTTTTCCCCGGGCATGTAAACTCATTTGAGGGCTTCGCATAACTATTTCCTCGCTGAAAATATTTCCATCTTTAATTAATAAATCTGCCTCTGCCTCATTAAATACAATCTTATCAAAAGATAGAATAACCAAAAACTGCGCCAGCTTCTTAAGCGGCTCCAGCTCCCAGAGAACACCGTCTTTAATGCTAATTCTACCTTCACCTTTTAACTCGAATAAATCATTACCTTGACCGTTTAAAACAAGACTGGCATTGATTAAGCCGGAAAGATTTTTGGTTCTTAGAGGGGTATCTAGTTTTAAAAGCGCTAAGTCTGAATCAACTAATTCCAAATTAGCCCTAAATAACGGGCGCGCGTATGTTAAGTCCGCGTCTGCTATTAATTTAATCCTACCGTTATAAAAATTAGAAAAAAACCTTAACGACGAAACTTTCATATTTTCCTGCTTTAGATTTATATTTAAATTATCCAGCTTAAACCCCGGCCTATCCGGCAAGCTGACATAAATAGAAACCAAATCAGAAGCAAGGCTTGCATCCAAGTACATAGCCCTTATATCATCCATTCGCCCCTGTGCGGATAATTTAATATTGCAACGCCCCTGCGCGTTTATCTTTTCTAAAGCCGGTAAATACTGCGGCAAATAGAGAGAAGATATTCTTTTTAAATCTCCAAGCTCAAGAGAAAGATCGGAGTTAACATTAAATTCAGAACCCCCCCCATTTAAAAATACGCTTCCATCAAGACTAAATTCTGAATCCGCGAACTTTCCCGAAAGGCTCTTAAGTGTTAATATCGTCTCTGTCATTTTCATTTCTGCCGTAAGACTTAAATCAGAAGAGGTTAAACTAAAATCTATCTGCGGGGAGCTAAACCCCGAGACTTTACCTGAAGATAAATATTTTGACTGATTAAACACGAAAGAGAGTTCATCCCAGCTAAGACCTTTTTTATCAAAACTAATTTTCCCTACCACATCTTCTACTATTTTATCCAACTTTGTTAATTTTAATTTATTCTTTATTAAAACAGCTTCTCCCTCTAATTGCAAATCGTAAGGCTTGCTAAGATGCGCGCTTAAATCAAGACTTAATCCAACATTACCTTCTGCTTCAAGCGGTATATCTAAAATATTATTTTTAACTAATAAAGATTTAATTTTACCTAAGGATATGCTTTTTGTCTGAATCGCTGCTTTAAGATAAAGGTTTTTAAAATTACGCAATTTCGCATCTGCGCTAAACACGCTGCCGATAACTTTGCCTTTTATATCTGATACGTCAATATTATCCGGTGAGAAAGAAACCAAGCCTGATAAATCCTCTACTTCTTCTATAAAAGGCACCCCGGTAATTAATGCTTTATCTACAGTTAATTTTCCCGAATAACCAAAAACCTTTGTTTTAAAATTATACTGAATTACTCCGTCTAGTTCAGCGCTTCCGGAATAATTAATTTTTTCTTTTAACACACTTAAAGAAGACAACTTGGCGTCTAAATCTAAATCTAAAACATTATCTTTTAAAATCGCATCTATAGACACCTCTTCTATTACGCCTTGCTCTAGCTTAAGAGGTAAATCATTATAATAAACACTAAAACTTTTCAGGTTTAAATCTTTAAATTCCCAAAAAGAAATAAGCTTTTTTTCAGCTAAATCAAATTCTCCTTTTGATTGGATATGTATTGGCGAGAAGTCAAAATTCTCGAAATTCCCCGATAACGAATATTTTATTTTTTTAGGCAGAGATAATGATAATCCCGCGTCTATAAAAAATCTCTGCGAATAAACAGGGCTTACTTTTTCATCTCTTATATTAATTTCGGCGTCTTTAATATCCACGCGGTAAACAATCAAAGACAGTTTTTCCATATTAGCGTCTTGTTTTTTTCTAATAAGTGCGGGAATATTAAATGTTCCATCACGATTTCTACGTAAAAACACAACAGGTGAATTAACATTAACAAATGGAATAATAATCTGTTTTTTCTTAATAGAAGGTAAAACCAACCAACCAAAAGAGATCTGCTTAATTTTTAAAAATACACTTTCACTATCTTCATCGAATATCACAAGTTCATCCAGCATTATGCCCTTTAATATATTAAGCCTTAAAGAACCCAGTGATACCTCACGGCCAAGGCTATCCTCAATAGCTTCTATGATCATAGATTTTGCCTTAGTAGGAAGATAGACTCTGTCCAGATATAAACCTAACCCCGTGATAATTAAAACTAAAATAACAATAAAAATTAATACCTTTTTCTTCATGATAACCTTATTATATAGCATTAAACATCTTTATTCAAGCATGCCTCTTAAGCATAAAGATGGCGCATTATCAAAGCCTATAATAATAACGCGGATAATTTTAAAATGTCTTATTTTATAATGGGTTATGTTCAATTACGCACCCCGGATAATTAAGCAGGAACTATTTCTTACAGGGTAGACAAACAATATGTTACATGTTATAATTACAGCCATATTGAGAGAATTTGACATACGGGGCGTAGCTCAGTTTGGCTAGAGCGCTTGGTTTGGGACCACGAAGTCGACAGTTCGAGTCTGTCCGCCCCGATTAATTATTACATAGATAATTTTATGAAAATAATAGAAAGACAAAAAGCCGTAGCGCTAAGAAAACAGAATTTAACTTATAATGAAATTAGACAACGCTTGAATGTTTCTAAAAGCAGTCTTAGCTTATGGTTATGCGATGTCCCGTTTATCTCGAGCGAAAAAACCCGCGAAAAACAAAAATTAGCTAGAATTCGCAATGGCCAGGTATTGCATAAACGTAAACTCCAAAGAACTTCTCTAATTATGGCCTCGGCGAAAAAAGAAATACAAAATATCAATTCATCTAAATTGAAATTGCTTGGAATTATGGCGTATTGGACAGAGGGTTCGAAAACACAAGATAGTTTAGTTAAATTTACCAACTCTAATCCAAAATTTATTAAATTTGCGCTCAGGTGGTTACGTAAAATTTGTGACGTGCGTGAAGAAAAACTGCGTATTCACCTACGTATTCATGATGATCTAAATAAAAATAAAATCGAACAATACTGGTCAAAAATAACGGGCATTCCTTTAAACAGATTCCACAAAACAACTTTCAAACTAAGTGGCTCTAATGGCAAAAGACATAATAAGCTTAAATATGGGATAGCTAGCATTGTAGTATGTGATACAAATTTATTCTACAGAATTATGGGATGGATTGAAGGAGTAACCGAACACTTAAAGTTATAATTAGGAGATTTTCTTTGCGCCTGTAGCTCAGTTGGATAGAGCAACTGCCTTCTAAGCAGTAGGTCGGCTGTTCGAGCCAGCCCAGGCGCGTTACTAAAAACTATGAAAAAAGCTCTGTTATGGATTTTCATAATTATCGTTGTAATCTTCTCTATAGGGTATATCCTGACAGCTATATTTGCTAAGTCATTTATAGAGAAGATGATACAAAAACAAATAGACGTTAAAACAGAAATATCCTCAGTATCTTTGGGCCTGCCATTAAACCTGCAAATAAATGGTTTAGTCTTGGAGAATCTTGCAAAAGTAGAAAAAATAAAAATTGCACCCAGCATAATCGGGCTTTTATCGGGCAAAACTATATTAAATAGTATCACTCTGATAAAGCCGGACATTACCCTGGAAAGAAAAAAAGACGGAAGCTTTAATATTCCTCTGCCCAAAAAAGAGAATGATACAAAGCTTATTATCGCGGGCCTTATTATAAAAGACGGGACTATTACCCTATTTGATAACAAGGTAACGCAGGGAAGCTTTTCATTCGCTATAAAAGATATAGACATCCAGATTAAAAAAGCAAGCCCCTTACCGTATCCGCTAAAGATAAAGTATAAGCTTAGCGGAGCCATACCCTCCAGGCCGGCAGTTAAAGAAGCAACGGTCTCCGGAGAAGGATTAATCGACATAACAAATAAAAACATGCAGGGCAATTTTAATATATCCGGCATAGATGCCGTATTCTTTAGACCCTATTTTAAAAGATTTATACCGAAAGATGACGAAATTGAAGGAGCTTACGTTGATTTTAACGCAGACTTAACCGCTAAAGATAACGACCTGCTTATTAAATGTCAACTAGCTATAAAAAATATTCCATCAAAGAAAGAGACGACTACAGCACAGACAGAACAACCCCCTTCTCTGTCGCTAGATTTCACACCTTTGGATCTCTTTAAAAATCAACAAGGGGAAACTGTGGTTAATTTTAAAATAAAAACAAAGTTAGATAAACCTCGCTTAAGTATAAGTTACCTTAAAGCCGAAATATTCCAGGACGCTATAAAAAACATACTACAGAACCCAGAAAAAGTTAAAAACATCATAAAAGATATTAGCGATAGATTTAAAAATAAAAACACGGATTTAGAGGGAGAATTTAAAAGCTTCAGGGATAAATTGAAATCCGTTATCGAAGAATAAATAATGGTGGGTGTAGCTCAGTTCGGTAGAGCTCTTGATTGTGGTTCAAGCGGTCGCGGGTTCAAATCCCGTCACCCACCCCAAAATTTTACCTCTCACCAAAATTTTGGGCACTGAGCCTCCGAAAGGGGCGAAGTACCTTACTTACATAAACGAAGAATTCTGAATTATTCTAATCTTATGTCTTGGCACGTATATATAATCGAGTGTCGCGACCACACGTTGTATACTGGTATTACCAACAACCTTCCTCGTCGACTAAAAGCCCACAACTCAGGAAACGGCGGTAGGTATACAAAATATCGCTGGCCAGTAAAGCTTATCCACTCCGAAGAACGTTCCACGAAATCCGAAGCGCAAAAACGGGAAGCGCACATCAAAGGCCTTACTAGAGAGAAAAAGCTTCAACTGTGCAGAGAATGAATAGCGCCTCCTAATCGCCAAAATAGGCCAATTCCTCTCTTATATAATGCTCGCTATATAATGAAAATATCAGCGATATTTAAGGTATTATTGAGCTTCAGGAGACCATTATATATGGGGAGAGAGGTTTTCTATCGCTAGTATAACAGAGAGGGACGCCCCATCCGAAACCTCGCATCTCTATATAATAATATTATTTTTAATTGCCGGCGGGAAAATTTTAGAAGGTGTTTAGTTCTTGTTTTTCAAAACGGCAATCACACAAAGGACACCGCAGAAAACACGAAGTGGTTGAAGCCACACGAGTACGAAGTCTACTCTTGAGTGTTGTGATTGTTAAGTGAATAAGATATATTCTTAGGCCTCATAATACTGCTCGGTAGAAAAATACCTCTCGCCTGTATCGGGCAAAACAACAACTACTCTCTTTTCTTTCCCTAAATCCTTGGCTACTTTTAATGCTGCCCAAGTAGCAGCACCGGCCGATATTCCAACAAATATACCTTCTTGACTAGCTAGCCTTTTTGAAACCCTGAAAGCCTCATTGTCATTCACCTTAATTATTTCATCAATTATGTCCCGATTTAGGATGTCAGGAATAAAACCTGAGCCTATTCCCTGTATTTTATGCGGCCCGGGTTTCTCCCCTGATAATACAGCGCTCGTTTCCGGCTCAACCGCTACTACCCTAACTCCAGGGTTATGCTCTTTTAAAACCTCACCAACACCAGTGATAGTTCCGCCGGTGCCAACGCCCGCGACAAAAGCATCAATTTTTCCATCCGTAACAGCTAATATCTCTTTTGCGGTTGTTTCTCTGTGAATTTGAGGGTTTGCTTTACTTTTAAACTGCTGAGGCATAAAACTATTAGGGATCTTTTTGGAAAGCTCTTCCGCCTTCCTTATGGAACCTCCCATATCTTCTCTTGCCCGTGTAAGCACTATCTCTGCTCCATAAGATTTGACTATATATATTCTCTCCAGGCTCATCGACTCGGGCATCACAAGAATACACCGATACCCCTTAACCGCGCAAACCATAGCCATGCCTATCCCTGTATTTCCGCTTGTGGGCTCAATTATTGTATACCCGGGCTTTATTAAACCTTTTCTCTCTGCGTCTTCAATCATTGCAAAACATATCCTATCCTTGACGCTTCCACCCGGATTAAAAGACTCAACCTTTGCGAGAATTTCCGCCATATGCGGTTTAACAATTTTATTGAGCTTTACAATAGGGGTATTGCCAATTAACTCTAGTATGTTATTTGCAAATTTTAGCCGCTCTTTATTTATGCCGCCGCCAATAAAATATACGAGCTCTATTTTATCATCGGGTTTAAGTATGGCGTGTTTATGCTTATCTTTTTCAATTATCTCCTCGTTTACCTCCACGGTAACCACTTCAGGCCTAATCTTTTTAGCTTCCAAGAATTTAAATATCGATGTGTCTTTTTCAACCTGTTCTTTTTTGCCATTTAAATAAATATTTATCATCTCTCTCCCTTCTGTATTTATCTTTGTTTCGTTTTATCAACAGCTGAACGTCTTTTATATTTTTTGTAAACGCGCGGGAAAAATAAGGCGCTTTTACCTCTTAATGAAAATTAAATGAAGAAAGAAACTTAAAAAAACTGTAAATAACGGCACGAGAATCCAAACCGAGATTATTTTCTTAAAAATAGATTTCCCTACCGTATGCCTTGCGCCATCCTTAATACAACTTATCGCTAATACAGAAAATGTGGCAAATTGAACATACGGCGTCGGCAAACCCAATAAAGACGCCATAATCACAAAGGTAGCGGTAGTAAAAGATATTATCGTAGCTGAAATCTGGCCTATGGGTACAATATCTTTTGAAACCGTCTTTATAACTTTCTCTCCGGATACATATGCTCCTAATCCAAAAAGAGGCGCGGCTAAGGCTATGGCAAAAACCGGATTTATGAACACAGAACCAATGATAGGCGCAACAACATTGGCAACATTATTCGTGCCTATGCCAAAGGCCGCATACATATCCGTGAAAACTATAAATTTCTTAAACTTGTTACTATGGATGAAAAATTTTTCATAAAACTTCAAATTTTTCGCGCGGGGCGGATAAAACATCCTTTTAATAAAAAAAGTTAAAATAAACGACAAAGCTGAAAATATGACTGCCACTACTATGATTTTTAATATTGTATGCCAATTCACCGCGCCATAATATAACCCAGCGCCCAAGAAACTTGCCACGGTTACAAAACTTGTAGACTGGGGGATTTTCAGCATATTGCTTAAAAACATCATGCCCCCTGCCGAAAATAAAATTAGAATTCCCGAAAAAGGATCAAGCTGCTGCGAAGAAATACTACCCGCCAGAGTTTGAACAACTCTTGGCCCAATCAAAACACCTCCCATAAAAACACAAATACCGTATAGAAGCGCTGCCTTAGACCTGTTCAATATCCCGCTGCCATACGAAGGAGTAAAAGAAACCGAAAACCCGCTCACTCCCATATTTAACGCCATAAAACTAGAAATTAATATCAACGCTAAGCCAGCCATAATTAAATTCTGTCTCCATTTATATTTGTTTTTAGCAGACGTGTGTTAGTTTTATGCTCCACTCCGCGTAGTTTCGTAATCCCGTATTTAAACCTCATTAGTTCAGGCGGATTTTCCTCTTTAACTAAATCGAATACATTAAACTCTCTTTGGCCAATCGCGTTTTATTTACTAAATCCTCAAACGTGACATTATCAATTATATTGCTCGTCGCGCTTTCTACTCCTTGCCAGACCTCTCTAAATACACATTTATACAAATCCCTACAGCCTTTATATCCTCGGTGCACACAGGCAATCGGATCAATTGAACCTTCAATAAGACGAATCACCTCTCCTATCTTTATCTGCGAAGGGTGCCTAGCCAGCAAATATCCGCCTGTTTTGCCGCGTCTGCTTTTTACAAAACCACCATTTTTTAATGCTATAAGGATCTGTTCTAGAAAATTAACAGGAATATCCAGACGTTTGGCCAAATCGTGGAGAGTCACAACGCCATTATGATAGTTTAAAGCTAAATCCAGTATTGTTTTAAGGGCGTAATCGCTTTTATATGTTATCTTCATTATATCCTACTATCTATAGTGATATAGTAGAGTATACATTAATCTTTACAATCTATCAAATACTTTTTTATCGCGCATATATATTGTAGATCTATGGGGAAAGTGGGTGAGGACTGGCTAAAGTTCGAGCATCGAAACCGCATACATCTTTCGCGGATAGGCTTCTTCCCCGCCGATTGCTTCTCTCACCTGTTGCGCTACAGGCGGGGGCGTCCGAAACCTCGTAAAAATTCTAAGATAATCTATTATTTTCATCTTCTGCCCCTTTTCTTTTTAAATAAAGATCTGTTTACGCTTATATATCTATCAATTCGATTTATCCATACTTTTTTATTATTAATTATCGTTGAAGCTGTGTCTTCGTTCCGCATCGGACAGGATAAAATTCCTTTCTTTCTTGCCTCAGCGATAGCTCTCCTGCACTCTGCAGCCAATCTCTTGAGCGGATCAATTAGTGCCCCTGTATCTAAAGAACCATCTTTTTCTATATCTTCATAGAAAAAACGCATCATAAATTTTTTAATCTCCTAAGTCTCCTTGGGCTTTAACCGCAAGGAAACTATGCGGAGCAATCTTTAGTAGTTTCGCCCAATACACTCGTGTCTTGCTATGGTTTTTTAATTTTAAATAAGCTAATCCTGCTTCATAAAGCAAGATAATGGATTTGGGATTAATCACTAAACCTTCTTCATATGCTTCGATTGCCTTTCTGTAATCACGGCTT
The DNA here is from genome assembly GCA_913009335.1 of uncultured bacterium. GTDB lineage: Bacteria > Omnitrophota > Gorgyraeia > Ghiorseimicrobiales > Ghiorseimicrobiaceae > DRER01. Next base: position 53,156 of record CAJVXN010000012.1, read on the forward strand.
TGGAAATAATGTCTGCCAAGATAATACTTAACATCTTCCTCGTTTGTAATCGGGCCCATTCTTATACAACCTTTTTATTTTGAAGAAAGTTTACTTAAATATGCGACATAACCCAAATTTGTTTTTTTTAAAATAATATGACCCTCCCTTGCAAGCCACCCTACACCCATATATATAACATGCTCATCCTGGATCATATCCTTTTTTATCCTAGCAACTAATAGAGACAGGGGGTAGCTCGTATTCTTCTTCCAGAATACGCCATATCTCGCCAGCAACTACACCAATTTTAATAATCACCTCTACTCCTAATTTTTTATCTTTTTTTCTTTAGTTGTCGTCTTCGCATAGACCAAACACCCGATATATTCCTCTGTAGCACAAATAAGAAATTCTGACATTTTCATCGTGCGAGTTAAACAATGTTTTGACGTACAGCGATTATTTTTAAAATACGGGCACACCTTTATCATGCTACTCTCCTTTATTAATATTTCTTCAAGATTATATAATCTCTGGTTTTTAGTTATAACTCGCTCTTTTTATATAAAGGCATCCTATTTTATAAATCGTAAAGCTACGAATTTAGTGATACAAAAGCAAAAAAACTCCTACTTTTAAAAAGTAGGAGCTGACCTTCCCCTCTTTAGTGGACAGTTAGTAAAGATTGTAAAGAACGTTTTTCGTAATCAAAAGGGCTTAAAAATCCAAGCGTTGAATGCGCCCTTTTCCTATTGTAATACATTTCAACATACTCAA
>CAJVXN010000013.1 GCA_913009335.1 uncultured bacterium
ACTACGACTACGGTTCGTCGCTCTTTCCTGTGTGTGTTGCGACATCGGAGCTACACCCTTTCCCGCCCCGCCGTTCTTCCGATCTGTTTTTTTTTTTAATGATACGGCGACCACCGAGATCTACACTCTTTCCCTACACGACGCTCTTCCGATCTATGCTAAGATTTTTGAGATACAATGGTTGAAAAAAACGCAGGCATGCTTGAAAAGTACGTCGAGGCTTTTTGCAACCACTTGCAGCCAAAAAGATTAGTATTATTCGGCATGTTTTAATGCGAATTCTGGGTTTAACCTCAAATTAATAAAATTCAACCAAAAATGAATAACGACGAAAAAATTTTACAACTAAAAAAAGAACGCGATAAAGCGCGTTCTGAACTATATGTCCTTTATGAAATATCCAATGCCATGCGTACAAGCCTTAAGCTTTACGATGTTCTCTATATTATCTTAACCGGAGTAACTGCCCATGCCGGACTTGGTTTTAACCGGGCAATGCTTTTTCTGGTAAACGAAAAAAAATCTCGAATTGAAGGAAAAATGGGTATAGGCCCCCATAGTGGTGAAGAGGCCGACAAAATATGGAAACAAATAGATAAAGAAAAAAGTGACCTTCATAGCCTAATCGAAAATTACAAGGCATCAAATAAAATGGCTGATTCTAAATTTAACCGCTTAGTGCTTGATTTAAAATTTCCCCTGGAAAAAGAAACCGGCGGAATTATCGCCGCGGCGATAACAGAAAACAAACCCATACATATTACAAAAGATAAATTATCGAATTATCACGCAACCCCCCTGCTTAAAAAAATACACATGGATGAATTTGCCGTAGTCCCTATGATAACAAAAGATAAAACAATCGGCGCAATTGTCGTCGATAATATATTCAATAAAAAAGCCATAACCCCGGATGAAATAAGAATCCTGACTATGTTTGCGACACAGGCAGGCCTGGCAATCGAAAATTCCAAGCTATACGAAAAAACAGTATTACAATCTCAGATAAATTCCCTTACCAGGCTCTGGAATCATGGTTATTGCCAATATAAATTAAAAGAAGAAGTTAAGAAAGCAAAAGAAATAAAATCCCCCTTAAGTTTAATCATGCTCGATTTAGATAACTTTAAAGCGCTTAACGATACGCTGGGACATCAAACAGGCGATCAAGTTTTAAAAGACACCTCCGCGATCATCAAAGAATACTGCCGCAAGAGCGACTACCCATGCCGCTATGGGGGTGAAGAATTTGCAATAATTCTGCCACATACCAATAAAGAGCAAGCCTATGCAATTGCTGAAAGAATCAGAGAAGCTATTGAAAATTATAAATTTTCCTACAATAAAACATCCATCACAAAAAAGATCAGCATAAGCTTAGGCATATCCTGTTTGGGCACAAGCTCAAACAACAATAAAACCATCCTCCTCTCAAACGCCGATAAGGCCCTCTACGAAGCCAAACACACAGGCAAAAATAAAACCATTATCTATAACGAATAATTTTACGATCAAACTTAAGTTTTGCATTAGACGTAGATAAAGAATGCTAAGATATATGGCTATTGTTTAATGTTTACTTATGGGTCTAAGGAAGGAAAATTTTAATCCGATACTTTTACACCGGATATCTTTTTATTCTGAGGTATACGTGTTTCTTCTCGTAATTTCGCTGAGACAATTTTAGAAACTCCACGCTCCTGCATAGTAATACCATACATAACATTAGCCGCGGTTATCGTCTTTTTATTATGAGTAATCATAAGAAACTGAGAAGTACTGGTAAAATCCTTTAGTATGTGATTAAACCGATCAACATTGCTCTCATCCAGTGCCGCATCAATCTCATCAAGCACGCAAAACGGGGCAGGCTTTACTTTAAATACGGCAAATATTAAAGCAATGGCAGAAAGTGATTTCTCCCCCCCGGAAAGAAGCATAATATTTTGTAATTTTTTACCCGGAGGACTGGCAATTATCTCAATACCCGATTCTAAAACATCTGATTCATCAATAAGGAAAATCCGGGCATCGCCGCCTCCGAAAAGCAAACGAAAATATGTTTTAAATTCAACCCCTACTTTTTCAAACGTATCCAGGAACAACTGTTTTGTAGTTTTATTGATTTTGCTGATAGCATCCTTAAGTGATTCTTTCGCGCTTAACAAGTCATTCTGTTGTTTTGTCAAAAACTCATGCCGCTGTCTTAACTCTTCATGCTCTTCAATGGCGACGAGATTAACTGTTCCCATCTTATCTATGCGCATTTTTTGCTGCTCAATTTCGGAATACATCGTCTCTTTATCCATAGGGATAGACCTTACCTGTTCCTTCAAAGGAAGGGTCTTATCTATCTCCTCATCGACCATGCCTTCCTCGTCTAAATTAACCTTGTAAGCTTGTAGTATCCTCTCTTTAATCGTAGATTTCTTAAACTCTATTTCTTTATCCTGCATGCCTAAATCATAGATTGAACTCTTCACCGCATCAATCTCACTATGAAAAAAAGATACTTTTTCTTCTCTTACCTTTTGCTCTTCCAACACATCACCCAAATCACTCTTTAAGTTATCCAAATCTACGGATAAACCCTCTTTTTTTATTTTTGTTTGGGCTATTTCATTCTCTAAATCTTCATCTTGTTTTTTAAAATCACTAATTTTGTCTTTCGATACACAAACCTCATGCTTTATGCTTTCTAAATTAGCGGTATCGCTATCAATTGTTTCCTGCATAAGCTTTAGCGAATTTGACAGCGCCAACCTTCTTTCATCTAAAGAACTTATTTCCGTAGAAAGTGTCGCGATAGCAATACTTAATTCCTCTTTTAGGTTCACATCTACGTTTATCTGATTATTTGCGGAAACCATCACGTTCTCATTACTCTGACGCTTTTGTTCAAGTGAAATAATATTATTCTTAGATTCCTCTTCTTTTTTCTGTAAATTATCAAGCTCTGATACCGTTTCTGAAAATTCAATACCGATCACCTCGAGCTCTTGAATAAGTTTATCGCGCTGCTGGGTAAATGATTTAAAATTTACTACCATACCATTTAAATCTACTTCTTTCTGATGCAGCATGGATGCGCTTTGTTCCAAATCTGACTCAATATCTTTAATATTATTTTTTCCAGATTCAACTTTTAAACCGATATCCGTAATTTCCCCTACAATGCTATTAATTTTGTCTTTTATTTTCTGCGTATCTAAAGGTATCGGCTTAAGCTCACAAACAATATGGTATTTACCATCGCTGGCTTGAGTTATCTCCTTAACCTTACTTAAAATACCGCTTAAATCCCCTTCCGGAAGTCTATCGACAATAATAACACCATCTAAAACCTCAGGTATATCCTCATACCTTAATTTTAATTTTTCTAAAAATTCCAACTGCGACTCCAAACTTAACTGCTCATTCTCTAACTTCTTTACCGACTCTTCTAAATTACCCAACTTACCTTTTGAAGCCTGAAGACTGGATTTTAAATCAGTTTCTTTATTGCGTAAATCCGTTATCATTACGTTTTGAGTATTAACCTCTGATTCCTTTAAAACAATCTCGCTATCCAGAATATCCTTTTCAGAAGATACCTTTTCTTTTTCTATAATAAGCCGCTTTTTTCGGGATGAAAAACTGAGCACTTTTCCTGCTAGTTGCGAAGATTCATTTTTAAGGATTGTCTCCTCCTGCGCGATAGTAAGTATTTGTTTTTTAGCCTCTACTATTGCCGCGCGGGCATTGTTAATAGCTTGGGCGAGCGCATCCAAAGCCGCCTGCTTTTCTTTTAACTCTGCATCCTTTTTACCTTCCGATGAAGCAAGATTAGTAAACTCATTATTCAGATTATCAAATTTTTCGCGGTTAGAGTCAATCCGCGAGCTTACTCTTACTCTCTGCTCCTCTAAGCTAGCTATGCGCAAATCAAGTTCGTGAAGTCGTTCCTGATTCATTTTTATAATCTCGGTATCCTTATCAAGAAGACTTATTAAGCTATATTCATTGTCTTTCTTCCTACTTATTTCTTCCTCTTTTGATTGTATGGACAATCGGAGCTCATGAATTGACACATTTAAATTCGCAAGCTCCTTGCTCTTTTCTACTTCATTATTTTTAAGTCCTTCTATCTTAGAAAACAAATTATTAAATTCTTCTTTTAATTCCTTCATCTGAGATCTTGAGAATTTAACTTCCAGGTTTTTTAAATTCTCGAATATTTCTTTGTAGCGTCTTGCCTTATTTACCTGTCGATCTAAAGAATTAATCTGTCTTTTTACTTCCGTAATAATATCACTTACCCGCAAGAGATTACCTTCCGCATCTTCAAGTTTTCGCAATGCTTCTCTTTTCTTTGATTTATATTTTGTAACGCCTGCTGCTTCATCGAAAACCAAACGCCGATCTTCCGGGCGAGAACTTAACAAAAGGTCTATTTTACCTTGCTCAACCAAAGAATAAGACTCGGCCCCTATGCCGGTACCGGATAAAAGCTCATTAATGTCTTTTAGGCGAACCTGCGTCTTATTTAAAAGATACTCACTTTCTCCTGAGCGAAAAATTCGACGGGTAATTGTTACATCATCGCAATCTACGGGAAGAAAGCGAGACTCATTAGAAAAAGTAAGCGAAACCTCCGCAAGACTAAGAGGGGCCTTCTTTTCTGTACCGTTAAAAATAACATCCTCCATCTTAGAACCGCGCAAAGACTTAACTGACTGTTCGCCTAATACCCAACGGATGCTATCAAAAATATTACTTTTTCCGCAACCGTTTGGACCGACAATAGCGGTAATACCCGGCTCAAAAAGAAGCGTAGTTCTATCAGCGAATGACTTAAATCCGATAATTTCCAATTTTTTAAAATACATAATTAATCACTCCTGAAATTTTGACCTGACTTCAAAAGTCAGCCATTTAAAACTTGTTCCTTACGAAATTTTAGTGGTTAAGAAAAGTCTTTTACCTGTGCCCGCAAGGGTATAACTGCTTGCACCATTAAAAACAAACCTAAAAACAATTTATTTAGGGGGTTGCGCCAATAACTGCGCGTAAATATACCTACTTAGTTTCTCTTTATCCTGATCTTTAATATCTGTAAATTCAATGCCGGTATGGTAAATTTTTTTATTCTTTATTGTATATCCATGCTGCCAGGCAACTCTGCCTCTACACTCTACCAACTCGCCAAATTCCGGCAAAAAAAACCTAATATCAATTCCGGTATCTTTCTCTACCGGTTCATCTAGAATAAAACAAATTCCGCCTTGACCAATATTTTTTAAAACTATTTTTAATGCTGATTTCTTCTTGCTGTCTAGGCGATATTCAACATTAAAATCTGTATCCAGACGAACAAATCTTCTTTTTCCGCTCATCCAGCTCCCCTATCTTATTTTGCAAGCACTTCTTTAAATTTTTTCGTCAAAAGAGGCAAAACCTCAAAAACATCTCCCACTATGCCGTATGTGGCAAGGCTAAAAATAGGCGCAGAGGGATCTTTATTTATAGCAATGATTGTATCCGATGACTGCATACCGACTAAATGCTGAATTTGCCCTGAGATTCCACAAGCAATATAAATTTTCGGACATACCGTCTTGCCAGTTTGACCCACCTGATGCGAATAAGGCATCCAACCCGCATCTACTGCTGCGCGGGATGCGCCGACAGCGCCATTTAGTACCTTAGCTAACTCTTCCACTAAAACAAAATTTTTCGGATCCCGCAGGCCCCTACCGCCTGAAACTATAATATCCGCCTCAGCAATATTAATAGTACTCGATACTTCTTCAACTATATCTAATAATTTAGTTCTAGATTTTAAAACATCTTCTTCGTAAGATTCTTTTATAACTTTTCCGGAACGTGCCTCATCCGAAGCTAATTGTTTCATTACCTTATGCCGGACAGTAGCCATTTGCGGACGGTAATTGGGAGAAATAATTGTAGCCATGATATTTCCACCGAAAGCCGGACGTGTCTGAAGAAGGAGACGCTTTTCTTTATCTATATTTAATTCAGTACAATCAGCAGTAAGCCCTGTATAGATTTTAACAGCTACGCGTGAAATAAGGGATCTACCGATAGAAGTTGCCCCGCATAAAACTATCTCGGGTTTGTATTTTTCTATCAACTTTATTAATACTTTTGTATACGGCTCATCAGAAAAATTAACAAGCGCGGGATCATCAACCAGATAAACTAAATCAGCTCCTTTGGCAATTAAATCCTTAGTTTTACCTTCAATATTATGCCCTAGTAAAACACAAGATAATTCAACTCCGAGCTTATCCGCAAGCTCTCGCCCTTTCCCCAAAAGCTCATACACTACACTCTGAATTTCCCCTTTTTTCTGTTCGCCAAAAACCCATACTCCGCGATATACGCTTAAATCACGAATATTTTTAACGATCTTGGTTTTATCAATAACTACAGCATCAAACTTACATACCTCTTTACATGCCCCGCAAAGATTGCATTGGTTTAAATCAACTATTGCCAGTTTTTCTTCAATCTTAATAACCCCAAACGGACATGCCTCAACACATACCATGCAACCCTTACATTTATCTTTTAATATTTTTATGCTCATATTACCTATATTAATCCTTTCAATTCTTTAGCTATTTGTTCTACTGCTTCATCTACTGACTCATTAAATATTTTACCACCTTTTCGCCTTGAAGGCGTAAAAATCTTCACTACCTGTGTAGGAGAACCGTTTAATCCCAGATTAGCCGGATTGGCCCCTATATCAGTAGCATTCCAAGTAATGATCTCGGCTTTTTTTGAACGCATCATCCCCCTAAGTGATGGAGGGCGAGGAACGTTAATTTCCTTTACTACTGTAATTAAAAGCGGCAGAGGTGATTCTATTATCTCAAATCCCTCTTCTGTCATTCTTTCAAAACGCCCGCTTGCATCTTTTATCTCTTCAATCTTTTTTACATAAGTTACCTGGGGCAAATCCAGATGTGCCGCAATTCCAGGACCAACTTGAGCCGTATCTCCGTCAGATGCCTGCTTGCCGCAAATAATCAAATCATAATCTTTTATCTTCTTTATCGCGCAAGAAAGAGCATAACTAGTGGCCCATGTATCCGATCCGGCAAAAGCCCTGTCAGATACGAGTATCGCCTCATCAGCCCCCAGAGCAATTACCTCACGTAAAGCTGTTTCTGCCTGAGGAGGCCCCATAGTTAAAACGATAACCTTCCCACCGAATTTTTCCTTAAGACAAATACTTTCTTCAATCGCATACGCATCAAAAGGATTAATTATGGACTTAACCCCTTCTCTTACTAAAGTATTAGTTTCCGGGTTTATCCGTACATCTGTTGTATCCGGAACCTGTTTTATGCAAACAATAATATTCATAACTCCTGTTTCTCCTCTTTCACGTAGATAACAATGGGTTTTATTTTTTCAAGCGACCTTACAATTTAGTCAGGAGTCGCAGGAATTTTAAAGTACTCTTCTTCGATTAAGAATAAGAAGAAGAGCGGCCCCACCTGTTTGAGTCCGTCATTGATTCAGTGGCGGACGAGTTTGGGGGCGTTTAAAATACCGAGAAGCTGACGTTAAAAATTGTAACTGGAGCTGAAAAAAAATAGAAATCCATTTATAGCGCATCTATTTCCTTTTTCCTTTCACCTCAGCTAAACCAATAATATTTCTTTGTATCTGGTTAGTTCCTTCGTAAATCTGCGTAATCTTCGCGTCCCGCATAAATTTCTCAATGGGATAATCACGCATATATCCGTACCCTCCGAAAATCTGTACGGCGTCGATGGTAACACGCATCGCGGTATCAGAAGCAAATACTTTTGCCATGGCTGATTCCCTGCCGATATTTGTCTTACCAGCATCTACCATACGGGCCACGGAATAAACTAACGCTCGCGCGGCCTCAGTCTGCGTAGCCATATCGGCAATCATCCATCGGATACCCTGAAAAGATGAAATTGATTTACCAAACTGTACTCTCTCCTTGGCATACTTAACAGCCAAGTCAAGCGCTCCCTGAGCAATACCTACTGCCTGCGCCGCGATACCGGGCCTAGACATATCAAACGTCTTCATTGTAATAATAAAACCTATACCTTCTTTTCCTATCAAATTTTCTTTAGGAATCTTACAATCCGTAAAAATCAACTCCCTGGTGGATGAAGCGCGAATACCCAACTTCTCTTCTTTTTTACCAAAAGTAAATCCCGGAGTATCTTTCTCTACTATAAAAGCTGACGCGCCCCTGGCACCCTTTTTCTTATCAGTCATAGCGATTATCGTATAAATTTCCGCGTCGCCCCCATTAGTAATAAAATGTTTAACACCGTTTAGAATATAATGATCCCCTTCTTTTTTAGCTGTTGTCTGTAAAGCTGAAGCATCCGAACCAGCCGAAGGCTCGGTTAAACCAAAAGCTCCAATTTTTTTACCAGAGGCTAAATCCGGAAGGTATTTTTTCTTCTGCTCTTCGTTTCCGTAAAGAATTATTGGAAATGTTCCCAAAGCAGAAGCCGCGTAACTAACCGCGACACCCCCGCAAATACGAGAGAACTCCTCTGTGGCAATACATAAATCTAAAATACCGCCGCCTGTTCCGCCATATTCAGTAGGAACAAATATCGCGAATAAATCCGACTGCGCTAAAACCTCCATTATCTCTTTGGGAAATTTTTCGCTCTTATCTAATTCGGCTACTACCGGTTCTATTTTTTCTTTTGCAATCTGACGGCACAAATCTTTAATCATTACCTGTTCTTCTGTCAATAAATAATCCATTCTTCCTCCTTAATGAAAATGCAATTTACCAAACATGAATGTTTATAAATCGTCTTTGTTAGTTAAATCCGTTGTATGTATCACAATTGTTATGGCTTTGGCTATCGGTTGCCAAACCATCGCTCTCTGGCTTAAAATAAATTTTGATACATACTACTCTATACAAGACTAGTTTTTTACTTACAGCGCTTTTACTAAAGCGGTTTCCAAACAACCCGGAAACTTTGGACAATTACAACATTCTGTCCAAATCTTCCGCGGCAACTTATCTTTATCAATTTCTCCAAATCCTATATTTTTAAAATAATCCGGCCGATATGTCAAAACAAAAATTTTATCAATACCAAAACTTTTTGCCTCGTCTACACATCTTAAAACTAAATCCTTTCCTATCCCCTTACCTTGAAAATTTTCTGCTACAACCAATGATTTAATCTCAGCTAATCCATCCCAACCGACAATATGCAGAGCGGAACAACCCCGGATTTCTTCGTTATCAACATATACCCAAAAATCGCGCAGGTTTTCATAAATCTCATTAAGGGAACGCGGCAACATTAAATCAAGATTGGCAAAATGATTTACCAACTTTTGAATATTAACCGCATCGCTTAATTCTGCTTTTCTAATCATTCTATCTTCGTTCCTTTAGCAACTACGACAATTCCGGAATTTGAAACAAAAAATCTTTTTCGGTCTTTTTCCAAGTCATAACCGATAATTACACTCCTTGGAATATTCACGTCTTTATCAATAATCGCGCGCTTAATTTTTGCGTAGCGAGAAACATTCACCCCTTCCATAAGTATAGAATCGGTTATCTCTGAAAAGCTATTTATTCTTACATTCGGTGAAAGTATCGACCGCTCTACCCTACCCCCTGAAATAATACATCCGTCAGAGACCAAGGAATCCAAAACTAACCCTTTACGCCTAGCTTCATCTTTTCCCGAAAAAACAGTCTTGGCCGGAGGAAATTGTTCATGATAAGTCCGCACAAGCCACGAACGATCATATAAATTAAATACAGGAGAGATTTGAACTAAATCCATATTTGCCTCATAATAGGCATCAATTGATCCTATATCCCGCCAGTATTTTGCTTTTTTTCCTCCTTTTTCCCTGAAATCATAGGCGGCTATCTTCTTGTTTTTCTTAAGCATCTGAGGGATTATGTCTTTTCCGAAATCATGCCCTGTATTTTTTGAGGCGTCCTCTTTTAATTCTTCCTCTAAAACTTTCCTCTTAAAAACATATATACCCATGGAAGCATATATCTTATCCGGCTTATCTTCTATGGTCGCAGGGCTCTTGGGTTTCTCGCTAAATCCCCTAACTCCTGTTTTGTTAGTTACCTCAACCACCCCTAAATGCGAAGATTGCGTTTTATCTACTTCTACTACGCCTACCGTTAAATCTGCTCCGGATGACTTATGGAAATCAAGCATCCGGCAGTAATTCATCTTATAGACGTGATCGCCGGCTAAAATCAAAACATCGTTAGGATTTTCCTGCTCAATAGAATAAATATTCTGGTATATCGCGTCTGCTGTACCTTTATACCAATCACCACCTACTCTTTGTTGCGCGGGAATAACATCAACGTATTCACCTAGATGCGCGTCAAAAATATCCCATCCTTTACGCAGATGTCTCTGTAAAGATATAGATTTATACTGGATTAAAACATAGATTTTTCTAAGTCCAGAATTAATACAATTAGAAAGCGTGAAGTCAATAATACGATAAACTCCGCCAAAGGGCACCGCCGGTTTTACCCTGTCGCGGGTAAGTGGATAAAGGCGCTCCCCCTTGCCTCCTGCCATTATGAACGTAACAACTTTCTGCATACAATGAGCGCATAGCTTACGGAAACAAAGTTGACGTAAACTATTTGCGTGAATTGACTCCGAAGCTTGTGTAGTAAATTTCTTTGAAATTTACAAGCGCTCAAGCAAGGAGTAGATAACAAAAATCACTGTTATTATACTTAAATTTACCTAAAATGACAAGCAATAAAATGACCGTTTTCCTTCAATTCTAAAGGTGGTTCATCTCTTGCGCAAATACGTTTTTTGTAACGGCATCTAGTATGGAAACGACACCCGGAAGGCAAATTAGATAATGACTCCGGCTCGCCCTTAAGCGAAACCTCCTTTTTGAAACCGGCCAAAATAAGCGCCTCTGTATAAGGATGGATATCTTTATTGTGCTGGGCTCCAAATATACTCGCAGTTTGAGCCTCCTCAACAATTTTCCCCAGATACATAACAGCGGTCCTATCACTAAAATGCCTAACAACCTTTAAATTGTGGGATATAAACAAACAGCTTATTTGCAAGTTTTCCTTAAGCTTAAACAATAAGTCCAAAATCTGTCTCTGAATGAGTACATCTAACGATGAAACAGCTTCGTCTAAAATCAGCATTTTCGGATTCGTAGCAATCGCGCGTGCTATGGCGATCCTTTGACGTTCCCCCCCTGAGAATTCATAAGGAAATCTTTCCAGCATATCCCCGGATAAACCAACCTGCTTAAGCAGCTCTACCATTCTATCTTCTAATTCCGACCTTTTCCAGGTCTTTAAAATATCTAAAGCCTCCTTTAAAATCTGACTCACCCTGAACCTGGGGTCGAGACTGTTGAAGGGATCCTGAAAAACTACCTGCATATCGCGACGTAGGCGACGCAGTTTACGGCCTGAGCTTAAAGATAGATTCACGCCATTAAAATATACATCTCCTGAATCAGGCTGAATAAGCTTTAAAGCAATCCTTCCTAAAGTAGTCTTTCCGCATCCGGATTCACCCACCAAACCTACGCTTTGACGATAATCGAGAGACAAATCAACACCGTCAACTGCTTTAACATTACCGACAGTTTTATAAAATAATCCCTTCTTTATGGGAAAGTATTTTTTAATCCCTGTTAGTTTCAGCAAATTTCCGTTCATAATTTTAATAAACGCATGGCTTATGGAGGCATAGCCGACATAAACTATCTGCGTGAATTAATCCCGTAGCTTACTGTGGAAAATATCGTACCCTCTGGAATTTCACTCCGTGAAATTCCGAGGACTTAAGTCCCGGGAATTCTATGAATTCCACGGGGAGAAATTTTCCCAGTGTTTAAGCAAGGGATAACCTTAAATTTGAATTCAAAAATTAATAATCCGCTGCTCTTAAAAGCTCCTTGGTATAATCCTTTTGCGGCTTACGTAATAAAATAGGGGTGATATCCTCTTCAATAACTTTACCATTCTGCATTATACAAATTCTATCGGCTAAATTTTCCACAATTCCTAAATCATGTGTTATCAATAAAATTGATAGGCCTAATTCTTTCTTTAATTTTCTGAATAAATCCAAAATCTGCGCCTGAAGAGTTACGTCTAAATTACTGGTCGGCTCATCAGCAATAATTAATTTGGGGTTAAGGCTGATACTCATAGCAATAACTACTCTCTGACGCATACCCCCGCTTAGTTGATGAGGATAAGAACCTACTACTCTATCCGGTGAAGGAATACCTACCTGCTTTAATAATTCAAGTATTCTTTTGTCAATCTTATTACTATCTAATCCTGGATGTAATTTTAGCATTTCACTCATCTGATAGCCTATGTTAAAAACAGGATTAAGGGCACTCAAGGGTTCCTGAAAAATTATAGAAATTTCTCTCCCTCTTATCTTGCGCATGTCTTCTAGAGACAGGCTTAATAAATCCTTACCTTTATATATAATTTTACCTTTTTCGATACTGGCCTTCGGGTTTAAAAGTTTAAGAATAGATAAAGCGGCTGTAGATTTTCCGCATCCGGAGGCACCGACCAAAGCAAGAACCTCTCCTTCCCTAATCACGAAATCCATCCCATCTAATACGGCCTGATACGCATAATCCGCATCATAACTCACCTTTAAATCACTAATTTTTAATAAATCTTTACCTATGCCCATAATATCCTAAGATCTAAACATCGGGTCCAGGGCATCTCTTAGCCCATCCCCCAAAAGATTAAACGACATAACCATAATAAAAATAAATACACCTGGGAGAAGTATCCAGGGATAAAAACCAATCTGCACTATCCCTAATGCCTCCGAAAGCATATTTCCCCAGCTGGGAATAGGATCCTGAATCCCCAGGCCCAAAAGGCTCAATGTCGCCTCGCCCAATATATATGACGGAATTGACAAAGCTGCCGCAACTATCGCATAAGAAGTACAATGCGGCAAGATATGACGCACGATTATCTTAATATTTGAAATCCCTAATGCGCGGGCCGCAAGAACATACTCTCGCTCACGCAGCGACATACTCATTCCCCGTATAACACGGGCCAGCCCCGCCCAACCGATAAATGCAAAAATAAATACGATCATCAAATATATCTGCGCCGAATTAAGATTTGTAGAGAATCTCTCGCGCAAAACAAGCATAAGATAAAACCCGGGAATCATCATTATCATCTCTGTAAGACGCATAAGGAAATTATCCACTTTTCCGCCGTAGAAACCGGAAATACCTCCTATCATTAAACCGATAAAAAAAGAAATAGATACGCCGATTAATCCTATGGTTGAAGATATTCTTGAGCCATAGATAATGCGTGAAAAAATATCCCTTCCTCTTATATCCGCACCCCACAGATATATCCTTGCGGGCTTATCAACTCCAAATAAACATCTATCCGCATCGAATAAACCCAAGAATTTATACCTCTGACGTCTTGCAAAAAACTTTATTCTGTGTATCCGGCTTTTATCTTCTTTATAAATCTTGCGCCTGTATTCATCAAATTCTATTATGGTATCATAAATAAACGGCCCTCTGAACTTCCCGCTATCATCAATTATATGAACACGCGCCGGCGCAGCATAAGAAAGAAGCCTCTCTTCATCATCATAGGCATAGGGAACAAAAAAATCAGCAAACAAAGCTAACGTATACAAGGTAAAAAGAGCAAAAATACTAAACCTACTTAAACGGCTCTTCTTTAAATGCGAAAGCGCTACTCTAAATTGACTCTTTGATCTATGCTTTGGTTTATTCACCCCGTTAGAGATTTGAGCTGGTATTTTTTTATGTAATATACGCATATCTATCTAAATCTGTTATGTTTTCAAAATATTTAACTTACTAGACGGTCACCTTTGGTGACCTATCTCTAACGGGGTTCATAGCGAATTCTCGGATCAACGCGGGCAAGAAGAATATCCGCAAATAAATTACCTAATAAAAGAAGAGCGCCACTCATTATCACGCTCCCCATAACCAAATATAAATCCCTTGATCTAACCGCACTAAGCATTACCATGCCTAATCCCGGCCAGCTGCAAATAATTTCAATCAATGCCGCGCCGCTCAACAATCCGGAAAGATTATATCCGAATATTGTAACTAAAGGGTTTACGGCATTACGCAGGGCGTGATGATAAACTACCCGATTCTCTGATAATCCCTTAGCTCTGGCAAAAGTAATATATTGTTGCCGCAAAACATCCAATAGATTCGCGCGTGTTATACGCTGCAACCCCGCAATACTTCCTACGGATAAAACGATTGTCGGAATAACCAGATGTCTCGCAATATCGAATATTTTTTGTATAAAATTCAGGGAATCAAAATTTGCCGAACGCATTCCTCCTAAAGGAAGAATTCCGCTTAGACTTGCAAAATACAATAGAAGCAAAGCCAAAAAGAAACTGGGAATAGAAATTCCGGCAAAAGAAACAAGAGAAAAAAATCTGTCGGAGAAACGTCTATGATGCACCGCGGTATAAATACCTAATGGCAGAGCTATAATCCATGTAAAAAACAGACTGCTCAAAGAAAGAATAAACGTATTGAACAATCTAGAGGAAATTATATTTTTAACAGGCGCATTATAAGAAAAAGAATACCCTAAATCAAACCTCGCTAGATTCTTAAGCCAGTAAAAGTACTGCGTTAGAACAGGCTTATCCAACCCATAACTCGCCCTATAGCGGGCAATAGTCTCCTCGGAAACCTGAGGATCCATCTTCATTCTGTCGAAGAAATCTTCCGTACCAAGCTGGATAAAAAGAAATGTAATTAAAGACATTACAAGTAAAAGCGGAATTGATATTAATAATCTACGTATTATATAAGTAAGCATGCTATATATTAGTTAATCTTTAGGTATTATATATATCTCTTCTATGTTGTGAAACGGCCCGCCAAAACTCGTGGGCTTAAAGTTGCCGAATTTATTACGCACGGCAAACATCGAATCGCCGAGCACAGTATAAATTAAAGGCAGATTTTCCGAAACAAGCCTCTGCCACTCATCATATAATTTTTTTCGCCTTCTTTGATTAAACTCCTGTGCCGCTAAATCAAAAATTTCATCGATTCGTTCTTCCCAGGCTGTCGCGGGGTTATCTTGTGCCGGATACCACATATGTAATCTCCCCTTGGAATTCCAAACATTTTTACCAAAATGCGGCTCAATACCCCCGGTAAGCCCTATTACAACAGCATCCCAGTCATAAGTAGAAACAAGACGCTGCACCAAACTATTAAACTCCAAAGGTAAGAAATTAACTTTCATGCCGAGCTCCTTAAGATCGTTCCTTATCATAGCGGAAATCTGAATCCGTATATCATCCTCTGCCGCAGTAAATAAATTAAACTCTATTTTCTCACCTTGCACATCTTCCAGGATTCCATCACCATCCCTGTCTCGATATCCAGCCTCAGCTAAAATATTACGCGCTTTATCTAAATCGTAATCATAAATTACAACATCTTTAGTGTAAAAATTCTCTGCTGACGGACTTACGGGAGAATTTTGAGAGGTTCCAAAACCATTCATAAGAATCTGAATGATCATTTTTTTATCTATTGCATGCGCCACTGCCCTACGGAAATTAAGATCCGTAAACCAACGTAGTTTGTTTTCTTGATAATAAGGCATATTTGTTGTCGGGCTTATACCGCGATTCTGATTAAATACAATAAAATTACTGCTAAACGTAGGACCGACATTATAAACTGTAAAATCTCTCTCTTTCTCCTTAGGTTTAAGCAAAGGATAATCTTTGCCTCGCAGGCCGTATGAATCCAACTCATTATCCAAAAACCTCAAAAGTGCGGCATCCTGATTTCCTACAATTAGGAAAATTATTTTTTCAAGATAAGGCAGGCGATTACCTTCTCTATCTTTCTTATAATATCTGGGATTACGCAACAAGACTACTTTTTCACCGGGTAAATATTCACTAAGTAAAAACGGGCCTGTGCCAATAATCTTTTGCGGATCAGTATCAGTGCCCCAAGTAAAGCTAAACTTACCAGCATCAACCGAATCCTTTAAAACATGTTGGGGTAATATTTCCTGAGACATGCTCCTTAAAAACGGAACAAATTTCTTCGGCAAGGTAAACCTAACCGTAAAATCATCAATTTTTTCAACTTCTATTTTCTTACCCTCAATAGTAAATATATCCCTTGCCGACGAAGGAATTTGATCGTTATAGATAAGAGAGTTGAAAGTAAAGACTACATCATCCGCGTTAAATCTTTCGCCATCGGACCAAAAAACATCACGGCGTAATTTAAATTCCCAAATAAGGCCATTCTGATCGTAGGACCAACTTTGAGCAAGGGCAGGTTTAATTTCAAGCGTTACTCCATCTGTCTCGGTCAAACCTTCAAACATAATACCGATAATAGAAGTCGTTGAAGCTTCCTTAGCTATTATGAGATTAAAAGAACGCGGATCAGAACTAGCGGCCCAGATAATATGACCGCCGTATCTTTCTTTCGAAGTGCAGCTTGCTGCTAACTCTGCCGCAGACAAGGAATTAACGCTTAAAAATAAAAAGATTAAAAAAAGAATGGGTTTTGTGAGTTTCACTATCAAGTAAAAAGGCAGGGTATAATTATTATTGCGCAGTAGGTATCTTTGCTGCATTATCCTCTTCTATGTCTTTAGTCTCTGTTGCAATTGGCTCAACGTTAGCTTGCATCTCTTTTTTTTCTTCGCCAGCCTCACCAGGTAAATAAACTCCCGCTGCTTCTTCTACTATCTGCGGCGCCGCTCGCATTAATGACCTATTTTTCCTAATTGATAAAAGATAAAGGGATAAACACGTAGTTATAAAAAGTATTGCCAGCACCGTAGTTGCACGTGTAAGAAAAGCGCTTGTCTTTGTACCGAATATAGATTCGGCCGAAGAAAAGGTCTCCGTTAATCCTCCGCCTCTACCGGACTGAATAAGCACAATCGCAACAAGTAAAACACATACCATAACATGGATAACTATTAAAAAACCGTACATTTATTTTTTCCCTTTCAATGAACGCATAATTTAGAAAAATCTCTGATTTTAGTAAATCATATGCGTGAATTGATCCCGCGCTTTTTGGCGGGATAACTCATCCTACTGATTTCTTTACAATTTCACTAAATGAATCTACTTTCAAGCTGGCACCTCCCACAAGCGCGCCGTCTATATCTTCCTGTTTTATTAAATCTTCTATATTATCCGGCTTAACTGAACCACCGTATTGAATACGCATACTTTGAGCTGTATCATTATCATAAATTTCCGCAAGCTTCTTTCTGATAAAGCCGTGCACTTCCTGAGCTTCCGCGGGAGTAGCTGTCTTTCCTGTTCCAATTGCCCAGACAGGCTCATAGGCAAAAATAATATCCTTAGCCTCTTCTTTTTCTATCCCTTCAAGCCCGCCTCGTAAATGATCCTGGACCACAGAAAATGTATTCCCTTTCTCTCTCTGAGATAAATTCTCCCCTACGCACATAATCGGAATAAGCCCACCGGATAAAACAGCTTTTATTCTTTTATTAACCCCCTCATTTGTCTCACCAAAAAACTGCCTTCTCTCGGAATGGCCGATAATAATATATTTAACATCTAATTCCTTAAGCTGCGCAACAGATGCCTCTCCAGTAAAAGCTCCTTCTGCTTCCCAGTGCGCGTTTTGCGCGCCTAAATTAATATTAGAACCAGAAATTACATCTGAGATTTCATCTAACAACGTAAAACCGGGAGCGATTACAATATCAACCCCTTTGATCGCATAAAGCTCTCTCTTTAAGCCATTAGCTAATTCAAGCGCATCTGCTATTGTTTTATACATTTTCCAATTTCCTGCAATAATAGGCCTTCTCATTATTACTCCTTATCGCTAAGCGCGGAAATACCGGGTAAAACTTTTCCTTCCATGTATTCTAAGGAAGCTCCGCCGCCAGTTGATATATGCGTCATCTTATCTTCTAAGTTAAATTTTGCAATCATTGCCGCGGTATCTCCACCGCCGATTATTTTAGTTGCGGATATTTCAGACAATAACTTAGCAACTGCAAAAGAACCCTTGCTAAATTCCTCTACTTCAAAAATTCCCAACGGACCGTTCCAAACAATTGTCGCAGCATTTTTTATTGTCCCGGAGAAATTTTCAATAGTCTTCTCTCCCACGTCTACTCCAATTAACCCGTCAGGGATACTATCACCTACTGTCTCTATTTTGCCTGATCCATCAATTTTATCAGTTACAATATTATCCACAGGTAAAGAAATTTCAACTCCCACCTCGACTGCTTTATTAAGTATCATCTTGGCAACATCTATCTTATCTGCCTCGAGCTTAGAATTGCCGATATTTTTACCTTGTGCCTTTAAAAAGGTATAGCACATCCCGCCCCCTATAATAATATGGTCAACCTTACTTAACATATTTTCAATCAAAAGTATTTTGTCGGTTACCTTAGCACCTCCCAAAATAAGAACAAAAGGCTTCTTGGGATCATCTAACGCGCCTCCCAAATATTCAATTTCTTTAATTAATAATAATCCCGCGGCAGACTTTAAAAAATGCGTAACTCCTTCGGTTGAAGCATGCGCTCTATGAGCAGTGCCAAAAGCGTCATTTATATAAAGGTCCGCAAGCGAAGCAAGTTCTTTCGCAAATTCCAAACCATTCTCTTCTTCCTCAGGATGGAATCGCAAATTTTCCAATAGAACAATCCGGCCTCCGGATTCCCGAATATCCTTTTTGACAACATCACCTACGCAATCATCCAGCTTTTTAACAGGCTCCTCCAATAAAATAGCAAGCTTTAAAGCAACGGGTGTTAACCTATATGCATCAGTTATTTGCCCCTTGGGCCTTCCCAGATGACTTGCCAAAATTATCTTTTTTGCGCCATTATCTAAACAATACTTAATCGTAGGAAGGCTTGCCCGAATACGTTTATCATCCGTAATATTTAAATCTTTATCTAAGGGAACATTAAAATCCACTCGTATTAAAATCCTCTTATCTTTAACATCGATGTCGTTAATCGTAAGTTTATTCATATCAATGAAGCCATGACTTATGGAAGCCGCAGGCTGAACATAAGTTATTTGGCTGAATGACTCCGATAGCTGCACGAAAATTTATTCTAAATTTTCGAGCGTTTTGCTATTGGAGCATTTCCTTCTAACTATTTTGTTTCACAGTATAAAGAGTCTGTGTGGGATAAGCAAACTCAATTCCAGCTTTTCCAAAATTTTCCTTTAAAGCAAGGTTAATTTCCTGCTGAATATCCATATAAAGATTATAATCACTGCCATCAACATAATAGACAATTTCAAATACAAGACTAAAATCAGCAAAGCTTAAAAAATGAGCCCTATCTAAAGTTACCTTATCAATATTCTTAACAATCTCAGCTACAATTTGAGGAATATTTTTTAACTGCTCATGCGTAGTTTGATAAAGGACACCAATCTGAAAACTTACCCTGCGTTTCTGCATTTTTTTATAATTCCGGATGCGGCTATTAGTCAAATCGGAATTAGGAAATACCAGCTGCTCACCGTGCAGGCTTTTTATACGCGTAGTTTTTATACCCACGTGTTCAACAACCCCCAGAAGATCTCCTACAATAATAAAATCTCCCACTTTAAAAGGCTTATCCAGGAAAATAGCGAAAGAACTGAAAAGATCGCCTAAAATACTTTGCGCCGCCAACGCCAAAGCTATCCCGCCAATACCTAAACCGGCAATAACAGCAGAAATCTTAATGCCCAAATTATCTAAAATAAATACCGCGCCCCCTGCCCAAATAACCCAGTTCAATACAGTCGTAATGCTTCTAGTCGCTTTTGCCTCTGCCGCGTCTAACTTCGCGTCCGCCCCCAGATACATCTTCTCAATAAAATAAGCAACGATTAACTGAACAATCCTTAAACCTTTAATAACAAGAACAATCAAAAAAACAGCGCCGATGACTTTATCAACATTAACCGAAAGTACAAGCTGCCGCGTTGCTATAAAAAAAGCAATTAATATATACGTGGGCCTGCGGATTTGTTCGATAAGACTAATGATAAAATCATCAATATCTGTTTTTGTTTTCCGGCTTAATTTTTTAAGCTTTACAATAACTACTCGCTTGAATAAATAAAGGATTAACAGTGTACCAACAAAAATAAACAAGGATACTCCGTAAACAAAAACAGTATTGCCCCCAAACTCCCACCCTAGAATAGACTGCAAAGTAGAGTTAGACATAAAAACTCCCCCTTATTAAACAAACCAAACTTTTCTTTATTTTTACGTGACTTACTTAAGGCCTTTTAGATATTTATAGTAATCGCTATCAGTGGTTAATATTATCGTGCTCTTATCATCAATAGTATCTTCATACGTCTGCAGCGTTTTAGTAAAAGAATAAAAATCAGGGTCTTTACTGTAGGCATCGGCATAGATTTTTATCGTCTCAGCGTCTGCTTCACCTTTTAAAATTTGTGCCTTACGATATGCCTCTGATGTAATCTGTTTTAACTCTTTGCCCAATTGCCCCTCAATCTCGGCGCTCTTTCCTCTTCCCTCTGAGCGATACTGCTCCGCGGCGCGCTTGCGCTCTGCTATCATGCGCTCATAAACTTTACGGCGTACGTCTTCTACATAATTAATACGTTTTATACGCACATCTATTAATTCAATTCCATATTGCTTCGCGAGCTGCTCATGTGTCTTATCAAAGATTAAAATCTCAAGTGATTCACGGCCGGCTTCTATCTCCTCCAATGCCTCAGCTGCAACAGCAAGATTAGATTTAATTTCTTCAACTTCTAATATGCGATTGGTATTTCTGACTACCTCAACTAATTGATAGCTCGTAATCGCATTTCTGGCTGCTCCGTTAATTATAACATCTAATTTTCCATGCGCGTTCATCTCACTTCCCACCGACTGCAGGAATTTTAACGCATCAGCTATCCTCCAGCGGGCATAGGTATCTACCCAGATATATCTTTTGTCTTTGGTAGGAATCTGATCAGGATCTCCATCCCACTCCAGTAACCTTTTTTCAAAATAATTCGCCTGCTGAATAAAGGGAACCTTGAATTTAAGGCCCGCGTTGGTAATAGGATCTCCCACAGGATCACCAAACTGAGTAATTACTACCTGCTTCGTCTCATCAAGAACATAAACCGCGCCGCTTGCAAAAAATACAATTCCCAGTACTATTAATGCTCCTAAAAATATGGCTATAGACTTCATTATTCACTACCTCCTAAATTTAATAACGGCAAAATCGATGATTGCTTAGGATCTATAATATATTTATGCTCCACGCGAGGTAAAACACTCATCATTGTCTCCAGATAAAGCCTGTTTCTAGTTATCTCCGGAGCCTTCTTATATGCACTTAGCATGGTCAAAAATCTTTCTGCCTCACCCTTGGATCTATTTATTTTATCTAACGCGTAACCTTCCGCGTCACGTATTGTTTTCTCGGCTTCACCTCTAGCTCTGGGGATTATCTTATTGTAATTCTCCCATGCCTGGTTGACCATACGCTCTTTTTCCTGCTTTGCCTCATTGACCTCATTGAATGCGGGCTTTACCGAATCCGGAGGATTTACATCAAGTAATTTTACCGCTACAATCTGAATACCGGTTTGATACTTATCAATAATTTCCTGCATTTTTATTTTTGCCTGACTATTTATCTCTTCCCTGGACGTAGTCAAAACTTCATCAACTTGATAATTTCCCACAAGCCTTCGCATTATAACTTCCGAAACATCGCGTACATTCTCCACGGGATTCCGGGTTTTAAAAAGAAGATTCACCGGATCGCTAATTTTAAACTGAACGGCCCAGCGCACATCCAGAATATTTAAATCTCCCGTAAGCATTAAAGACTCCCCCAGGTAATTCTGGGATGAATACCGCGTCTGAACCCCTGACTGAAGGGTTCTAAAACCAAATTCTTCTTTAAATTCGCGCTTTGCCTTAACCCGGGTCATTTTATCAATACCAAAAGGAAGCTTAAAATGTAATCCTGGCCTAGCTGTCCGAATATATTTACCGAATCTTTGCACAACCCCTACCTCCTCAGTCTTGATGGAATATATAGTGCCCTGAAATAAAGACAAAACCACTATTCCTATTACGACTAAAGGAATATAGCCTGAATAACGCTTAAACTCTTTTCTCCCCACATTAATAATGTCTTCCGGACTGAAATCCTGCATATCTTACCTCCTTAGTGAGACCATAACTTACGAAACGACAGTTTTATAAGTTATCTGGTCGAATTAATCACATCTTTAATTCTCTTCCCCTCGAGCACCCACATAACGGTTTTTTATGGATATCAACTCTAATTCTTCATCTTTATTTTCTAAAACATCTACTACTACTTTTACAACATTGTTCCTGCTCTGTAAGAATTCGTATATCTTCTCATTGCCCTCCTTATCAAATCTATAAAGCTCCCCATCGGAAGTATATAGAGAATATCCGCTTTCATAACTTATAGGCATAATAGCCTGCACCTTTGGATACCTGGGAGCAAAAGTGCCGATTTGATCCAGGTATTTTTCCGCGCTGCGGTTATCGATTATTATACCGGTAAGTTGAAACTCTTCTTTTGTATCTTCGACACTTTCTACTCCGGCTTCATCCGCATACGATAAAAAAGAAAAACAAAAAACCAGCACAATAGTTATTATAGTTATTTTCTTTTTCACGCTAATCTCCTTTTATTTCTATGCTTTATGGAAATTTTACCGCTACCGCAATCTCCCATGATTGCGTATAGTAACATAAATATATTATAAAGTCAATTTAACTTATGGATGGTTTCTGGGGACCTTTCGCAGGACATAATACCCGCCCAGCATAAAAAGAATTTGTACAGATAAGGCAATTCGGTATTTAACTAGACCTAATGAATCAAAGGCTAAAACAACCAAACCCCATACAAGTAGCCCGGCTATTGTAGATAATTTTCCCACAAAACTAAACAACCCAAAGACTTCTCCTATTTTTTCCGGAGGAGAAAGATGCACTACTAACGCGCGGGACGATGTCCAGGTTGAGCCAAGGGCTATACCTATAATCGGCCCGACTATCCAAAAAACTAATTTTGTTGTGGTAATTGCCGCCAAGGTCAAACCCGCAACCCAGATGAATATAACCCAACTTAATACTCGCCGTGGCCCAAACCTATCCGTCAGATAACCAAACAAGAACGAACCTAGAATAGCAAATCCCGCGCAAACCAAATAAAATACATGCAACTCAGAATCCAAGAATCCGATAACCTTGCTGCTGTATACAGACATAAACACTATGCCTGTATTTATAGCGTTCATAAAAATAAAGGCGGCACACATAAAAGTTAGAAGCCCGGGATAGCTTTTATGATTGCGAAAAATATTTATAAGGCGCGATAAAGATTCCTTTATATCTTTTGCGGAAAATGCTGCGGGCGGCGCTGCGGTTTTTTCTTTTAAGAAAAAACACGGCAAGGCGAATAAGAGGAATAACACACCCGTAGGGATAAACGCCCCCTGTCGTCCAAAAGTATCTACAAATGGCTTTACCATAACTAGGCCGATAATAGTACCCATATAACCAAAACCTACTCCGCATCCTGATATGCGCCCTAAATCATCCTTTTCCGCTATCTGAGGAAGAAGCGCGCTATAGAAAACAGCTCCTAGTTGATATCCGATATTGGCGATCCCGAAAAATACCAACCCTAAAAATAAACTATCCACGACTCCTAAAAGAGCAGTAAAAGAACAACATAAAAGAGTAAAAAATATAAGAAAAGGTATTTTTTTTCCGCGTATATCCGAAAGTGTTCCCAGAATCGGCTCAAGAATTGCCGCAATCAGCATTGAAATAGATAAGGCAACACTATAGAAAATATCCCTACCCCCCATATCTACTGTTATCCATAAGGCAAAATAGAGGGATATTATATTCATGGAGAATATAGTATTGGCAAAATCGTATAATGACCAACTTATAATCTTTGTCGCTCGTTTCATTGTTCCCTCAAAATAAGTAAAATGCAGGATATCTGTTATTATATGAAAAATACCAAAACTAATCAATGAAAACCAAATTTATCCCCCCCCATTGACAAAATCTAACTCTAAGCCTACAATAGAACTTAACTAAATACAACAAAGGAGAAACTTATGGAACAATCAAAACCAATGGTATTTTCACCGTCAGAGAAAAAAATCAAACTCTTGCTCGTCTTCCCGGGTGCGGCAGTATTACATTTACTTATTGCGATCATCTTACCGGCTACCTTCTCTTTATTTATCGTATATACTGTTCCCGCGCTCATACTCTTATGGTTCATACTGGGAGCTTACCCAAAAAGACTCATCTTAAGAGAAGACGGACTAGTAATCGATAAATTTATCAGGCGCACCAAACAAAAAATTCTTTATAGTAATATTAAAAATATAGATGCTGGTGAAGAAGACGTTCCTACAGTATCCGGAAGCACTACCCGCTGTATCCTTTACGTGACACTTAAAGATAGCGATAAAACAATACGCTTTGATTTTGGCACTGATGAAACCCATAATACATTCCTATCTAAATTTAGAGAGCATTTAAAAGCACAACCTAACACATAAACCTACTCTCTAATCTTAAATCTAACCGATAAAAAAATAAATTGTATGCGTAACGCTGTTCAGGATATATTTAGTGAAGTGCCGAAAACATACGAGCTAGTTAACCATGTCTTAACCTTAGGCATGGACATACTGTGGCGCAGGAAAACGGTAAAAACAGCAATAAAAACCGGCGGAACGCGATGGCTGGATGTCTGTACCGGTACAGGAGAAACAGCAGCTTATCTTAAGCATTATGCGGGAAAAGATACAAAGGTATATGCTGCTGATTTTTCATTACCTATGCTTAGAGCCGCTAAGAAAAAGAAATCCTGCGGAGATATTGAATTTAGCCTTTCTGATATAAAAAAACTTCCCTTCCGCAATAATACATTCGACCTTATAACTATCTCATTTGCCACGCGCAATATAAATATTAATCGCAAGGCATTAGCTGAAAGCTTTAAAGAGCTCTACCGTATTTTAAGGCCCGGAGGAAATTTTATAAATCTTGAAACAAGCCAACCCTCATCCCCTACTATCAAAAAACTCTTTCACCTCTATATAAAATTATTTATAAAACCCGTAGGCAGACTAATATCCGGATCGAAAGACGGCTACGCCTACCTATCAAATACTATTCCCCGGTTTTATCCGGCAGAAGAATTAGCTGAAATTATTAAACAATCAGGCTTTAAAAAGGTTAGCTTTACAAAACTTTTTCCCGGCACCGCTGCAATTCATAAATGCACTAAATAACATCCCGCCCAACAATACCTTGGTTGAAGCCAGGCTTCAACCAGTATTTTAAAAACAAGTCTCTGTTAATCTAAAGCATCTCTTACCATCGGTACAAACCTAACGGAGATAATCTTTTCTACTTTTATTCCTTCGTTATCTTTTATAACCAGCTTTAGCTCTTGCCGATTAGTACCAACCGGTAAAACCATCCTACCGCCCTCTTTTAACTGCTCAATTAATTTGGGTGGAATCTCTTTCGGAGAAGCTGTAACTATTATGGCATCAAACGGCGCATGTTCCTCCCAACCCAAATACCCATCACCATGCTTTACTTCTATATTTTTATATCCCAACTGTTTAAGTATCATGCTCGCTGAATGCGCGAGAGGTTCTAAGAGCTCAATAGTATATACTTCTTTACACAAAAGGCTTAAAATGGCTGCCTGATACCCCGAACCTGTACCAATTTCTAAGACTTTCTCATTGCCTTTTAATTCTAAAAGCTCGGTCATTAAAGCTACGATATAAGGTTGCGATATTGTCTGGTTATGCCCTATGGGCAAAGGCCTATCAAAATATGCGGCATGGGCCAAACTGTTAGGTACAAACCTATGACGGGGCACCGTACGCATTACATCAAGTACCCGTTTATTCGTGACACCCCGCTTTACTATCTGACTATTCACCATATCGTCACGCAAAGAATCAAAATCCTGCGCGACTACGATAGCGGCAAGAAAGAAAAACAAAATAAAAACTAAAATTTTCTTCATTTTTAAAATATTTATTTTGGCAGCATTATCCTTAAAGCCCTAGGTAGTATCTTTAGTTTGTATTCACCGCTTTCTAATATCTCTCCATCGGCATGGGCCAACAATAAACTCGTTGAGCTAACAACAATCTCTTTTGTCTTAAATGTTTTTACATAAGGAAGGTTTACATGTTCTCCTTTGATTGCTTTAGGCAAATCTCTTAGAAGTTTTAATCTGTTTTGATCATCAATAATACAGACATCCATTAGGCCATCGTCAAATTCCGCAGAAGGAGTAAGCAGAAACCCTCCACCGGCAGCCTTGCCGTTGCCCACGGCAATAAGCAATGCTTTTTTATCAAGCGTTGTATTATTAAAACTAATCTTAAGCTTTGGGCTCTTATATTTAAACAGGCTGCTTAAAACGGTATATAGATAAATCCAGTCCGGATTAAGAAACTTCCGGATATTCTGACTTTCTCTGGCTACATAGGCATCAAACCCTATGCCTACGCCGTTAATAAAATACCTGCTATTTATCCTACCAACATCAATCTCGCAAACCGCACCTTCATAAAGAACACGACACGCATCTTCTAATTTAGGCGCAACACCTATTCCTTTAGCAAAATCATTACCCAGGCCAATAGGGATCACTCCAAAAATAGCTCTTGTTCCCACAATACCGTTAACAACTTCATTTATCGTACCATCGCCTCCAGCAGCAACTATTAGTTTAAAACCGTTTTTCACTGCCTCCGTGGCTAAGCTAGTTGCCTCACCTTGCGATTGAGTAATGTCCATCTCAAGGGCTATTTTTCTATCCTCAAATATATCCCTGATGACAGCAATGACCCTTTTGGCTCTCCCTCTTCCGGCTAAAGAATTAAGAATTATCTTTGTTTTCATTACTTATATTGTAAAACAGAAAGTCGAAACTTGGTGGCTTTGGCTATTCGAAACCAAACCATTGCCTTCTGGCTTATGGCTTTGGCTATTCGAAACCAAACCATTGCCTTCTGGCTTATAGGAAAATCTTACATCGTAGGCAAATTAGACGTACCCATCAAATACTCATCTATTGCGCGCGCGGCTTTCCTTCCTTCAGATATCGCCCAGACAACAAGAGATTGTCCTCTGTGCATATCGCCCGCGGTAAAAATCTTTTTTTTGGAAGTCATAAAATTATCATCGCACTTTACATTACCTCTATCATCTAAATCAACACCAAGTGATTCCAATAAACCTTTATGCTCAGGATGAACAAAACCAACAGCTAAAATAACTAAATCTGCTTCAATCTCAAATTCACTGCCTGCTACCTCGCACATTTTCGCACGTCCGTTCTCATCTTTTCCGGGAAACTCAACCCGCACGCACTGAAGTTTTTTTACTTTTCCATTCTCTCCTGAAAACTTCTTAGTTAGAATGGACCAATGACGCTCACTGCCCTCTTGGTGCGAAGTAGATATCTTTAAAAGTAACGGATAGTTTGGCCAGGGAAAATCATCAGTCCGCGCCTCAGACGGCTTAGGCATTACCTCAATTTGCACAACACAACTAGCCCCCTGACGGTTAGCAGTACCTACACAATCAGATCCCGTATCTCCTCCTCCGATAACAACAACACATTTTCCTTTAGCATTAATAAGTAAATCATCCTCTATATCTTCCCCTGCCACTATCTTATTGCCCTGGATTAGAAAATCCATAGCAAAGTGAATTCCTTTTAAATCTCTTCCCTCGATTTTTAAATCACGCGGGACTCGTGACCCGCCGGTCAAACATACAGCATCAAATTCTTTTAATAATTTAGAAGACGAGTAATCAACGCCTACATTAAGATCCATACGAAACTCAATACCTTCTTTCTTCAATAAATTTATTCGTCTATCAAGTATAGACTTATCTAATTTAAAATCAGGTATACCGTAACGAAGTATTCCTCCCGCTTTATCATCGCGCTCAAACAAAACAACGCTATGTCCCGCTTTATTTAATTGATCAGCACAGGCAAGCCCCGCGGGGCCCGAGCCAACAACAGCTACCATCTTTCCACTGCGGCTCTCTGGCGGATTGGGCTTTATATACTCACTAGCAAACGCATGTTCAATAATAGCAAGCTCATTCTCTCTTATTGTTACAGGGTCATCATTTACACCTAAAACACAAGCGTACTCACAGGGCGCAGGACAAATCCTTCCTGTAATCTCCGGAAAATTATTGCAGGCATGCAGCATATCAACCGCGCGCTCCCAATGCCCGGAAAATGCAAGATCATTCCACTCCGGGATAAAATTACCTACGGGACAACCCCAATGACAAAAAGGTACACCGCAATCCATACACCGAGACGACTGCTCCTGTGAATGCTCATCGGACCTGGCAACTACAACTTCCTTATAGTCCTTAACCCGCTCGCATACCGGACGATATTCTGAATTTTTACGTTTAATTTTTAAAAATCCTTTTGGATCAGCCATATTAATTCCTAAAATCCCCTGTTAAACTGTTGAGGCCAAGCCTCAACAAGCTAAAATTCAACTATTAAACTGGTTTTACGCCTAAAATAGAAAACAAAAACATAAGGATTAACGCTTGAATAAACCAACCAATTATGCAAACCCCTACAGCTCGTAATGTACTTTTATAATCAAGAGCCTGCCTAACTGCGGTAACCATTGCCGCTAACATCCAAATTGAGGCCACGAAAAAAACCACCTTTCCCAACCCCGGAATAATACCCAATACCCGAATCAATCCGGGAGAACTGGCAAAACCGATCGTACGCAGCAATTCACCATGGTCCGCTTTAGTCTGTGGCTCCGGAAGAATTTTCGTGCCGATAAAATAAGTAAGATAGGCCCAGATATACCACCCGACAAGAGACGCAATCGTCCCTAGTAAAATCCCGCTGAGCCCTCCTTTTGCAAAAAGACCTATTCCGGCTGCTACACTGGAAATAACAACAACCCCCATAGCCTGCTTCATTGACCCCTTGTCCGCCTCAACCTCTTCATACAGATGAACATCTAACCTAGCCGCGCGAATAATACGTTCCTTAAAACTAGTCATTGCACCCTCCCTGTATTTAATGTTAATTGAAGCTAAGCTTCAATTAATTAAGTGAACCGTCCCAGAACTCCGATCCAGATGTTAAATTTCAATTGCCTTTATGCATTTCTCAATAAATTTTTTCTTTAATTCTTTGTATTTATTATCTAACCCCTCATATTCTTTTTTTGGTTTTAAATCAATCATTACTTTTGTTAGATCTTGATAAATTAAATTCAGTTTTTCAAAATCTTCCCAGAATGATTTATTTTTTAATCTTTTAATCTGGCCGGAATGAAACATAAGTTCTTTGAAAAAATCATTCCGTATATTTTCATCAAATCTCTTAAATAGTTGTTGCTCAATTCGTTGGGCATTTTGAGGAGATTTTACCATTGTTTTTTCTAATAATTCTCTGTCAACCCACAAATCATTAAGGATATCGTTTGCCTTAAAAATAAATTTTAGAGTTTGTTCAATAATTTCATTCTCTTTTTCTTTCTGACGAGTTTTTTCTGAAAATTTTCTTTCAAGTAAGAATACTACAAGAGCCGTGAAAAGCGATAGAATAGCGCCAAGAACAGCACCATATGTAATAAGATTTAATTGTAATTGAGGATTATTATCCATAATTACTTTTCTCCTAACGCCCGAAATCAGCGACGCGTTTTCCTCCGCTGCCTGCCGCCAACCTTTGTAACGAAGATTAAATTGTTGAATATTTTAATCTTCGTCTAATCCCATGTTTTTAAGGGTTTGTCTT
The DNA here is from genome assembly GCA_913009335.1 of uncultured bacterium. Taxonomy (GTDB): domain Bacteria; phylum Omnitrophota; class Gorgyraeia; order Ghiorseimicrobiales; family Ghiorseimicrobiaceae; genus DRER01. The sequence continues at coordinate 30,014 of CAJVXN010000013.1, forward strand.
CTGCAATCATTCCATCCTTTAGGATAAAGAGTTAATATTGGAATAGCTACGTCACCATTCCATCTATCTTGGATTGCCCTAAATAAATTCATGATGATGTCTTTTAAGGCTTTCCGTGCGATTTCTTTCGGCTCTTTTATATTATTAAAATTAGTTAATTTATGAGATAATTCATTTCTTATTTTTCTGGCTTTTTCAAGTAGGATATATAGCTCTACATCTTGCGATAAGGCTAAATAATTTAAATTTGAAACATACGGATTCCTTTCGATGCTAAGGTCTTTTATTAATTTATTCAATCCCAATTTTTGCAAAATCAATTTTTTCAATCTAGGCAATTCCATTTCTTGAATTATCTGGTATGCCACTAAGAATGATTCTATGACGTATCCTTTTTCTTTAGCTTCACACACATACTGAGTAAATTCTCTAAATTTGTTAAGTTCTCTGGATGAAGGTATACCCTCGTTGGACACCTGTTGTTTTGGGATAAAATTTTTCTTTTTCATTTATTTTATTCCCTCTAACAATCAATAGGCGAAGTTCATAATGAACACCTGTCCATCCGCCATCATTCGCTTCCTACCTACCGACAAGGAACATTGATAACTTTGACACTTTTAAACGAACTGTGATTTTAGCAAAGCAGCTTGAGTAATTTTGGTTTCCGCCAAAGGCGGACGCCGAGGACTGTTTGACCCCGCCAACGGCGGGGGAGTCCCACAGGTGCCTAAATTACGAAAGACCTTTGCGTTAAAAAATCGCACCTGAGTGAAAAAGTGTGCAAATTTATCAATGAACGACTAAAAACTCTTGTTGAGGCCAAGCCTCAACATAAATTTACTAACTATACGCCGAATTTTTCCTTCAACTGCCTAGCGGAAATAATTTTTGTGGACGACTTATTAAAACGGTTCTTGGCAATTTGCGCATCAGCATAATCCTTACATTTTCTCAATTTTTTATTTTTCATTTTTAATTTCTCTTAGCCGTCCGAAACACTCCGCCGTCGTTCGCTTCGCTCACTCCCCATAGGAGCTTATTGCCCCTCTGGCGTTCCTCGCTTACGCTCGTCACTGTCACCCCGCAGCGTAAACAAAGCAGCGATTCATTGAGGGAAAAATCTTTCCCCTCAAACTCCTCTTTCTGGCGTTATCGCCTAAGTATGTTTATCTCCAGAAAAAACTAAATCTATATTAGCTATCGCCTTATCCATCCGATACCTCCGCCAGGCCTAGCTTCTCTTCAACTTCTTGCTGCTGGAGTATTCTCTTATATTCTATAGGCATGACCTTGATAAACTTCTTAACTTGATTACTAAAATCATCAAGTACTTTCCCTGCTACAGTGCTTTTGGTATATTTTTTATGATTTGAAAGGAGATTATGGATAGTTGTTTTATCTTCCTCAGTTAATCCTTCTAATTCCACCATACCCATATTACATTTATCTTTAAAATTTCCTTCGATATCATATACATAGGCAACACCGCCGCTCATTCCCGCGGCAAAGTTCCTGCCTGTACTACCTAAGACCACAACTCTTCCTCCTGTCATATATTCACAGCCGTGATCTCCCACGCCTTCAACAACAGCATATAAACCGGAATTTCTGATACAGAAACGCTCACCTGCAATACCTCTTATGTAAGCCTCCCCGCTTATTGCTCCGTAAAATGTGGTATTTCCGATAATGATATTCTTCTCAGGCACATAATCCGCACCTTTTCCGGGATAAACAATAATCTTACCACCTGAAATACCCTTACCGATATAATCATTACTCATACCGGAAAGTTCAAAAGTAATACCCTTAGCAAGCCAGGCGCCAAAACTCTGTCCGGCAACCCCTCTAAACTTACAATTTATCGTATCATTAGGCAGACCCTCGTCTCCATATTTTCTGCAGACCTCACCACTTAACATCGCACCGGTTGCTCTATCCGCGTTTTTAATATCTAAATTCAGATTAACTGTTTCGCCTTTTTCTATCGCCGGCCTTGCAAGTTTAATTAGATCACGATCCAAGACTTCATCTATCGCGTGGTTCTGAGGAATCTGACAGTACGTAATTATATTCGCGTTTACTTCCGGCTTATAAAGTATCTTAGAAAAATCTATTTGTTTTGCCTTCTCAGGAACTATTTTTTCATTTACTTCCAATAAATCGGTGCGCCCGATTAATTCATTAACACTACGTATTCCCAAAGACGCCATAATCTCACGTAAATCCTCTGCTACAAAATTCATAAAATTTACAACGTGCGCGGGATTACCTTTAAACCTACCCTGTAAAATATCATCCTGTGTTGCAACACCTAAAGAACAATTATTAAGATGGCAATGCCTGAGCATAAGACAACCTAAGATAATTAATCCGGCTGTACAAAAACCGTACTCCTCGGCTCCCAACATTGCCGCAATGGCAACATCACGGCCCGTACGCATCTGACCGTCTGTTTGAAGACGCACGCGGCTTCTTAAATCATTTAATACTAAGGTCTGATGCGTCTCTGAAATCCCCAACTCCCAGGGAAGACCCGCATGCCTGATAGAACTCTTAGGAGAGGCACCTGTCCCGCCGTCTGCGCCTGATATTAAAATCATATCCGCATGACCCTTGGCTACACCTGCCGCGATTGTACCTACACCAACCTCTGATACAAGCTTGACACTTATCCTTGCTCTGGGATTAGTATTTTTTAAATCAAATATTAACTGCGCTAAATCCTCAATAGAATAAATATCATGATGCGGAGGCGGTGAAATAAGCGTAACGCCCGGAGTAGTATATCTTGTCTTTGCTATTATCGCACTTACTTTATGTCCGGGAAGCTGGCCCCCTTCACCCGGCTTTGCTCCCTGGGCAATCTTAATCTGTAATTCATCGGCATTTACCAGATAATTTGTATTTACGCCAAACCGTCCGGAGGCAACCTGCTTAATTGAACTTCTCTTAGAATCACCGTTTGGTAGAGGAGTAAATCTTGCAGGATCCTCTCCGCCTTCTCCGGTATTTGAACGTCCGCCTATCCTATTCATGGCAATAGCAAGACTTTCGTGCGCGCCGCGAGAAATTGATCCGAAACTCATTGCCCCGGTTGCAAACCGCTTAAATATCTCTTCCTTTGGCTCAATCTCATCTAAAGGAATAGGTTTTGTTTCTTTAAATTTTAAAAGGCTGCGTAAAGTGGTCGGATTCTTCGACTGGTCATTGATAAGAACGGCGAACTGCTTATAGCGCGCGTAATCATTATTTCTGGTTGCATCCTGCAAGGCGGCTATACTTTGAGGATTCCAAAGATGAAATTCTCCGTCTCTCTTCCACTGATATACCCCCCCGGTTGATAAATAGGGAAAATCAATTATTGATTCGGGATATGCCTGCGTGTGCCTTGCGATTGTTTCCTGGGCAATTTCTTTAAATCCTACTCCTCCTATTCGGGAAGGAGTCCCCGTAAAACATTTATCTATTACCTCACTGTTTATTCCTAAACTTTCAAATATCTGCGCTCCCCGATAACTCCGTAATGTAGATATACCCATTTTAGAAAGAATCTTTAGAATACCTTTATTGACTGCCTTGCGATAATTTTTTATAGACTCCTCTAAACCTAAAGTTATATAGCCTTCTTCAATTAAATTATCAATCGCGCGGTATGCCAAATAAGGATTGATGCAATCCGCCCCGTATCCGAATAAAAGAGCAAAATGATGCACCTCTCGGGGTTCGGCACTCTCAATGATTATACCTATCTGTGTACGAAGAGCGGATCTTACTAAATGATGATGCACGGACGCTGTTGCAAGCAATATAGGAAGCGCGGCATAATCTTTATTTATCCCTCTGTCACTTAAAACAATAAATGTATAGCCTTCGCTTATCGCGTTAGTTGCCTCTTTACATATTCTCTCGATTGTCTTTTTAAAATCTCTCTCATCAGAGACAAGAAATAAAACAGATATTGTTTTAGCACGGAATCCTTTAATATCAATTCCGCGTATCTTGTCAAATTCAGGATTAGTTAAAATCGGCTCAGCAATCTTTAATCTATGAGCATGTTCGGGCGTTTCATCTAAGACATTTTTTTCCGGACCAATACATGTCTCAAGACTCATTACTATCTCTTCGCGAATAGGATCAACTGCCGGATTTGTAACCTGGGCAAATAATTGCTTAAAGTAAGTAAAAAGTAACTGGGGATTTTTTGATAAGACCGCGTGGGGAGAATCATTACCCATGGAGCCTGTCGGCTCATGGGCATTCTCTACCATCGGCTTAATAAGCACTTTTAAATCTTCACGGGTATAACCAAATGCTTTAAGCTGGGTAAGTGTGTCAATTTTTTCCTGCTTTGCAATAGTTTTAGGCGCGGGTAAATCTTCTAACTTTACGACATTATCACTAAGCCACTGTTTGTAAGGTCTGGCGTTGGCCATCTCTTCTTTTATGGTTTCATCATCCACGATACAGCCTTTTTCCGTATCAATAAAAAACATCTTACCGGGCTCAAGCCTGCCTGACAAAAGTATATCAACCGGAGCAATATCTAAAACTCCCACCTCGCTTGCCATAACAACTAAATCGCTCTTGGTTACTATAAAACGCGCGGGACGAAGACCGTTTCTATCTAATACCGCGCCAATTTGCGTACCATCGGTAAAAGCAATGGCTGCCGGGCCATCCCATGGTTCACTGAGGCAGGCATGATACTGATAGAACGCGCGTAATTCATCAGTTAAAAATTTATTATTTTCCCAGGCCCCGGGAATCAACATCATCATTGTATGAGCCAGGCTTCTCCCTGCCAAAGTATATAATTCAAACGCGTTATCTAATGTGGCCGAATCACTCCCCCCGGAAACAATTATTGATTTTATCTTTTCAATATCTTTACCAAAAGCAGGGCTATTCAATAATCCCTCTCTTGCATGCATCCAATTTATATTACCGCGCAAAGTATTTATCTCTCCGTTATGAGCCAGGAATCTAAAAGGCTGCGCCAGATCCCAGGTAGGAAAAGTATTTGTACTGTAGCGGGAGTGCACAAGAGAAAGCGCGCTTTTTAAATCTTTATCTTTTAAATCCAGAAAAAAATTCTCCACTTGATGCGGTGTGAGTTGCCCCTTATAGGAGAATGTACGACTTGATAAATTGGTAATATAAAAAAATGATTTTTTCTTTATATTGGACGCGGCTATAGCATTCTCAACTTGCTTTCTGATTACATAGAGCTTGCGTTCAAAACCTAATTGCTCTTTTATTTTTTTATTTCTCCCGATAAATACCTGTTCAATTATCGGCTCGCATTCTCGAGCAATACGACCAATACCATTATTATCCAAAGGAACTTTACGCCAGCCGAGAAGGATCTGTCCTTCTTTTTTGATGAATTTTAAAAATGCGCCCTTGCAAAACTGATATTCTTTTTTATCGGGAGGTAAAAAAACAAGTCCGCTGCCGTACGCGCCCTCTGAAGGAAGTTTTATCTTTGACTGATCTGCTACTTTCGCGAAAAATTCATGCGGGATTTGTATAAGAATACCCGCGCCATCGCCTGTTTTAGGATCCGAACCGGTAGCACCTCTGTGCGCTAAGCGATTTAAAACCTCAAGCCCCTGCGAAATTATCTTATTAGACTTATCACCCTTAACATTACAAACAAACCCCACACCGCAGGAATCATGTTCAAAACGCGGGTCATATAAGCCTTGCTGTTTAGGAAAATTATGATAGTTCATATTATCCCAAAATTTGCAATATAAATTAAATAACTGTGTAACTCATTATAAAGCTGATAATTGCAAATTATAGTATTGTACCAAAAAAATGCCTGCCAATTTTTGGATTACCCCGACAAGCATGATTAAATCTCGTCGAGATTTAATCAGTCGGCCCTTCGGGCGGATTTTGCAATAGCAACATCCGAGATATAAGTATTCGATACAAAAAATGCGCCCTATATACTTGCGGACGCCCGCCTCAACAGTCCTAACTTTATACCACCAAGGCACTTATCTGTCAAGCTTAAAAAACCCCTTAAAAAAACCCCTCCGGTAAAAAACCTGACTTTCCCCGGAGGGGAATATTACTCTTACAAACTAAAGATTAAAGAATCGAAAGATACTTATTGAGCTCCTGACTGGTAACTTGAATCCTATACTCTTCCCACTCTTTTTTCTTAATCTCAATAAATCTTTCAAAGATATGATCGCCTAAAACCTGCTTTACAAGCTTACTTTTTTCAGTAACAGAAATCGCAGTGCCTAAGCTATCAGGCAGGCTATCAATCCCCTTGGATTTTCTCTCTTCATCTGTTAAGTGATAGAGATTTGTCTCCATCTGTTTAGGAACCTTATACTTCTTCTCTATTCCCTCTAATCCGGCTGATAACATTACAGCAAACGTAAAATAAGGATTACATGCCGGATCGCATGCTCTAAACTCACATCTGGTTGCTTTTTCCTGACCGGGATTATAATGCGGAACTCTGACTAAAGCGCTTCTATTTCTCTGGCTCCAGGAAATATAAACCGGTGCTTCATATCCCGGTACAAGCCTCTTATAGGAATTTGTCCACTGAGCAAAAATAGAGCAGATTTCTTTTGAGTGCTTCAGCAATCCGGCGATATAGCCATGCGCTGTTTTTGATAAATGATCAGGTGATGATTTATCAAAAAAAGCATTGGCACTTCCTTTAAAAAGCGACTGATGCGTATGCATACCGGAGCCATTTTCGCCGAATATCGGCTTAGGCATAAATGTCGCATATACACCGAACTTACTGGCTATTTCTTTTACTACAATACGATATGTAAGTACATCATCAGCCATCTTTAGAGCATCGGTATAACGCATATCTATCTCATGTTGGCTTGGCGCTACCTCATGATGAGAGTATTCGATATTTATACCCATAGCCTCAAGGGCAAGCACTGTTTCACGTCTTAAATCGCTCGCGACATCTAACGTCGTCAAATCAAAATATCCGCCCTTATCTAAAATTTCAGTTCCCTGATCATTCTTAAAATAGAAAAACTCAAGCTCAGGACCGACATAGAAATGATTAAAGCCCATTTTCTTGGCGCGGCTAAGAGCTCTCTTTAAAACATAACGCGGATCACCGACATAAGGAGTTCTATCCGGCTGTAATACATCGCAAATCATCCTGGCAACTGCCTTTTCCTTTGGCCTCCAGGGAAGAAGCGCAAAAGTATTTGGATCCGGCATAGCAATCATATCAGACTCTTCAATTGCCTGATATCCGGTAATAGATGACCCATCAAAACCCATACCCTGATCCAGAGCCTTTTCCAATTCTACATTATTAATAGCAAAACTCTTAACTTGTCCTAAAATATCCGTAAACCAGAGACGGATAAATTTTACATCATGCTCTTTTACCAACTTTAAAACATCCTTTTTCGTTAAAGCCATTTTTCCTCCTTTTAAGTCGCTCGCTTACGCTCGCTCCCCATACCCCGCCTTTGGCGGGGTCAAAGCGTTCCTCACTTATATTCGTCACTGTCACCCCGAAAGCGTGGGGAAAATTCTTTCCCCACCCCCCTTTGATTCATTCGCTTATTTCCATTCATATAGCGAAAGAATCCTCGCCTTTATTTATCAAGGGCATACCTATTATTTAATTCGCCTATTATACTGCCAGTCAAATTAAAATGCAACAAATAAAAAAAGACGCTCTCATTTAAGAGAACGCCTTTGTTCCTTATTTAGTAATAGACAAACCTACTCTATTAAATTTCTACTACCTTAAGTAAAAAAATGCTCTCTCTGGTAAGGCCTTACTTTTTCTATCAGCCTATTGCCTCATTGCCGCGTTCGCCCGTCCTTATTCTAATGCACTCCGACATATCCATCACAAATATCTTACCGTCACCAATCTTACCTGTTTTCGCCCCATCAATAATAGCTTTTATTGTCGGCTCGAGGAAATCTTCGTTAACGGCAATTTCCAGCCTTATCTTCTTTAGAAGATTCACCTCATGTATTACACCACGGTATGTCTCGGTAAATCCTTTCTGCTGGCCGCAACCTAATACATTACTTACCGTCATCCTGTGAATACCAACATCAAATAAGGCCTTTTTTACATCGGGTAATTTATGCGGTTGTATCATTGCAATTATAAATTTCATGCTTTACCTCCTCAATGAGCGCATAACTTATAGAACAAAGTGATATAAGTTATCTGCGCGATTTGATCCCGAAGCTTGCCGAGGAAAATATCGTAGAGATTTTCCCGGCGTTTAAGCAAGGGACAACACCTTTTATTTCGTAGTATATATCTCAAAACCGGCATAAGACTCCATACCGTGTTGAGTAATATCCAAACCTTTTAATTCTTCTTCACGAGACACCCTAAGGCCTATAAATTTATCAATAAGTTTAAATACAACAAACATAACAATACCTACAAATAAAGCAGCAGTAACTACACCTAATGCCTGAATTTTAAGTTGGGTAAATCCTCCACCGTGTAAGAGACCATCGCGAGCAAGGCCTAATGCCTTACGGCCAAATATTCCTACAGCTAAAGTACCCCAAATACCGTTAGCCAGATGTACCGGTACAGCACCCACAGGATCATCAATATGTATTTTATCAAGAAATACCGTAGCAAGTACAACAATAATTCCACCTATTGCGCCGATAATCATTGCCTCAAGCGGCGTAACAAAGGCACAAGACGCTGTAATTGCTACCAGCCCTGCTAACGCACCATTCATCGTCATTGTAAGATCAGGTTTGCCGAATTTTTTCCAGGCAAAAAACATAGCGCTTAACGCGCCGGCGACTGCTGACATATTCGTAGTTACTGCGACATGCGCAATCTGACTTCCATCGCCTACGCTTAGGGTTGAGCCCGGATTAAATCCGAACCAGGCAAACCAGAGAATCAATGTACCTAATGACGCGAGAGGCATGGAATGCCCCTCAATAGCATTAGCTGTTCCATCTTTATTGTATTTTCCGATTCGAGGACCCAAAACCATAGTACCAACTAAAGCCGCAGTCCCACCTACTGTATGCACAACAGTAGAACCCGCAAAATCAGCGAAACCTAAACCGGCAAGCCATCCATTACCCCAAACCCAATGACCGATAACAGGATATACAGCCGCGGAAATTATAAACGAATACATAAGATATGTTTTAAATTTCATGCGTTCAGCAACGCCTCCCGCGACAATAGTTGCCGCGGCTCCGCAAAATACCGCATGAAAAAACCAAGTCGCGTAAAGTGGTAAGTGCCCTTCGCCTTCCGCGCCGATAAGGAACCATCCCGTGCCCCCCATGAAACCATTACCAACACCAAACATTATAGCATAGCCAAAGATAAAAAATCCCATAGATGCCATACAAAAATCCAGAAAGTTATTCATTAAAATGTTACAGGTATTCTTTGCGCGTATTAAACCGGCCTCAAGCATCCCAAAACCTGCCTGCATTAGAAATACCATAAACGCGGCAATCATAACCCACAAAGTATCAATACCTGCTACGCTGGCATATAACGTCTGTTCATCGGCAAAGGCACTACTTACAAAAATAACAGTAAAAATCAACACTACCACTGCAAGCATTAATGTTCTCGATATTTTTTCCCACATACTCAACGCTCCTTTCTTTTATCCCCAAAGATATATTTTCCTACTTCCTTTACCCAGCAGGGTAGGCCTTCCTAATACATTTTAGGGAAGGGCCTAAGATGCAATGTATTACACAGTTGATTATTCAAATGAATAAAAATAGGATAAAAAAAACCTGCTACAAATTCAGCTTCTGCCTGACCAATTGAGCATAAACTTTATTTATCCTACAAGTTTTAAACCATCTCTCTATAGTCGAAACTTGTATATCAAGACGCTTCGATAAATCATGCAGAGTATATCTCCTTTCTTCTTTTACCTGTCTAAGTTTGTTAATTAATTCTCTATCTTCCATTTCGATAACGACGCAATTTATAAAATAACATGACATAAATTGTAAGTCGTAATTAATCCCGCGCCTTCTACTATTTTAATTAAACATTAAAAAGGCGCGGGGTTGTATCTTCACTTATTTAACCGATCGCGTTACTACCTTTTTCGTCTGTGCGTATCCTAATACATTCAGACATATTCAAGACAAATATCTTACCATCTCCAATTTTATCAGTTTTAGCACCGGCGATAATAGCTTTTATTGTCGGTTCGACAAAATCTTCGTTAACGGCAATTTCTAACCTTATCTTCTTTAAAAGATTTACCTCATGTATTACACCACGGTATGTCTCGGTAAATCCTCTCTGCTGACCGCACCCCAAGACATTACTTACCGTCATCTTGTGAATATCAGCATCAAATAAGGCCTTTTTTACATCAGGCAACTTATGTGGTTGTATCATTGCAATTATTAGCTTCATGTTTTTCCTCCTCAATGACCCCCGTCGTTTTGTTTCGCTTTTGATACGCAAAACGAAACGGTGAGGGGAATTGATCCCGCCGAATATCCTAAAATTGTCTTCCGATAATTTTAGGATATTCTATTGATGCGGGATTCTACTACTGTGTAGTAAATATCTCGAAACCGGCATAAGACTCCATACCGTGCTCGCCTATATCAAGTCCTTTTAGTTCTTCTTCTTTGGATACTCTTAAACCTATAGTGACTTTAATGATTCCAAAAAGAAGCAATGCGGCCCCAAATACCCAGACGAATACTGAAGCAACACCAATCAACTGAGTCATAAACTGACTCAATCCACCACCAAAGAAAAGACCATTAACAGCGCCTGCGCCGCTAGATTCTCCATAAGAAGCCTGCGCAAAAAGACCTACCGCAAGCGTACCCCAAACACCACATACCCCATGAACGGATACGGCACCAACAGGATCATCAATACGAAGAACCTTATCAATAAACTCAACACTTAAAACAACCAACACACCTCCAACCGCACCTATCAATATTGCACTTAAAGGAGAAACACTTGCGCACCCGGCTGTAATAGCAACCAATCCAGCTAAAGCACCGTTTAGAGCCATACTGGTATCAGGCTTACCAAATCTTTTCCACGCGGTAAACATCGCACATATTGCCCCAGCGGCCGCAGCCAGATTTGTAGTTACAGCAATAGTCGCAATACTCAAATTAGTACCACTTGTTGTACTTCCCGCGTTAAAACCAAACCAACCAAACCAAAGAATAAACACACCTAAAGCTGCCAAGGGAATACTATGTCCGGGTATAGCATTAGAAGTTCCATCTTTATTATACTTACCTAATCTTGGCCCGAGCATTATTGCTCCTGCCAAGGCTGCCCATCCACCTACAGAATGAACCACGGTTGAGCCGGCAAAATCAATCATACCTTTAGCAGAAAGCCATCCACCACCCCAGATCCAGTGTCCGACAACAGGATAAATAAGCGCTGTAATAAATACACTATACCAAAGATACCCGCTAAACTTTGTCCTCTCAGCCATAGCACCAGAAACTATTGTTGCCGCGGTGGCTGCGAATACGGTCTGAAAAATCCAAAAAGCAAACTGCCACTGACCATCTCCGGTAGAAGGATTAGCCGCGCTTAAGAAAAAACCGTCTTTGCCAAAAAATCCGAATGCGCTGGCGCCAAACATTATTCCAAAACCAATAGCCCAATAAGCAATGGAGCCTATGGAAAAATCCATAAGATTTTTCATCATAATATTACAGGCATTTTTGGCACGCGTAAAACCGGCTTCTACCATAGCAAACCCTGCCTGCATAAAAAACACTAAAAAAGCGGCTAGAAGCGTCCAGACTGTATTAATAGCTATAGCATTACTTGCCGCTGTCGGTTCATCAGCAAACGCAACACTGCCCAAACAGGCAACAGCTACGAAACTAAACAAACCTAATTTTAAACCTAATTTTAATATTCTATTAAACATTTCTATCTCCCCTCCCTTAAAATGCATACCCCAGACTAAAACCGGCATAGAATCTATTTTTCTGATTTCCATCGTTTAAGTCTTTCACATCACCATAGGGAATCGCGTAGTTTACACTAGGAGCAAAAGTTAAACTTCCAGTTAAAGGAACAGTAAGCCCCGCACTTAGAAGATAATCTCCTCCTTCTCCAACAATAAATAACTCATCATTGTAAGCAACATGAGCGCCTAAATCCAAGCTTATCTCCGGATCATCTATTAATTCAAAACTATGAGTTAGATCTAAAACTACATAATTTCCTTTTCCTCCTCCATTATTTTCATCGCCGTAATCATGATAATAGGTAACAGCGGGAGAAAGAGGTAAATTAGATAAACCAACACCTACATAAAACTCTTTGCTGTATCCGTTTGATCCGGGAAAATCATAATATGTATGCCCTAAAGACATGCTAAAATCCTCAAATTCTTTAGTATAATCAATAGTCGTATCTGATTCACCAGAAGCTAGATTATCATTATTATCAACGTCCATACTACCCCACCAACCAAGAGTAAAACCATATGCGCTTAAGCTAAATCCCGGCTGAATTACCGGATCCGTATCCAGAACAAATCCGCGCCAGACGTATTGAGAGTAGAAATCAAGCGTGCCGGATGCCTCAATATCCAAATCCAATGCCTCCAATACACCCTCTGATGCAAAAACATTACCGGTAAAACCAAACACACCAAATAGAGCAACCACTAAAACTAACACACCACAAAAAAAACCTTTCATTTTGACGCTCCTTTCTGTTTCTTATGCTGCTTTACATTCATTATTTACAACTCATCGTTCCATACCCCACCAGCACCTTTATGAAAAAAAGACGCCCATTTACTTTGAGCACATCATCGCTCAGCATAAATAGACGTCTTAGTCTATTATTACTTATATTGCATACACACCACTGTGTAATCAATTGTACCTACACTACTATAAGTAAAAAACTAGATAACTTGGTAACCCCTTTAACTTAAATAAATCTAGTCAATACATCGTAAGATCATTAGGCATTGAAATACAATAATACTTTGAGCACAAAATTTACGCATAACATATTGCCCCTAAATGAGTTCTAAATACTTAACTTGCTATGTATCTCTAGTAAATCTACCCCATTGACCCCATGCTGGCAAAGCTAAAAATCTGATTAAAATGGATTTTAGGCGGTTTCCCCCTACACATAAATATTGCAGAACTAACTATTATAAAGTTATGCCTGGTTAATATTCCCCCTGCTATCTTATTTGCTGCCGGAACATCCAATAATATCCTTTTTTCAGGCTCTAATTCGGACAATCCGGAAACAAATAACTTCTCTGCCGCATCTTCATCCGCCCCTTTTGACTCCCATGGGCCGATAATACTAACCTTACCCACATCGCCATACATTAAAAATCCGGGTGGATCCGTTTGCGACCGTGACTGATGCATAGACGAAAGCTGCGATATTAAAGAAAACCTGTCATCTCTCCATAAAGAAGCGTCTAATTTCAAAAAGCCTAAAATATCAGGGATAGCTGTCTCAGAATCTATCCTACAATATCTTTGTTTATCTGTTTTTCCTTCCCAACGATTTACTATCATAATATCGCTAAAACCGAATTTTTCATATAATTTTCTCGCGCCGTAAGCAGCATTTAAATAAATTTGAACTATCTTTTTATTATCCAGATATTTAATTGCCTGCGATAAAAGCTTCTTACCAATACCCCCCAGGCGATATTCTTCCAAAACAACAAAATTACCTATCCAGGCGCTTTCGGAATGAGAAAAAGTCATAATCGAGCCAACAACCTTTCCCCCTTTCATGTAAACGAAACAACCAAACGGATTAAATTCGATAAAGGCATAAAATTCATTTGAGTCAAAAATCCACCCTTCCTTAGATGCCATAGATAAAATAACCGGTAAATCTTCCTTTACCATGCATCTAATACCTGATCTGGTAAAATTATTTTCTTTAATATTTTTTGCTTTAACAGCGCATCTCATTTTACATAAAAGTTTTTATTCTATTTAAATTCACAAATTCTAAGATTAAATATCTCCCCTGATCACTCGATAGCCTCTTGTTAACAGATTTAATGCTACCCCGCAGCCAAAACCCATTGCCAGGCTACCGCTTACTAAAGATATGCTGGCAACCGCTACACTTAAAGATAGCTCACTGGGAATCTTTATTATATCCCTAAGGAGCTTAGCATGCTCTATACCGATATATATGAGCATTATGCTTAGTATTGACACAGGAAACAAAGAAAAAAATCCTGCTGCTGATTTATCAAATAATAAAGCAATGATAATAAATATACCTCCGATAAAAATATTTGCCCTGCCTGTGCGCGCGCCAAAACGGTAATGTGCCGTGATACCGCCTGAGCCATGACACATCGGCATCCCACCGATAATACCGCTTATGATATTAGACAAGCCTAATGAAGTACACAATGCCCTCATGCTAACTCGTTTTGCTTTATCGCGAAAATATGTTATCGCGGTATCCTTTGTAGCAACAACAGAATTAGCAATCGTAAGCGGAATCTGCGGCAGGAGCAAAACGAAAAAAGCCGTATATAAATCTCCTGCTCTAAAATAAAATAGCTGCGGCTTGATGGGTCCCGATACAAAATGATTTGAGCTCAAAATAAATGTCAAAAGACTTACAACAACTCCGATAAAAACCAATATCAGCGCGGAAGGGATACGCCTGTTATCTTTAGAAATAAAAATAATCGAAACAGCAATAATCCCCAGCACCAGACTTACGGGAATACCTTTACCAAATAATACAATTACCCCAGACGCAGCAGAAAAAACCTCCCCGGCAAAAAGCATGATTCCTTTCTTAGCTAACAATATACCTAAGCTTAACTGAATTCCTCTCACTATCGGACGAGAAAATATCTTCACGAATAACCCGCTTAATTGTAAATACGCGATAAGGACAAAAAGTATGCCCATGATAAGGGCGGCCGCGGAAATTTCTCCGGCGGAGGCGCCAATAGTAATTGCGATAATAGATGCGGCTTTTAGCGGCTGGACAGGCATAGGTATTTTAAAATAAATCCCGGCTATAATGTATAAAAGTCCGGCGGCAAGAAAAAGAGAGGTTGGATTGACATGATTAAACTTTATTAACCCTATAGCCAAAGGCATAAAAACCCCTATATCCGCTAAGGACCCGGAAAGCTCAAAAAGATTAAACCTTAATCTATTTTTCATACTATGCCCCACTCAAGTAAACCGCCTACCGGCGGATACCCGCTTACGCGGGCTTACTTCCATAGGGGTTACCCCCTCTGGTGGTTCGCTTCGCTCCCTGTCACCCCTTAAGGGGTGTCAGATTACGCCCCTTAACAACCCCAATCCGTACAGGAAAGTACTTTTATACTTTCCTGTACTTTAAAAAAACAAAATCACTATTCTTTCCTTCTTAATTACTAAGCCTGGGGAGATTCAGCAATAAGGTACTTTTCCGCGGCTCTACCTTCTTGGAGAGCATCAAGAACTTGATCAACAACTTCCTCAGTAATTTCTCCATACCAATAATTAACGGGATAGATCATCATAATCGGCCCTTTTTCACAGGCCTTAAGACAACCGGTGCTGGATATCATCGCATCTATTCCCCTATCAAGTATCTCCTGCTCAATATACTGCAAAAGGCTAACTGCCTCCTTTTTATTACATACACCCTGAGCCCCACCTGTAAGTCTAAATGAATTACATACAAAAATATGATATTCAGGTTTTTTCATCTCTCTCCTCCTTAAATAAACAGACAACTTATGAAGAACCCCTAAGAAACAACATAAATGTAGGCCTTTAGGCCGTCTGTGAATTAATCCCGTTGAGTGTATCAAAATTATAGAATAGAATTTTGATACTTCTACGAAACGAGGCCTTTCTTTAGAAAAAATATTTTGTTTATTTGACCTTCATGCTTTACCGGTTTAATACCTTTTTCTTTAAGTTTTAAAGCGGGGACATCGCCTATTCTTTCAACGTAAACAATCATACAATCCTTTATCACGCTAAATACTGCATCGAACCTATCAGCGTCGAACTTATGGGCGGGATCCCCCATCATCGTTGAATATGGCCGTGTTTTTCGCTTCTCCAATAAAATAACCTGGCCATCTTGAAGCTCATAAATATAAAAAGTTTCCGCCCTGCCGAAATGTTCGTTTACATTCTTACCGTCCGATGAAGCAACAGCAACTTTCATGATATCCTCCTCAATGAACGCATGATTTATGAAAATCAGAGATTTCCATAAATCATATGCGTGAATTGATCCCGAAGTTTAAAGATAAATTATCGAAGAGAATTTACCTTTGTTTAAACGAGGGGTATTCGCTACCCACACCCCATACCCGTGCCGGAGCATTCCGCGCCGCAATTAAACATACTTCTGCCTCTTATAGATTTCAAAGGCATATCTTTATATACCGCATCCAACCCTTCCCTGATAAGTCCCGACATTT
>CAJVXN010000014.1 GCA_913009335.1 uncultured bacterium
ACTGGCGCTTCCACTTTCACAACCGCTTCTTCAACCGGCATTGTTAAGTTCGCGGAAATTAATTCCGACACTGGAGCTATTAGTTTTGGCAATGAAAATCTTACTACCACCGGCGATTTATCCGTCGCGAACGCCACTCTTTCCGGCGACTTTGTAGTAACCGGCGACCGTGCGGTATATAGTGGTGATTATAATGGAAGAAGAAATTTAATTCTTTGGGATTCAGCAATTTCTTCTCTTAGTACAACAGGAACAACCCCGGTAACGATTTTAATGCTGGGTGATTCGTGGGTTGAAAATTCCAGGCATGTTGACGATCTTGCCTCTTGGATGTATGAACAGTATGGCTATGCCGGTGAAGGCTATATTAGCGCGTACAGCACATCTAAGCCTCTTTTTTATAATTCCGATACACAGACATTTACACCATTAACAACAAGAACTCTTACTGGGTCATGGACAGATAACACCATCGCAACGGATTTTAATGGTATCAACGGGGGTTATGCTGTATCTGCAAACGCATCATCGGGGATGACAATAACAGCTCATGGGACAGACTTTAGTATCCACTATATTAAAGGTCTCGCAACTGGAGCGTTCCAATACAGAGTTGACGGGGGGGCTTGGCAAGCCGTTGATACTGAGAATGCCACAGATTTGCTTGCTGTAGCAACAACCGCATTGACAGGCTTAACTGATAAATCGCACACAATGGAAATTGACGTGACTACGCAAGACACCAACGGTGTAAGAATCGCGGGA
Source organism: uncultured bacterium (assembly GCA_913009335.1). GTDB lineage: Bacteria > Omnitrophota > Gorgyraeia > Ghiorseimicrobiales > Ghiorseimicrobiaceae > DRER01. The sequence goes on from CAJVXN010000014.1 coordinate 766, forward strand.
GTAGGAATTAAGAAAGCTGTTGGAGGAGTACGGATAGCTAACGCGGGGCTTGATGCTCAGCGTACTCAGTATAATGCTGATGTATCAGCTACGGATTTTCAAACAGCTGTCGCGGATATTGATCCTGATCTGGTAATTATACAGTATGGAGTTAATGACATTTTAGCCGGCAGAACAAAAGCGGAATTTAAAGCAGACGTGCAAACGATAATTACAAGATTAAAAGCGGTTGATCCTAATGTATCTATTTTGCTTTATACTTTTGCCGACATCCTGGCTGTGGATTTTACGGCAGGAGAGGAATATGTGGAAGCATTAATGGAATTATCCGTATCTAATAATGTCGGGTTTTTGGATTTGTTCCATACGATTGGAGATTACGCAGATGTCCAGTCTCCGTATGATTTATTCGCGAATCAATATCATTTAGGTTATTTAGGCCAAAGAATTTCTGCGGAAAAACTTATTGATTATCTAAAACCTAAATCAATAGAAAAAAATTCTTACGATAGTTTGGTTGTCAATGATACCTATGCGTATCCGGTTACAACCAATTCATTCTACTCAAAGTATCAGATATTAAAAAACGAAACCTTTGTAGAAAAATTTCAGTCAGGGCACGGATTGTCTACAACGGGTACTAATTGCACGGGATCAGACGACACTACTGATTATATAATAGGATCGCAAAGCTATGACGTAACCGCTTCGGCGGGGGCCACCTGTATCGTGTCAACAATTAGTATATCAAGTGTAGATATGACCAATGCTTATTTGACACTGTATTTCAAAGCAACGGATTATAGTGATATAAGCTCCATGACTGTTGAAATGAGCAGCGATGGCTTTACCACCGTATCAAATTACGTTTTTAATGAAGCAATGATAGAAAAATCAGACTTATCTAAAGAGATCATTGAGGTGATAAACCCTCAAGATGAGGCGATACTTCGCTACCAGGATATGGTAAAAAGAAAAATACAGGAATCAAGGAGATATCCGCCATGGGCTAAAAAGCAAGAATTTGAGGGGATTAGCTATCTAGCGTTTACCTTGCTATCCAGTGGAATAATTAAAGATATTAGAATTAACCGTTCATCAGGATTTCACATTCTTGATAAAGAGGCAATTTCTACGGTTAAAAGGGCTTCTCCGTTCAAGCCGATACCGGAGAAATTTAATCATTCCAGCCTTACAATAGAAGTGGCTCTTGTATTCCAGCTAGAATGATAGAGAATAATAGATTTCAGGATTAAACTGTCCACATCAACACCTTCAATACGCAGCAGGGTTAATCTCAACGGAGGGGTAAATCTAGAGTTCTAGCAATATTCTATTTGACAATGATCCAAAAAAGGTGTAAATATAATATTAAGAAGTATCGCTATGAATTCTAAAAGGAAAGGGATGAAGCGATGGATAAAAAAATAATTAAAAAAACATTAGCCGGGCTAGGTATTGCTACACTTGTTGCGAGTATGACTCTTACAACTAGCGGCTGTGGAAACGAAAAGCCAAAGGGTTCTTGCGGCGCCGGTTCATGCGGAAAAAGCACAGATGAGGGTACTTCATCCTGCGGTAAAGGTTCCTGTGGTAAATAATATAAACTGCGCTTAATATTATTAAGCAAGGTTTCACTTAAACGGCCCGTCAATGTATGGCGGGCCGTTTAATTTATCGAATATGAGAACAAAACACCGAAAACATAACATTACAGCTATTTACCCACTGTCGCGATCAATTACCGGCCGTAACAACTGGCATCATTTCCTAAAATCAAACAATGTAAGCCTAAAGCCTCAATCTTTGCCCGGCAAACTGAATACATATCTCAAAAAACTAAGATTACCGCAATTTCTGCCGGAACTTGCGAAGCTAGAGTGGTCAATTTATAAAACTTCAACCTTAAATATTAAAACTACTTATAGTAGTGGGGGGAAATTTCAACTTAATCCTACTCTTGGGATTTCACATCTCAACTGGAAGCTTTCCCCGTTTTTGGGCAAAAAAAAAGCTAACTTCAGGCCAAAAAAAGGACAAGAATGGATTCTAATATGGAAAGATCCTTGGTCAAAAAAAATAAATATTAAACCGGCATCAGCTAGCCAACTGCTTGCAATTAAGCTAGTAACGGATAAGATATCACCGCAAGATGTTGCAAAATCCACAAATTCCGATATCCAGCAAATTGAAGCTGCTTTATCGGCGACACAACGAGCCGGCCTGCTTATTGGGCCGCGGCCGCGTATCAGGCGCAATCCGTTAATCTTTAATCAGCAGCAGAAAATCTCCGATAAATATATCTTTGCCGATACATTTACCCTGCAATGGCATATAACCGGAGCTTGCGATCTACACTGCAAACACTGTTATGACCGCAGCCGACGTTCTCCCCTAACGCTTAAGCAGGGAATCGGAGTATTGGAGAATTTGAAAAACTTTTGCCGCAAATATAATGTGCATGGACACATATGCTTTACGGGAGGAAACCCCTTTCTTTACCCGCATTTTTTAAAACTTTACGCGGAAGCGAAAGAACGGGGATTTTCTACATCCATATTAGGCAATCCTACTAACGAGACACACCTTAAAAAAATTATTGATATACAAATGCCGGGATATTTTCAGGTAAGCCTGGAGGGGCTGGAAAAACACAATAATATCATCCGCGGGCAAAAACATTTTCAAAAAGTCATTAAATTCTTAAAAGTTTTACGAAAGTTACATATATCATCAGCAGTTATGCTTACTTTGACTGAAGATAACATCGACCAAGTTATTCCGTTGAGCGAAAAATTAAAAAACCGTGCAGATTATTTTACGTTTAACCGTCTTTCGCAAGTAGGAGAGGGAGCAAAACTTAACCTCCCGGATACTAAAAAATATGCCGCGTTCTTGAAAAAATATGTAACCAGGTCAAAGCAAAACACGATAATGGGCTTTAAGGATAATTTGATAAACATAGTGCTGAATAAGAAAAAGATGCCGTGTTTTGACGGATGTACCGGCTACGGATGCGGAGCCGCGTTTAATTTTCTTACTGTTCTGCCTGACGGAGAGACGCATGCCTGCCGTAAGTTTCCTTCTCCAGTCGGCAATGTTTTAAAGCAAAATATTTCCGAAATATATGAATCACGCCTTGCCAGGCGCCATCGAAAAGGCAGCAGCGGTTGTAATAAATGCGTAATCCGCCATATTTGCGGGGGGTGCCTTGCAATCAGTTATAGTCACGGCCAAAATATATTTAAAGATATCGACCCGTACTGTTTTATTGAACCGTAATCAGCTAATCACGAAATTTAGTAATAATCCCCAGATAATATTTTCCTTCTTTTTCTTTGCCGTATTTTATGCAGCCATTACCGTAAATACGGCACTTCTTTTTAAACTCAGCAATTGCCAAGTCCTGTTGAACTTCGCCTAAATCCACATTTTTTAAGATATTCATAATTGACTGAATTCGGAATTTATCCATGCCTTGCGCGTAAATAGAAGAAAGCTGATCGCATCTTCCGCCGTTTTTTATTGTCAACGGTTCATTGATAAGCAAAAACGGGTATTTTATGCTTGTCCTTAGCCAAAAATCATAATCTTCACAACAAGGAAGAGTCGTATCAAATAAGCCCACTAAATCAAATAATTTTTCCCTGATTAATACCGTAGACATTCCCACAACACACAAACGCAGGCAAGTATTAAAAATATATCCGCCAGATTTAGCGTGTTTGGGTTTTTGCTTAAATAATTTATCCTTTTTATACCAATCTTCCTGAGTGTGAGAGATAGGATACTCAGGGTTATTGCGCATTTGAGCAAGTTGCACAGAGAGCTTATCCTTACTCCAGGAATCATCCGAATCCAGAAACGCGATGAATTCTCCTTTTGCTTCTTTAATCCCCCGGTTGCGAGCAGATGAAGGGCCTAAATTATCCTGCTTGATATAAATGATTTTGCCATCTATTCTAGAAATAACTTTACTGGTTTCATCAGTTGAGCCATCATCTACAATAATCAATTCAAAATCCCGGAGACTTTGCAATAATACCGATTCAATTGCTTTTTTAAGAAGTTTTGCACGGTTAAATGTGGGAATTACGACACTTATCTGCGGCATGTTAAATCCTACCCCGTATATTTTATAAAATAAGGAAACGTTAAAAAGCATAAGTATTATAGCAGAATACGCCCCTTTAATAAATAATAGTGTGAATCATTCTCTGCGTCAGAATTATAATTGGAGTTAAGCTTAAATCATGGAAATATAACTCTTGAGAATAATCAGGTTTTAATGTATACTTGAAGTTTATGTAAGCAGCAGAAAGAGTAAGAGATGGTACAAAATACAAGCAAGATAAGCTGGGAAAACATTAAGAAAACCTAAAAAGATGCTTAAACCAGCATTCGAAGTGCTCTAAAATAAAGCTAACATTATAAACACAAAGGAGTTACTTGCCCCGTTTAGAGATACGGGAGAAAACTAATAATTTGCTCTATACATCATATGATAAATAAATTAGCTATTTTTTTATATATTAATATTAACTTACGTCCGCTTACAGCGGACTATCTCTAACGGGGCTTACCAAATGAAAGAGTACTACATAAAATTTAAAACAAATTATAGCTGGCTTATCAAGGAAGAGGGATGGGTAAAATCCCTGCAGGGAGTAAGAGAAGCACAATTTGCCCTAGGAAACGGTTTTATAGGAAGCCGGGCCATACTTGAGGAGATGCCCCATGATGCAAAAGCCGGTACATATATTGCCGGTTTATATGATAGAATAGGTTCCCAAGTATCTGAGATTGTTAATCTACCTAATCCGTTTAATTTCAAAATTACGGTTAACGGTGAAAAACTCGGTGCCATGACCATGGATACGGTTGAACATAAACGAATATTGAATTTAAGACATGGTACACTGTATCGCCATAGCGTCTTCTCCGATAGTAAAAAGCATAAATATGATTACCAATCTTTAAGGTTTCTTTCTATGTGCGATAAAAATATAGGCGTTATGCAGGTAATATTTACGCCTCTGGATGCCGGAGTTACCGCAACTATCCAAACTGGAATCGATACAGGAGTATATAATTCCGGGACCGTAACCGAGGGACGCAAGAAGCATTTCCGCATCAAGGAAGTCGGGCAATTTAATAACGCGGGTTACCTGGCAGTTGAAACATTCAGCAAGCAACATACCATAATATTTCGAAGCGGTTTTTACTATGAAACAAAAGGCAAGAAAATCCCCGCCGAGGATAATATATTTGAGCTTAAATTACGTAAAAATCAAACTGTTATATTTACCAAAATATTCTATATCAATACGATACCTAAGCTTTTAGATTTTGAAAAGGAAAAAAAAGCTGCGGAGAAAAAATTCCAAAAAAACTTTAAATCCAGTTTTAGCAATTTAATTAAAAAACATGTAAACTCATGGGAAAAGCTCTGGCAGGTAGCTGAAGTCTCTATCTGGGGTGATCCGGAAGTTGAGAAAAATTTCAGATTTAATATTTATCATATGCTGATATGCGCAAATCAGGATGGCGGAACATCGAGCATAGGCGCAAAGGCCCTAACAGGTGAAGGCTATCGCGGACATATCTTCTGGGATACGGAAATTTATGTCCTACCGTTTTATCTCTATGTCTTACCGGATGTAGCCAAAAGTATACTGCTTTATCGATACAAAAGACTCGATGCTGCGCGGGAAAACGCCAAGAAATACGGTTATAAAGGAGTAATGTTTCCCTGGGAGTCCGCGGGCATAGGTGTAGATGAAACTCCCGGATGGGCCAAAGATTTAGACGGAAAAATAATCAAAATACATACCGGCAAAGTCGAACACCATATAACCGCAGATGTTGCCTATGCATTCTACCATTATTACAACATAACGAAAGACGAGACTTTCCTAATTGATTATGGGTATGAGGTACTGTTTGAGACGGCGCGATTTTGGGCATCACGCGTAGAATATAATAAACGCAAGAAAAAATATGAAATAAACTGTGTTATCGGGCCGGATGAGTTTCATGTTGATATTAATAATAACGCATTTACCAATATAATGGCAAAATGGAACTTGTTAACCGCGTACAAACTTTTTCATCAGTTTAAAAAATGTAATACGCAATGCTGCAAGCGGCTGATGCAAAAATTGGGAATTACTGACAAAGAAATACATCAATGGAAAAAAATCGCATCGAATATCTACGTCAATATAAATAAGAATTTTATCATTGAACAATTTGACGGATACTTTAAAAAACGAAATGTTCGCATTCCGGCAAGAGACGAAAATTATTTACCGATTATCACAGAAAAGCTCACTCCCAGGGGTTATAGTAAAACTCAGCTTATTAAGCAGGCAGACGTAGTTATGCTTTTACACCTCTTAAACGACGTATTTAACTATAAAACTAAAAAAGCTAACTACGACTACTATTTGGACCGTACCCTGCATAAATCCTCACTCAGTCTTTCTATGCATGCTCTTGTATCAAGCGAATTAGGAGATAGGGGTAGAGCTTACAGGTTTTTTAACGCTGCCTTGCATACCGACTTAAGTGATATTCACAGAAATACTGCTGATGGTATCCATGCCGCCTGTATGGGTGGAACGTGGCAGGCACTGATAAATGGATTTGCCGGCATAAAGATAGAAAGAGGATTCTTATCCATTAATCCAAGGCTTCCTAATACCTGGCGTAAGATTATTTTTACGATAAATTTTAAGGGCCATCTGATAAAATTGGAACTGAAAAATAATCTGATTAAGATGCAGATCATCACTCAAAAACCCAAAGTCAAAAAAATGAAAGTTAAAATATTCGATAATTTCTGTGAACTAGGTTTTAATAAAACATATAGTTTTAGGCGTAGAAGACGCGCAAAAGAAATACACGATTTTTATTTGTAAAACACATGGGGGGGTAACATGAAAAAGAAATTAAATATAGCTCATATGCATTGGGGTTTTCCACCCATAATCGGAGGAGTGGAAACTCATCTTACCATACTCTTACCTGTCTTAGTCAAAATGGGACATAAGGTTAGCCTGCTTACAGGATCTTTCGAAGGAGCTAAGGCAAAAGATACCTATAAAGGAGTAGATGTGTATCGTGAGCCGATTATGGATTTAAACTGGCTAACTAAAAGAGGGATGAACGGACTCCTGGAAGAAGTCAATTCAGTATTTACCGAGTTTATCAAAAAAGAAAAGCCTGACTGTATTCACGTGCATAATATGCATTATTTTAGCAAAGTACACGCTCGCGCTCTGCAGCAGATAAGCAAACAAAAGGGAATACCGATTATTTTAACCGCGCACAACGTATGGGATGATAACTTATTTCTGGATTTAACTAACAATATCAAATGGTCGCATATTATCGCGGTAAGTCATTTTATAAAAAGAGAAATTATCGGTATAGGGCATGACCATAGGAATATTACTGTTATCCATCATGGAATTGACCAAGATGATTATTCACCCAAGACGGATCCGCGCCCGGCATTAAAAAAATACCCTATTTTACGTAAAAAAAGGATAGTATTCCATCCCGCGCGTATGGGTCTTGCAAAGGGATGCGATGTAACAATTAAGGCATTCAAGATCGTTAAAGAGAGATTTCCCGATGTAGTTCTGGTTCTGGCCGGTACAAAGAATATTATCGACTGGACCTTAAGCCAGCAGAAAGACATTGCCTACATGGTAAGCCTGGTAAAATTCCTTAAGCTTGAAAAAAACGTCCTAATAGATTCATACCAGCTTAAGGATATGCCTAATTTATATGCCGCATCAAGCGTATGTGTTTATCCTTCAACCGCATCCGAACCGTTCGGCTTAACTATGCTAGAGGCACTTGCCTCAGGAAAACCAATGGTTGTAACAGAAGCAGGAGGGATGCCTGAAATCATCAAAGACGGTGTTAACGGATTTATTGTCCCGGTGAAAGATTTTGAATCTTTAGCATCGCGCATAATCCAACTCCTGGCAAATGATGACCTAAGAGAGAGACTGGGTTATACCGGACGTCAGATTGTGGAATTACAATATACAAAGCAAATAATTGCTGAGAATACTCTGAGACTCTACCGGAAATTCTGCTAAGGATAACTCTCCTGATAGAATCCATAGGGTAAAGCATGCACGTCTAGCTAGAAATCCACAAAAAGCTTGTATTTTAATTTATGCTATGTTATACTTTAATTGATGAATAGTTAACTATATTAATTATTAAAAGGGTAAAATAATGAAGACAAAATTACAAAAAAAAGAAGCGAGAGACTTAGGGGATTTTGCCGAAAAACTAACCCGCGTTTTACCATTTTTTATAAGAGAGTTTTCCCGGAGGCAATCTAATGAGCTATATAAAGGTAAGATTACCGTGCAACAATTCGTCGCGCTTAGTTTCTTAAATTATATAAGTACGGACAAAGGGGCTACAATGAGTGAAATCGCAAAATCATTACATGTTACTATGCCTGCCGCAACAGGGATTATCGACCGACTCGTTAGAGACGGCTACTGCTCAAGATCTAGCGACTTAAGTGACCGTCGCATAATCCGGGTAAAAATAACCTCAAAGGGTGATAAAACAGCTCAAAAAATATATAAGCACCGCAAGGAAATGATTATCAATATATTCGGCAAATTGACAAAACATGATCGAGATGAATATTTAAGGATTTTTACCAAGGTAGGTGAAATTTTAAAAGTTTAAAAATAAACATGTAGCTTTTAGTAGTAAGCTGCATCTAAACAAGCAAAGATGAAAAAGATATTAATATTTATAGTTATTATTTTTACCCTGTTTATGCATTTTTGCGTACCTGCGTTCTCAGCAGAAAAAAAGGAGATGTCTTTATCTTTAAAAGACATATCGCACATTGCCCTTGAAAATAACTTTGATATCCAAATTGCCAAATTTGATGCATACATAAAGGAAAATGACGCACTTTTAGCCGAATCCATATTCGATACCATCATCTCCGGTAAAATTACTTATACGGATAACCAAAGCAAGCAGGCCTCAACAATATTTGGAACAAAATCTCTAACAAACGAATATGAGCTATCAGCAGAGAAAAAAATGCCTACCGGAACAACCATAAATACGAGCTTAACTCAAGAAAGAAACTGGACCAATTCTGCATTTGCCACAACAAATCCATCGCATGAGGCAACGGCAAGCATAGGATTAACCCAGGAACTGGGCAAAAATTTCTTTGGCTTAATCGATAGGGGTAATATTAAAATAACAAAACTGGATATTAAAAATTCTACCTATACATCACTCGACAAGATAGAACAATCTCTTGCCGATACCCAAAAAGCTTACTGGAAACTAATACTTAGAAATAAAGAATTACTCATTGGGAAAGAAATGCTGCAAAAAGCGGAAGAACTACTTAAGATACATACTGATAAAGAAAAAATCGGCCTATTAGAACAACCTCAAATTTTAGCATCCGGGGCTAATTTAAAACAGCGCGAAAGTGAAGTAATATTATCTCAAAACGCCCTGGATTTAACGCACAACGATATCTTGTATAGATTAGATTTAGATCCCGAGAATATTACAATCCTCCCAAGTGATGAATCCCTCGAGGGTATTTCAAACCCCGACTATATTGAATCATTGAAACTTGCTATTCAATCCCGGCGTGACTACGCAAAGCAAAAAAATGAACTAGATGCAAGCAAAATACAACTCTCCATAAAAAAGAACAGCCTTTGGCCCGAGATAAACCTAGAAATAACATTATCTAGAAACGGCCTGGATAGTGAATACAGAGAGGCATTTGGGAATATTGTAAACGAAGACAATCCCCGATATTATACCGGCATAAACTTTAAATTCCCCCTGGAGAACCGAAACGCAAGAGGTGAATTTAATAAGGCAAAGCTTGAAAAAATAAAACAAGTACTAAAATTAAAAAACATTGAGCGCAAAATTGTAGTAGCTACAAAAGACAATATAGCTATACTCGTAGCATTAATTGCCGTTGGAGAAAATAGCCGCCAAGTGGCAAAACTACAGGAGGAAAAATTAATAGCTGAAGAAAGAAGATTTCGCTCAGGACGTTCAGATACGGATACAATAATAAGATATCAGGAAGACTTATTGCAGGCGCGAATAAATCTTGCTCGCGCCGAATACAATATACAAGTTGCAAAAATAGATCTAATGCTTGCTGAAAATTCATTGCTTAATAAATACTGGAGAGAGCAAATATAAATAAGAGATAATTATGAAAAGTATAACGGAATTCTCTGTAAAACATTCAATGTTTGTAAATCTTCTTTCGGTATTCCTTGTAGTTGCCGGATGTGTATCTCTTTTTCAGCTAAAGCGTGAGGCCTTTCCGAGTGTTTCTTATGAAGTAGTAACAGTTACTACTATGTATAGAGGCGCTACCCCTGAAGAGGTCGAGCGCTTAGTCACTACGCCCCTTGAGAAAGAACTTAAAGAAGTCGATGATATTGATGAGATTGATTCATCATCTAGTGAGGGCTTATCTACAATAATGCTGACTATGAGCCCGGATATCAAAAATAAGCGCAAGGTTGTTGCTGATATTCAAACTGCTGTTGACCGCGTAATTGACTTGCCCAAAGACGCAGAAGAACCCCTTGTAACAGAGATACTTTCAAAAAACATTCCCGTTATAATTACATCATTAAGCGGTAAACTCCCCGAGCCCGAACTACAGAAATTCGCCCAGACCCTGGAAGACGAATTTATGGATATTAACGGCGTTGCCCAAGTAAACAGGAGAGGTTTTCGTGACCGGGAAATGTGGGTTGAGGTAGATTTAGATAAAATGCGCAATTTGCATGTATCATTTGCCGAAATACGTTTGGCTCTGGCGAATAGGAATATCGGACTGCCTGCCGGAAAAATTGAGACAGGAACTGACGTACTAAGTGTTAAAACAAAAGGGGAATTCTACACAAAAGAAGAAATCGAAAATGTGATAATCCGCGCAAATGATGCCGGAATTCTTCTTAGGATTAAAGACGTAGCTGTCGTACTGGATACATTCGAAGAAGAAAACATTATTAATAAAACGCGGGGAACTCGCTCCATCTCATTAATAGTTATCAAAAAAGATAAAGGTGATACAATTAATATCGTTAATGATGTCAAAAAGGCTATTGAGGAATTTAAATTTGCTTCTCCTGAAGGGCTAAATATTGACACGTTCTATGATATGTCTTTCTATATTAAGCGCCGGCTTAACGTTGTCCGCTCAAATGGCCTGATTGGCTCATTATTTGTTATTGGCGCTTTATTTATCTTCCTGCATCATATTCCCGCAATTCTCACAGCTCTAGGTATCCCTATAGCGCTGCTTACTACTTTTTGGGTGATGAATTTGTTAGGTATAAGCATAAACCTTATTACGATGTTTGGTTTGGTTCTAGTCCTGGGCATGCTTGTTGATGATGGAATAATAATTGCTGAAAATATCTATCGCTATATAGAGCAGGGAGTAGAACCCAGAGAAGCAGCAATAAAGGGAGCAAACGAAGTAATGCTTCCTGTGCTCTCTACGGTACTTACTACTATCGCCGCATTTTCACCATTAATGCTCATGAGCGGACTTATTGGCAAGTTTATGCGCGGCGTACCTATTGTTGTTTGCATTGCTCTTACAGCTTCGGTAATCGAGGCATTTATTATTCTTCCTTCGCATATGGCGAATTTTGTAAAACCGATAAAAAATCACCACCAGACGAAAAAAGGACAGTGGCTTAATCGACTCACCGATAGATACGCTGGTCTATTAGGTAAAGCGCTAAAACACAAATATAAAGTCTGCATTGTTACCTTTCTGCTATTTATAGCATCAGTTGTCACTGCCGTTAAATTCATGCCGTTTGTACTGTTCGGCGGAAGAGGAATAGAACAATTCATGATAAGGGCAGAGGCAAAGATAGGAACACCTCTTTCTAAAACAGAAGAACTTATCAAGCCTGTAGAAAAACTCATAGAAAGCATGCCAAAAGATTATATCGATACCTATGCTACGCAGATAGGATTATTGCAAGAAGAAGGCGGGCATGATCCGGATGTAAACTATGGGAACCATTTGGTTCAAATAACTGCCTACCTTACACCGGATCAAAAACGTAAGAAAGGCGCTAAAGAGATCATCGAGGAATATAGGCCCGCGCTTTCTAAAATTGAGGGTTTCCAGCGTCTGTATTTTCAGGAAATAAGCGAAGGACCGCCCGTAGGTAAACCTATTTACGTAAGAGTACGCGGCGATGACTACAATGTGATAAATAAAATCACCGCTAAGATAAAAGAATACCTCAGCACTAAAAAAGGCGTATCGGATATTGTTGACAGTTATAAATTAGGAAATAAAGAACTACATGTTATCGTTGACGAAGAGCGTGCCGCGCTCGCTGATTTAAGTGTAAGCGATGTAGCCTTAGCTGTTCGCTCTGCCTTCGAAGGCAGCATTGCTACATCAATTAAGCCAATAAGAGCCGAAGAGGAAATTAACGTACGCATCCGTCTCCAAGAGAACCAAAGAAACAAACGTAAAATTTTAAATGAGCTTCTCATCGCTAACAGACGCGGAAATCTTATCCCTCTCAATAAGGTCGCAAAAATCGTAGAAGCGCAAGGAATAAAAACGGTGCGCCATTTAGACGGAAGAAGATTTGTATATGTTAGCGGTGAAGTCGATAATAAAAATATTACATCTCGTAAAATGAAAGCGCTCCTAACAAAAAAATTTAAAAATATCAGCAGCGAATATCCGGGTTATAGCATTAAATATGGCGGAGAAATGGAAGAAACACAAAAATCGATGACCAGTCTTGCAACTGCTTTTCTCCTGGCATTTTTATTGATTTTTTTAATTCTGGCTACACAATTTAATTCTTTAGTTCAACCGTTTGTTGTAATGCTCGGTATTCCTTTTGCTCTAATTGGCGTGGTAGCGGCTCTTATTCTACACGGCGAGCCATTTGGTTTCTTCGTTATTATGGGACTTGTAGGCTTAACAGGAGTCGTTGTTAATGATTCAATAGTTCTTATGGATTTTATCAATAAATTAAGACTAAAAGGGATGCCCAGATACGAATCAATCATGCAGGCAGGGCGTTTAAGACTTAGGCCCGTAATCCTTACCACTATTACCACAGTTGCGGGTATTAGTACCGTTGCTTACGGAATAGGAGGGAAAGATCCATTCTTGCAACCCATGGCCCTAACCATTACCTGGGGGCTCGTATTTGCCACTATCCTTACACTTATTGTAATACCCTGTATCTATGCTATAATTGACGATATCGCATTAAAACTTAAGCCACGCAAAGATTTCTGCAGTGCCAATGCCGACAACTCAAACACGTAAATAATTACCCAACCCCATAACAATAAAATCGTCTTGCATTATGTTTCCATCAATAATACAATATAGGGTATAAACTAAGGAGATTAAAATGCAAAAGGATACTAAAACAACTAAACAAAAAGAAAAGATAATTTTCAAACTATTCTTTCAGAATTAAAACTTAATCCTTTTCGAACAGTTAGGGTTGCCTTCGCGCTCATGGGAATAATCCCACTACTTGTAGTGTTTTGTCTTATCGTAAGCCGGAATTATGAAAACGATTTTTTTATTGTTAATGAAACCCTGATCATTGTAATAGCCGTTGCGATATCGATAATCGGGTTTTTCTATGCCTATGGTCTTATTGCTGCTTTGACCAAAAAATTATTGACCTATTCTTACGAACGCAAACAAGCAGATGAGGATAAATCCGCATTTGTAGCTAATATTGTTCATGAGTTTAGAAATCCCCTAATAATAATACGAGATTCCCTGGGTTTTCTTTTTACTGACGCACCTGGCAAAATGAACTCGGAAAAAAATCAGATACTTGATGGTGTAAAGAGAAATATTTCCAGGCTCCTGCGTCTAACGACTGACTTTCTGTATCTTTCCAAAATCGAAACTGGCAAGATAACGATAGTAAAAGAAAAAATTAATCCGGCAGCATTACTAAGCGACATACTAGAAACCTACGAAACGGAGTTTTCAAAAAAGCAAATTACTCTCAATATGGATATCTCTGAGGACGCAGGCTCAATCTGGGCCAATACGGATAGATTAAATCAAATCATTATTAATCTTTTAAATAATGCTGTGCGCTGCACCCCTGAAAAAGGAACTATTGTAATTAAATTTTCGGGGGATAAACATGAAATTCGTTGCGAAATTTCCGATAACGGTCCCGGCCTTACAGACGATGATTGCAAGAAAATATTTAATAAATTCGAGCGGATTAATACGGAAAGACGAGAAGGTTCAGGCATGGGGCTTCCTATCGCTAAAGATATTGTAAACCTGCATAAAGGTAAAATCTGGGTAGAAAGTAAAGTTAACGAAGGAACAAAATTTATTTTTACCCTGCCGCGAGACACGCGAGCGCAAAATAACAAGCGATAACAGTTATAAACTATCTTTAAGGTTTCGTTCCTAAATAAACCCTGCCGGAATCTTTAAATCCACAGAAGCTAGATGCGTGCATTATTTACGCTATGGATAAGAAAAAAATTGCGCTTATACATATTCTTAAGAGAGAATTAAACTTAAGCGATGATGAATACCGAAATATTCTCCGGAAGGCATGCGCGGTTGAAAGTGCTAAAGATTTAGATGAATACAAATTCCGTAAATTAATGAATTTTTTTGTTAGGAGCCGTCACTGGCATGTAAATAAATTAGGCCTAACAATAAAACAAAAATTATATATTCAAGATCTAGCACGCCGGTTAAATTGGACAAATAACCATCTTGATAATTTTATGCATAAATATTACCACAGAGCCAATATAGATGAATTAAATAAAAGAGAAGCCGCGAAAGTCATAGCGGCACTCAAAAATATCAAACAGCATCATTAAAAAATCACTTAAAGGAGCTACAATGACTAAATCAAATCATAAATTAAGAGTTTATGAAAATATTGCTGATTTAATCGCAAGTCCGGAAAATCCCACACCATTAGTAAAGGTAAACGAAAGAGTAAATCCTAAAGCTGATTTTCCTATTTATCTAAAGCTTGAAAGGTACAATCCTTTTGGCTCAGTTAAGGATAGAATCGCCTTATCAATGCTTAAAGGTATGCGTATTCGACAAGGGCAATCTCTTGTTGAACCCTCAAGCGGTAATACGGGTATCGCGCTTGCCGCGCTTGCAAACGCTCATAATTTTCCCATAGAAATTGCGGTCCCATCAAGAATACCAGAAGAAAAAAAGACAATACTCCGGTTATTAGGAATAGAGGCATTATGGGAAGCCGATGATAATCTCTGCCCGATGTATCCTAATGAAGGAGCGCGGGGATTAGTTGCGGGAATAATGAAAAGTAAAGACAAGGAAAAATATTTTAACCCCAACCAATACGAGAATAAATTGAATGTCGAGGCACACTATAAAAATACGGGTCCTGAAATATGGAAACAAACAGAAGGCAAGATTAAATATTTTTTTGCCGGATTCGGTACCTGCGGTACAATAACAGGCGTTGGAAAATATTTAAAAGAGCAATCAAAATCTATAAAAATTATCGGTGTTGAACCGACTAAAGCGGACCATAACTTACCGGGAATGAAACGAATATCTGATCTAAGCGATGAATACGTACCAAAAATTCTAGATAAATCCGTAGTAGATGATTTTATGCCGATAGAAGATAACGATGCCTATAATACAGCAATATTACTGGCCAGAAAAACCGGTATTTTAGTAGGGCCTACAACCGGCGCGATATTACACGTAGCTCTTAAATACGCAAAAGATAATAACGGTGTGGCCGTAGTTATGTCGCCGGATGATGCCTTTAAATACATTACATTTTATGAGCCATATGTAAAAGAAACAAGCAAACCGAAAATATAAAATGAAACCTGATCATAAATATAAACACGTTATAAAAGAATATAGCTGGCGGGCATCTAAATACGACACATCTCACTGCCGAAAGTTCCTTAATGCATCCCAAACTATAGGTGTTGAAGTACTCAACCCCCGCCGCGGTGAAAAAATTCTTGATGCCGGATGCGGCACAGGCGAAATACTATCCGCTATTAGTAAAACCATAGGGAAAAAAGGTGAGTTGGTAGGAATTGACCTGTGCGAGGATATGCTTGATATCGCAAAGAAAAAACTGTCTAACTGCAGCGAAGCTGCTCTTATAGCAGACAATCTGGAAAATATCTCTTATCCGGATGATTATTTTAATGCTGTAATTTGTGTTAATGTAATGCATTACTTCCATGATCTTAGCTTGGTCCTAAAAGAATTTCGGCGCATTCTAAAAACAGAAGGACGTCTTATTTTAGTTGGTTTTTGTACGGATTATTTCTTCTTTTCGCTTATAGAAAGAATTTGGAGGATATTTATTCCTTCGCATATCCAAGCCTATCGCTTAAAAGAATTATCTCAAGAGGCCAAAAAATCTGGTTTTAAAATAGCCGCAAGCAGACGATTTAAGATTGGATGGTTTTGGAGATCTATGCTGCTTGAATTAAAAAAGGAGTAGTTGCCATGAACTCATTACGATGCACAAGAATCACAATGGGAGCCGTACTTCTTATTGGATTATTATTTTGGAAACCTTTGGCTTATTTTGTAGCCATAATGCTTATTGTCGCCGGAGTCATTGGTAAGTGTTTCCTAGAAAGAATATTTAATAAAATATGCACGGGGAAGGTTAAGTGCTGCAGCAAAGAGTAGGGAAGTACAGCTCATATCCGCCACTAAAGCTTTGGCGTGACAAGTCCGCCACTAAAGATTGACGAGACAAGCTCCTGAGGGTCTACGGCTAAGAGACTAACATAAAAAGCTATATGCGCACTAAAACTAACTGGCACGAACGATACATAACTAATCATGCGGATTGGGATAGCGGCAGAGAAGACTCTAATCTTACCGAAATAGTAAACAAAATACCAATTAAGCCATGTAAAGTCTTAGAGGTTGGTTGCGGTACCGGCAGTAATGCGATATGGCTTGCCCGAAAAAAATTTATTGTAACAGGTGTAGATATTACTGATTTAGCCATACAAAGAGCAAAAGAAAAAACCTCTAAAGTTGGTGTTAGTTGTAAATTTCTGGCGGCAGATTTCATGAAGGATAAAATAAAAGGTGCTCCTTTTGAATTTATTTTTGATAGGGGATGCTTTCATTCTTTTAACTCGCATAAAGAACGCAGCAAATTTGCTGAAAATACCTTTTCTTATTTAAAAAATAATGGGGTATGGTTAACACTTGTCGGTAGTAAAGATGCCCCCATGCGTAATCCCGGCCCGCCTCAACGCGGTGCAAAAGATATAATTAGCGCTGTTGAGCCCTACTTTGAAATTATCTCTCTTTATTCAAGCCAATTTGATTCTAACATGAAAAATCCGCCTAAGGCATGGGTATGCTTAATGAAAAAAAGGCACATATAGCTTGTAGGTGATTAACTTTTTTTAGGAGGGGAGTTCTTTTTACGCCAGTTTTTATAAGCGTAGTCTAAGATCTCTGCTTTTGCTTCTCGTGGTAAGTTACATAGCTTTAAACCCACTTCACATTTTCCGCCAACGTTACGCTTCCATGCGACTCTGCCGTTTGCCGAGATAAATATAGTGCTATTAGGTTTTGCAATTTTAATATTAATGCTGGAATTTTTTCTCTGGTTAAACTCGTCAAAAACAAGCTTTAGGCCGTTTCTGGAGAAATCTATTACCTCTCCATATACGCTTCTATCATTCTGCTTTAGCATCACAGCCCTAAGATCTACGTTAAACCTATTAAATTCTTCTCTTCTGTCCATAATATTTGAATTATAGCTCTAAATGCCTTTATTTGCAATAAAAATTCCTATTAAACAACGTTAAGGCCACCCTACAACTGTTGAGGCTAAGCCTCAACAGTTTTTCATTGGCGTTTCACCGATATAAGGGGTTACCTTGAATTATCTACTCCGCGAATGATAATAAATAGCGCATATCCAATAAAACCTTTACAACTCCGAAAACAAGGTAGTATAATAAATTGTTAACTACAAAAACAAGGGGAGCATTGATGAAAAAAATAATAATTGATAATCTCATAAGGTCGAAAAGACGCAGTATTTCTTTAGAAATCACACCGGATGCTAAATTAATCGTGCGCGCGCCAAATAAGATATCCTTACGATATATAGAAAATCTGGTTTCTAAAAAGCGTAAATGGATAGAAAGCAAGAGAATGCTGGCATATGAAAAATACCGGGCAACCTGTAAAAAATTTGTTAGCGGCGAAGAGTTTTTATATTTAGGCAGAGCCTATTCGTTAACGATTACGGATAAGCAGAATATTCCGCTTTTTTTTCAGCATGAATTCAGGCTATCCAAAGATCATCTTTCCAACGCAAGGCAATTATTTATTAAGTGGTATAAAAATGCAGCACTAACTAAAATAGAAGAACGGCTGAGCCTATATTGTGATATGTTCGCCTTTAAGTATAATAAATTTAATATAACAAACGCTAAAAAGCGTTGGGGCTCATGCAGCGTAAAGGGGAGCTTAAATTTTAACTGGCGCTTAATAATGGCACCTCTTAGCGTAATTGATTATGTCGTAACGCACGAACTTACTCATTTAAAAGAAAAAAACCATTCAATAGATTTTTGGGGGAAACTAAAAACCATCTTCCCTGAATATGCCCCGGCCAAACAATGGCTCAGAAAAAACGGACACTTACTGATAATTTAATTTTAGCCCAGATTTTGCAACAATAGACCAACAAACCACTTACAATTATTAAGTTAAAGTAGTATAATAAAATAATACTAAGCAGACTTTACTATAGAATCTAATAATATGGGATGTGAGCATGTTTGATTCATCAAAAAAAAGACACAGGTTGCGAATTATCATTCCGGGCTATGCTACTTTTAACGTTTATTCCGATATCGCCAGCAAAACTACGGCCCTGGGACCGGTAAGTATTGCCAGTAGTGTACATGAAATGGAGGGATGGGATGTTGAGGTCATCGACGAAAACAACCTCAGGTGTCACGGACCCAAGACTGAATCCGGCAGGGCAGACCATGATTTCCTGCAGCGTCAAAGGCCTGCGGATATTATCGGGCTATACGGTGGATTAACAAGTACTATCCCCCGCCTATATGAAATTGCTGCCATCTATAAAAAAATGGGTCTTACAACTATTACCGGAGGACAACACTTTATAGATGAAAATATTCCTGAGGCATTAAACGCCGGCATTGATTATGTTATTATCGGCGAAGGGGAAGAAACTATAAGAGATCTTCTTCTGACACTAGAGAAAAAAGGGGATGTATCTAGCGTAGCCGGCATTGCCTACATGCAAAATGGCGAAATTAAGTACACATTGCACCGAGAACCCATAACTGACTTCAGTAAGCTTCCGCTACCTAACTTTTCCTTAGTACGATACGCGAAAATAAAAACTTATCCTATTAGCAGAATCAGGGGCTGCGAAATGCATTGTGAATTCTGCACCGTTAAAGGTAAACCTAGATGCGCCTCACCGGAACGCTTAATGGAAAGTATTAGTTTTCTCGTTGAAACAAGAGATGCGCGAAACTTTTTTATCGTTGATGACCTTTTTGGCCAACAGCGCGATGAAACAATAAGATTTTGTAATATGCTAAGGGACTATCAGGAAAATATCGGCGTACGGCTTGAAATAACAGCCCAGATAAGATTGGATAAAGCTCGTGACACTGAACTTCTTTCTGCTATGCGCCAGGCGGCAATTGATACGCTAGCAATCGGATTTGAATCGCCAATAGCTGAAGAATTAAAAGCAATGAATAAACGCATACGCCCGGAAGAAATGATTGATCTTGCAAAAATATTCCGCAAATTCGGATTTTTAGTACACGGGATGTTCATTTTTGGTTATCCTACAAAAGAAGGCATTGAGTTTAAAATGTCGGCAGAGGAAAGAGTAAAACGTTTCAAAAAGTTTATTAAAAAGGCTAAGATTGATACTGTGCAAGTTCTCTTAGCCGGCCCTCTACCGGGGACTGAATTAAGAAACAGGCTGAACGCTCAAAACAGGATTTATCCGCTTTCTGATGTCGGCTGGGAATACTACGACGGCAATTTTCCTCTTTTTGAGCCTGATGAGCCGCTAACAGCCGAAGAAATGCTGGCCGCCGCTCAAAAAATCATGGGTAAATTTTATCAGCTTAAATATATGTTTTTGGTTGGCCTGCAAATTATATCTTTTCCTGTTATAATTTTTTATTTACATAATATTCGCGCGGGATGGAGAAAATGGTATAGACACTGGCGCAACGATTTAATGCGTTTCGGAGGTTGGTTAATTATTAGGCGATGGGCAAGTGAATTCAAAAAAAACAAATACTCGCAAAAATTAAAAACCGCGCGAGAACACTTAAAGGAGGTAAAATAATGCTACTAGATAAACTAACCGAAAAAGAGAAAAAATTAATCAAATCACATAAAAGAATAAATCGGCTATATATTGCTTGTTTTTTTGTAGGAATACTTATTTTTATCATGTTAATTTTGCAATATCGTAATACCGGTTATGTCGTCTCTCTCGTTGAAGAAGGATTAAGAATCAATATTAACACCGCAGCCAGAAAAATTTTAATTTTTACTGAATTAATATCCTGGATTGTGCTTTTTGTTCTGGGTGTTGCAATAGGCATCAACTCTGCTACCTATCTTGCAAATCGAAGATGGCTAAAAATCGTAAACAAGCTTTTGTCTTCACCTGAAAAAAAATAGAAAAACACCCCGGAAAATATTTGTTGTTCATGGTGAAAAAAGCGTAGCCGATAAATTTGCTTCTCTATTAAAAAAACGCTTAAAAAGCACTATAATTGTTCCGAAATACTTAGAAGAGTATTCTCTTTGAAAAGCATCTAGAAACCAATAAATCCTTATGCTTCACAAAAATAAAATACTTATTAACCAAAAAAAATGTATTTTTGCCTTCGGCCGCTTCATCAGCGAGGTTAACCCCGCCAGCCGCAACAAATTGCGGCGTGGCGGTCCTTTGGACAGATTTTGTTATTTTAAAATCTGGGTTAAATTAATAGCCTTCATTGAATTGTCTATCGGATTAAGCACGCTTGCGACGTTAATAGTTTATTCATCGCTATCAATATCAGACAAATCGTTAAATGTGTTTATATTTGTTTGCACAACAAGCACGATATCTCTCTTAATCGGACTGGGGCTTCTTGCGGAAAACGATATGGCCCGAAAAATATTAGTATTATTCTCAGGATATATTGTACTGACAAAAATTTTAATTTTTGTAGAACTTATGCAATTTAACGGTGAAATACTTACGTTTATCCCCACAGGGCTTAAAAACCTAGTATCTGTTTTTTATCATTTTCTTCTAGTGGTACTGCTCTATCGAATAAAATTACAAAAATAATCTTTTTTATTTAAAAGAAGGGGGGACAGACTTAGTTTCTGCCATATGGATTTTTCTTCCATGCAGAGATAGATAGGGGCCCTTAAGTTATGCTGCCTAAACATTGCTATCAAATTAGCATACATATCAACGCGTAATTTATCAGGATATCTTAGTTTTTTATCATAGCCGTAAAGTAACTCTTCGTTAAGAATTTTATTTTCCGGAAAGCGTTCTTCAATAACGTCTTTAAGCTTAGGCGTAAACCTAAACGTTCCGATACTTATCCAGGCTATCGATTTAGTTTTCAAATTCAAAAATAATAAATCAATCAGCTCCTTGTAATCCTTGCGCCATCCTTTATAAAAAAATACCGGATCAAAATGAAACCCTATTTTATATCCCGCATCAGCGCACTTTCGCGCGGAATCAAGCCGTTGAATAAGCCCCGCGGTAAAAAATTCATTGCCTTTTATTATCCGCTGTGGATTGAGGGACCATGATACGACAATATTTGGAGAATATTTAATAGAAAGTAAATTTTTAATATTAGCACTCTTGGTTTTAAATTCAAACACTACCTTGGGATGCTTACGGAAAAAATCTATTATTGCTTTGGAATATTGTGTTATATCGTCTAGCATTAACGAATCGGAAAACTCACCCGTTCCGATACGCATACCGTCTTTTTTATAGGCGATGAAATTATCAAAAAACCTATCCAAATTCGCAGAAAGGATTATGCCCGGAGTATTCGTATATTCCTGCAAATAACAGTAGGTGCAATCAAATATGCAGCCAAAACCCAAATTAAATATATGATAATCACATCTTATAGCGCCTTTCGTACATGGACATTTCTTAAATAAATCATAACGTTCTTTCGTAATAAATACTGTTTTTCGCCTCTGATTATAATCTGATATTTTGGGCCGCCGATAATACATCATACGATACTCTTTTAATGATTTAATATAAGAGATTTTAGAGAGGGGGAATTTGTTTCTAAAGCGTTTAAGGAGAAAAGAACCCCTTAAAGAATCCTCAACGATTATTTTTGCAGGATAAAATTTGGTTTTTCTGATATTGGCTTTGTTTTTTACATGGAACCTTACTTTGGGGAGATAGGAGTTAATCGCCTCTTTGTAATAAATACTAAGCGGAAATCTACGGCGAAGCAGGCAATTTTTTAAATTATGAAAATTATCGTGGGTAATACTGCTTAGAATATCCCCGGGTGATATATTTTCCCGCTTTGAAATCTCGAAAACAAGGCGAATAATTTCTTGTTTTTTGTTGGGGCCAAAAAGAGGGAAGCGCGAGCTTAAGATAGCGGATGTTTTTTTTAAAATTAGTCTAGGGTTTCGATAAGCTTGCATAGGATATTAACGCCATGATTAATACTGCTTGAAAGGGTGCTTTTAATTTTAGTATCAAGTTTTTTATAAAAGGGTCGCACTTTTAAAATGTCCGTTACGTACAAAAGGGCTGCGGCGCGCCTTTTTATATATCGACAGGCATTAAAAAAAGCAGAGCATTCCATGTCAACAACCTCTATTCTTTTCTCAACAAAATCTTCTATTCGTTCTTCTTCTAGTTTTAACGAACCGACTGTTGCGCAATCGACTTTTTTAATACCGCAATTTTTAATCTGCGCTAATTTTTCCAACAGGCCCTTATCCGGATAAGAAGCCTTCGAGGAGCAATCATCCTCAAGCAACGTATGGGAAAAACTCTCCTTATTGAAAGCTTTCCGCGGAACTACAAGGCTGGCGATGCTTAAATCATCGGTTTCTTTCACAAGCCCGCAGGAACCAAAAAGGATAACATTTTCTGCTTGCGTATCTGCCAAATACAATACCGCATCACCTAAAAGGGTAGGGCCCAGGCCGGTATGAATTACTGTAAAGTTTTTTTCTTGTGCGCAGGCATATAATTTACCGCGCAAAAATTCAAGTCCCGAAAAATTATTCAAAATATTCTTTGTTAAAAGCGGCAGGAGAACACAATTCTTTTTTACCTCATCTTTATCTATACCAAAGATTACCTTAAAATTACTCATAGAATTATTAAATTATATTTGGAGTTGCCCAACTTAGTCTTGGCGGCATAATCGAGCATTTTATTGCAAACTCCATGGGGTCTGAGAGTTCGAAACTGCGGATTTTCTTTATTGATCAAATCAAGCGTTGCGATATCTAAGCTAACAGGATCAGAAGATGCCAGAATACCTATATTTTTGGCAATAATCGGGTCTGTTTTTGTTGAAATACAATCACACTCTTTGGTTATATCAAAAGCAAAGTTAATAAAAAACTTATGTTTGAATTTAGAAAGCACAAACCCCGCTACATCAATCATACGTTTTGCGAATAAGACCCCTCCGTCAAAGGTATCAGGATGGTCTACCTGTGCCCGCATGGGTAGCCCTGTGGATAAATCATCATCATCTTCCCAATGAATGAATATTGCGTCAAACTTACATGCGCATATACATTCACCACATCCAATACATTTTTCCTGATTAATAACTGCCTTGGCGGATTTTGCCGATATCGCCCTTACCGAACATGCAACAATACAGTATCCGCACATCGTACATTTATCTTTTATGATATGTGGTTTTATGGATGAATGTTGAGCGAGTTTTGTAGCCCGCGTTACCATGCCCATGGCAACATTTTTCAAGCTGGAGGCAAAACCCGTTAGAATATGTCCGGTTACATGAGATAACACTAAAAGACTATCCAACATCGTGATAAACGAAGGAACTTTTATTTTTTTAATATAATCCGAGGAAATAGAAAATTCTTTTCCGTCCTGACCGAAAATACCATCAACAATTACATATGGGGCACCAATACGATAGGCACCGAAGCCCTTATTTTGCACGAGATTTAAATGATCGACTGTATTTTGACGCTGACCGCTATAGATTACATTTGTATCAAATAGAAAGGGCTTAGCCTTTTTCTTCTTTATCAGCGCAATAATTGGCTTAACCATTTCCGGATGTATATTATAAATACAGCGACTATCACCTATTGTAAACTTTACAGGGATAAACTCATCTTTGGCATAAGGAAGGTCTTTTTCTATTCTGCGCAAAAGCGTTAGCAGGGCAGATAAACGAGCCCTGATATCTGCACCTTTTTCAGGAACAAAAAATACATCACTTTTCATGTCTTATTTCCTTCAATAGTGATTTTAAAAAATGAATAATCAGGTAAAATATAATGCTAAACCCTGAGCATGAATATTATAACTCTTTTTTGCTTTTTTTGCTTGATTTATTATATTAACGATATTAGAAAACGTCAAATTATGCTTGCGCATATGCTTTAATAAGCTATAATAAACCTTAAAGATAGCATTAATCTGTTTTTTCATAAAAAAATGGACCACTCGTAAAGCAAAAGAAAAGAAATAAAAAAGACCCGCATGATTTCGGGCCTTTTTATGAGGCGATAAACCTCAAAAGCTTTCGCTATCGCTTCCCCCTTATTTGGTCTACAAAAAGTATGCCACAAAACAAGAACTTTTCAAGAGGTAAAAAGTAATTTCGCGAAAGCGTTTTCTTCGAAAATGAGGCAAATATGCAGGAGATAAAAATTGATAAGCTCAATGAAGCACAATTAAAAGAATTAAGCGTATTTTCCTGGCCGATATGGCAGAAGGAAGTATCGAAATTCAACTGGCACTACGATACCACGGAAAGATGTTTATTCCTGGAGGGAGACGTTATTATAGAAACTAAAGAAGGGAATATCCAAATAGGCAAGGGTGATTTTGTCACCTTCCCTAAGGGACTATCCTGCGTATGGAATATAAAGCAAGACGTAAAAAAACACTATAATTTCGAATAGAGAGTAAATCAATAGATGTTTTCCGACAAACTGTTTTTAACATTCCTGATAATTTCAATCGTAAGCCATGCTGCAATCTTTTTTAACACGCCACTGCTTAGACATAACCCCGATAAGAAGCCATTCCAAAAGATTGAAATTACATACCAGCAGGTGTTATCAACACCCCTTAAAAAACAAATCACAAAACATAAACCTCCGAAAAGGGTCAAAACACCAAAAAATATTAATGTCTTTAAAAAAACAGGGAATTTCCCTCCGCGATTTGAGGATTATTTCAAAAAACTTAATACAGATCGAAAACTTACCAGAAAACCTTCACTCAATACCCGGAAACCTCTAATTGCCGGAATAAAACGGATCCACCTTCCGGAACTTAAAGTCAATTCAAGCCTTACAAAAAGCGATCTG
Source organism: uncultured bacterium (assembly GCA_913009335.1). Lineage (GTDB taxonomy): Bacteria > Omnitrophota > Gorgyraeia > Ghiorseimicrobiales > Ghiorseimicrobiaceae > DRER01. Next base: position 26,501 of record CAJVXN010000014.1, read on the forward strand.
CCGAAAAACCCTGTTTATTTAAAATACTACCGGACAATACGGGATAAAATTCGCCGCTACGCATATTACAATTATAACCGGGCATATGCAGGCAAAATATACATCTCTTTCCTAGTAACTTCCGAAGGCAACTTAAAGGCTCTAAAGATAATAGATGAGAAATCCACATCCAATGACTATTTAAAAGAAATTGCCGTAAAAAGCATAAAAGACTCCTCGCCTTTTCCGCCGATACCTGAGAAATTAAACTACCCCGAGCTATCCTTCAACGTAATAATCGCCTTTGAATTGGATTGAGATTATTCCAAACCCGCATTGGAACAGGTTGAATTGAAAGAGTTCATATGCCTTATCGAAAAACACCTTTAGTTACAGGAAGTATCTATCATATCTTTACCAAAAGCATTGCTGGGTTTAAAATCTTTAATTCTGATAGTGACTTTGAGCGGATAATAAAGGCGAAAGTTTTTTACAGTACAGAAAATCCGCCTTGTAAATTTTCACTATTTTTAAAAGAAAAAAATACCTCAAAAACGAATAATTCTATCAAGGGTTATTATCAACATAAAGAAAATAAGAATAAGATAGTTAGAATAATAGCGTATTGTATTATGCCTACGCATATTCATTTGATTCTCGAGCAATTAAAAGACGGCGCCATTTCGCATTTTTTAAATTTAATCTTAAAGAGTTATAGCAAATATTTTAATCTTAAATATAAAAGAAAAGGACCGTTGTGGGAAGGGCGCTTTAAAAATATTTTGATAGATTCGGATGAGTATTTTCTTCATTTGAGCAGATATATTCATTTGAATCCGACAAGCGCTTCTTTGGTTGAACGTCCCGAAAACTGGAAGTTTTCTTCCTATCAAGAATATACGGGGGGCATGAAAGAAAATAGGGGAATATGCAGTTTTTCTGAGTGCATGGATATGGGCGCTTCTTCATATAAGAGATTTGTTGAAGATAACATAGATTATCAAAAAACATTAGGGCGAATAAAACATTTACTGCTTGAATGAATGATTCCCAGATTCCAATGCGGGTTTGGAACAGGTGTGGTAAAAACCGCTTGAAATTATCTAAAAGTAGTGCTAACCTTTAAATAGAAGTAGTTAGAGTTGTTGAAGTTAAGCTTCAACAAGCGTATTCAGAGGGTGGGGCAGTAAAATGTCAGAGAAAAAAAGCGCAGGGGAAAAATGTCTTTTGAACAGGCTAAGGGTATGCCTGCTTTTTGTGTTTTTGTTTGTTGCCGCGGAGGGGATATTTGTAAATAAGGCAGAGGCAGCGGACATTAGTGATGCTCAGACCGGCAACTGGAATGCTACCGCTACATGGACAGGCGGCGTTGTTCCCGTAGCCGGCGATAATGTTACTATTGACACAGGCACTGTAACCTTAACGGCTGATGCCGCATGCGCTGATATTACAATTGGCAGCGGAGGCACGCTTGACGCTTCATCTTATACCATAACTGTCTCAGGTAACTGGGATTCGTCCGGCGGGACGTTTACTTACGGTACGAGCACGGTGGTAATGACCGGGTCAACAAAGACTATGACCGCGGGGAGCAGTAGTTATGATTTCTACAATTTAACCATAAATTCAGGCGCAAGTATTACCGATAATTACGGTCTTGACATCAAGGCGGGAGGCCTATTAACCGTCTCAGGAACGTTTACCGTAGCCAGCGGAAAGTGGCTTCTTATTCGAAACACTGCTAATATGACTATAAATTCCGGAGGAACGCTGACTATTACGGGAGGGATAATTTCTTATACCGCTGAAGGTAACACCGGTACTTTTACGAATGACGGCACTATTGACGGTGGTGGTACGTGGGAATGGGGCATAAAGGGTGTTCAGACTACCGGACCTGTAGCCGCCATAGATTATGGAAATCTAAGGATATTTTTCTCTACATACGCCCCTGCAGCAAATTCTACGGCAGTTTTATCAGCAGGTACCTTGACCACAACCGGCGCATTGGATATTTATGATGATAGAGGCAATGGCGCAAGTATTACAATTAATAACTCTACTAATAATGCTACGGTTAATGCCGGCAGTTTAACTATCGGAAATACTACCTCTCGGGATAGCAGAGGAACATTAATCGCCGGTTCAGCCACTTATACCATTACCGGAAATGTCGTCACTGCAGCGGATGGTTGGGATGTTTCCAGCGATCTGCAGGCTAACACAGCTACTTTTAATGTCGGTGGCAATTGGACTAATAATGGTATCTTTACCGCCGATACATCTACCGTTACCTTTGACGGCACAGCGGATCAGACCGTAACCTCAGGCGGCTCATCCTTTTATAACCTCACCTTAAATAATACCGGGGCATCCGGTTCCGACGATATCCTCTTAGCCGATGCCCTGGATGTAAATAATAATCTTTTAATCACCGACGGAGATTTAGATACAACGGCCTCAAACTACGCCGTAGACGTCGACGGAAATCTCACCATAGGCGCTAGCGGCAGCCTGACCGCCAACGGCTCTACCATAACTGTCTCAGGTAACTGGGATTCATCCGCGGGGACGTTCACTGAAGGAACCTCAAACGTCATCTTAACCGGGACAGGTAACGTGAATATTAGCGCAAGTGATTATTTTTATGACGTCACTATGGCGCAAACGGGACAAACCACGACCTTGCTTTCCAGCATCTTAACGAACAACACGTTAACTCTTGGCAGCGGCGGTACACTCACTGGGAGCGGCAAACTTCTGCAGTTCTTTAAGAACGGCGGTACCCCGCTTGTCAATAACGGCGCTGCCGTCTCAGTGGGGCTGATATCATACGAGCCGACAAGCGGTACGGTAACTGTTGCCGGCGGTACTTACACAGTAAGAAGTGGATGGGGATTTAATCTATACGCAAAAGGTTCGGATGTAACGTTCAACATTGCGTCCGACCTGACGATTAATACTAATACTTACATGTCTATCTCCGCTGATGACGGGCTGACTAATACTACCGTTAATTTCCAGAACGGCAGCACGTTTACCATAGATCAGATGATCATAGGTGGTAGCACAACGTCAGGCCCTGTAACGATAAACTTTGGTAGTTCTATAATAGATTTAAATGGTACCCTTGTTGTGTTTAAAGTTAACTTAAACGGGGGCAGCCATCAATTGAACCTTCAGACCTCTACTGTTGCATCCGCGGGTAGCTGGCTGATGACTAATGTCACACTAGACCCCGGCACTTCTACTTTTACCTTTGATGGCACGGCAACGGGTAATAACATAACCTTAAACGGGGGCAGCTTCTATGACCTTATCATCAATGGTTCTGGCGGCGGCTGGACCATGCAGGATGCGCTTACCGTAGATAATGATCTTACTGTTACTGCCGGCACCCTTGATATTGCCGCCAAGGATATTACTGTAACCGCAGACCTGCTGGTCAACGGAGGAACCTTAGATACAAGTGACTCCTCCTGCGACTTAGATGTTAACGGAAATCTAACTGTATCCAGCGGCACTCTCTCTGCACCTGCTGTAGCGGATGATACCTCGTTTACTGTAGCCGGCAACTGGAAGGTATTCGGCACAGGCACATTTACCGCCAATTCTGGAAGGGTATTATTTGATGCCGGAGTAACCGGAAAGATAATCACCGCATCATCTTCTAATGCTGATGATTTCTATGACGTAAAGTTTAACAATGCCTCAGGCGGCTGGACCATGCAGGATGCGCTTACCGTAGATAATGATCTTACCCTTACAGCTGGAACATTCAGTACCTCAGCGTCAGATTACGCCTTGGTCGTAACCGGCGACGTGGATATTGACGGGACCTTTATCGCCAACGGCTCAACCGTAACTGTTGCAGGCAACTGGGATTCGTCCGCGGGGACATTTACTTTCGGAACAAGTACCCTGGTTATGACCGGTACTAATAAAAATCTTACCTATAAAGGCGGCTGGGGCTCGCCCCGACTGTATAATCTTACTATAGGCACCGGCGCAAGTATTACCGGTCTAAAGAACGGAGGCGGCGGCCCTGTTTTAATTGCCAATAATATAGTTCTGGAGGCTAATGCCACTTTTACGCCTTCTGGTAGTTACTGGTTATGGATGACAAGTGATGGGGGGAATAGTGCCGGCGGAGACTTGACTTTAGACACAGGAGCTACATTGACTATTAATAATACTGACTTTATTCGTTTTATTGATGATTCCAGCAACCATATTTCTACTGCCGGCACAATTAACGGTACAGGTTATTTTCAGTATTCTGTGATCAGCGGAAGCACTGCCGCGCCAATAACCGCGCGCGTCTATGATTGTGACATGGGTATGAATGCCCCGGATGCCTCAGACATCGGAGTTTTAGGCGGCGGAACCAGCCTTAATTTAGGCACTAAGACATTGTATGTTTACGATAGAAATCTGAATATCGGTTTTTACGGCATACTGGATAACTCTGTAAATAATATTGCTATTACTGCCGGCTCTTTAATCGTAGGGCATCCTTCTTATGCGCATATAAATGGTAAATTAATCTGCGGCTCCGGAACTATTGACATTGACGGTGATGTTGTTATCGCAAATACCACTACTGCCAGTGAAATAGACGCGGATACATCAAGCTGGACCGTCTCCGGCGACTGGACCAATGGCGATACATTTACCGCGGATTCATCAACCGTCGACTTTGATGCTTCAAGCGGCACACAGACACTTAATTCCGGAGGTACCGGCGCGAATCAAGACTTTAACAATTTCGCTCATTCCGGAGCAGGGACGCTTGATATCGTAACTAATGACGTTGACATAAATGGTACATTTACTAATTCCGGCACCTTAATCACCGAGACAACCGGTAACCTTATTATTGCAGCCGCATCTTGTCTTCTTACCAATTCATCCGGTTCAGAAGTTAGCGAATATATAATCGGAACAGATAGTATCTACGTCAGAGTAGTAGATGAAGATGAGAATTTAGACGGAACTTCCGCTGATACTTTAACCGGTGTAACTGTTACCGGAGGAACCAACGGAGATTCAGAGACCCTTAGCCTTACCGAAACAGGCAATGCTACGGAGATATTCCTAAGCTCGGCCCTTACCACTGCCGGTTATGACGGCTCAGCCTCTGCCAATGATGGAACCTTAGAGTTATCCGCGGGCGAGACAATCACCGTTGCCTACATTGATAGCGAAGATAACACAGACAACAATGCCTCTGACACAGCCACCTGCCGCTTGGCAATAGCTAATTTCCTTGTCTCAGCCTCAAGCCCTCAGGTTGCCGGAACTGCCTTTGATGTAACTATTACCGCCAGAGAAGCAGATGGGACAACGGATATAGATTTTAACCGCACAGCAAATATCACCTTAACCTATGTGACTCCCTCATCGGGAACAAAGACACTTTCAACTGCTTCAACCTCCAGCTTTACCAATGGAGTGGCTACAGTATCTGAGACCTATACGGATGCCGGGATTGTCTCTATTACAGCCACAGACTCAAGCGACTCCACCATATACGGAACAACCAGCAATATCACTTTTGTTCCGGATAGCTTTAGCGTATCGGCCAGCAAGTCAACCATTGTTGTCAACGAACCTTTTACTCTCACTCTTACCGCTAAGAATACCGCGGGTAATACCACTGCCAACTATCAGGACAAGGCTACTCTTTCCATAAACTACGTAACTCCTTCAGCGGACCAAAACGGTACTCTCTCAACCACTGCTTTAACTTCCAGCGATTGGTCCAGCGGCATAGCTGCCCTATCCAGCTTTACCTATAATAAATTCGGCATAATCACTATTACCTGCACCGATCCTACGGATACTACACAGACCGGGACAAGCTCAAACATTACATTTTTCCCCCTGGAATTAAAAGTTGAACCTGTTTCTCCTTCAGGCGGCAGAGACTTTTATTACCAGGATGAAGAGATAACCGCAACTGTAACAGCAAAAGACTACAACGGTAGTACCGTAGGTAATTATACCGGAGATGTTAACTTTTCCGGAGAGAACCTAAACCTTCCCGCGGCATATTCTTTTACTCCTTTTGATTCGGGAATACATATATTCTCCGGCCTATCCGGAACAGCCGCCGGCACAACCTCAATCACAGCTACTGATGCTGCTTATTCCGCGGCTACAGGCACATCTTCACAATTTACCGTAAAAGAAGGCACAATTATTGTCCGTGATACATCCGGGCCCGTAGGCCCACTTACTATTACGGTGGATTTGATTGACTCAGATGGATACGATATCACCACTGATAGCGGCACAACATTTACTGTAATTTTAACAGAATCAAGAGATGATGATACTACCTCTTGCGCAGCCACTAAAAGCGCGGTAACCTTTGAAAACGGCACAGCAGAAATTGAGGTAACCGATACTCAGGCAGAGGTGGTAACCGTAACTCCTGTATCAGAAGACTATCTAAATATTATTTCAGGTAAAGTCACCTTTGGCGGGGCGGGAGTGCCCAGCTTTGGCTCGGGGTTTAGGATAAAGTGGTGGAGAGAATTGCGCAACGAAGAGTAAGCCGGTTGAAGCCCAGCTTCAACCAGTACAATTATTGCGACACTACTGTAGTATGATATTTGTTGACAATTTTATCTTCGCGTGGTATAAAAAACAATAGCTTTTTAGAGTATACCAGCTCACTAAACGATTGCTTACTTTTATCTATAACATGTTTGACAACAAAAGGTTATTTCGGACTCACAGTCTGCATTCTAAGGCGATGCATTGTTGATTAAATACGCAAAGGAGATGATACAAAATGCCAGAAATCGAAATAAGAAAAGGGGAATCTTTTGAAGGAGCTTTAAGACGCTTTAAAAGACAACTCGAAAGAGAAGGCACCCTCAGAGAAGTAAGGGACCGCAAATACTACGAGAAACCCAGCGAACGCAAGCGGAAAAAGGAAAAATCCCGAGGAAGAGGAAAAAGGTGAGTTTTGCGCTTTCAACTTCTTGGAACGCTTTCAGATTATCCCAAGGAAGAAAAATCGTAAAACAAATAAAAGATATCGGTTTTGACAAAATCGAGCTCAGCTTTGCGCTGGATGCCGCAACATTAAAGGATATCCTTGATCTCTCTAAAAAAAACGCTATAGAAGTTGTAAGCCTGCATAATTTTTGTCCGATACCTGATGGATTAATCAGGGAAACAGCTCTACCTGATAGCTACTCACTGGCTTCAAAGGATGAAAAACAACGAAAGGCGGCAGTCTTTTTTACAAAAAAAAGTATCGATTGCTGTCATAGATTCAGAGCAGACGCTTTAGTCTTACATTCCGGACGCGTGGAGATAGAAGATGAAACACGTTCTTTGATGGAGCTATATTCAAACGGACTAAAGAATACGCATCAATATAGCGAGATATTTGCTAAAATGAAACAAGATAGAAACAAAAAAGCGGATATTTATTTTTCGCAGGCGATAAAAAGCCTAAAAGAACTAGCTGATTATGCGCAGGAATCCGGTATTTCTCTTGGTATAGAAAACCGTTTTTACTACCGGGAAATTCCCAACTTTGATGAATTAAAAATAATATTTGCTAGCTTAAAAAATAAACCTGTTTTTTACTGGCACGACACAGGACACGCAGCTGTCGCAGAAAATCTTGGTTTCGTTAATTCATCCAATCAGTATCTTGATGCCTACGCAGATAAGCTTATCGGCATGCATCTGCATGATGTAGTCGGCTGCCGGGATCATTTAGCGCCCCTTAAGGGTGAATTAGACTTTAGTAAGCTTAAACCTTATTTAAAAAATAACACATTAAAGGTAATTGAAGCGCATTATCCGGCAACATCACAAGAAATTATTAAAGGAAAAGATTATTTAGAAAAAATCTTAACTTAATGGCTTTGGTTATCAGAAGCCAAACCATTGTCCGCTGACTTAATGGCTTTGGTTATCAGAAGCCAAACCATTGTCCGCTGACTTAATCCGATATCTGTTATGCCTACACTACGAATACCTGCGGTTGCGGGGCAATTTTACCCTGCCGCGTTCTCTAGTCTAAAGCAAGAATTAAATAAGCTTTGTCCGGATATAAAGCAAAAGAAAGACGCGAAAGCTCTCTTGCTTCCGCATGCCGGCTATATTTATTCTGGTCGTGTTGCAGGTATTACTCTTGCGAACGTAAACCTCAAAGATATATTTATAATCTTAGGGCCTAATCACACCGGCGCAGGTGAACCAATAAGCATGGATGTTGAGGAAACATGGCAGACACCTTTAGGCGAAATAAAAATTCAGCTAGAACTTGCAAAAGAAATCTTAAACAGTTCCTCGTATATAACAAAGGATTCAAAGGCGCATAGCTTTGAACACTCAATTGAAGTACAGTTGCCTTTTCTGCAACATTTTAAATCAAAGTTTTTAATCGTACCCATTATAATAGGCGAAAAAAGCTTAGAAATCTATAAACAGACGGGGCGCGATATTGCATCCGCGATTAAAAAATTAGGTATTCAAGATAGGGTGCAGATAATTGCATCTAGCGATATGACTCACTACGAATCCGCAAGTGTTGCAGAAAATAAAGACAAAAAAGCAATGGATGCATTACTTAAATTAGATCCGAATCTCTTATTTGATACGGTAAAACAAGAGTCAATTTCAATGTGCGGATATGCTCCAGCAATAATAATGCTTGAAGCGCTAGCGAATTTAGGAGCAACTCGTGCTGAACTAATAAAATACGAAAATAGCGGTGCAACAAGCGGCGATTACGATTCTGTAGTAGGATACGCAGGATTAATTTTTAACTAAACCCCCGCCCTTCCTAAAGAACGCGATAAGCTTGGGAAGGAAGGGCGGGGTGAACACGGAGAATAAAATGAGTGAAAAAGAAAAAAATATCGATGAGAGCTGGAAAGAAGCAGTAGAAAAAGAAAGAAATTCCGACCCAAAAAATAAAGATGATTTTGTTCCACCGGAACCAGATTTTAACTTTTTTTTAAGCACGCTTGCGCTGCAGGCTGCAATATCAATGGGAGATATTCCTAATCCGTCAAATAACCAAAAAGAAGAAAACCTAACACAGGCAAAATTCATCGTTGACACACTAACCATGCTTAAAGATAAAACTATCGGCAACCTCTCACCCGAAGAAGACAGCCTTCTGGATAAATTACTTTATGACCTGCGAATGAAATACGTCAGTAAAGTAAATACAAAATCATAAATTTTTAGCAATAAAACAGGAGGAGAAAATGATTGATAAAGAGCTCTTAGAAATACTTGCCTGTCCAAAATGCAAGGCAGATGTCAAGCTGGAAAATGAAAAAATTATCTGCACATCATGCAAAAGAAAATACCCTATTCGTGATGGCATACCTGTCATGTTAATCGACGAGGCAGAAGGAGGCCCCGATGAAACAAAAAAAAGCTAAAAAAATACTAATCATTCACGGCCCCAACTTAAATCTTCTGGGCAAACGTGAAGTATCAATCTACGGAAAAGTAAACCTTGGGGAAATTAACCTAAAGCTAAAAGAATTAGCTAAAACACTCAAACTTTCACTTACTATTGTCCAATCTAATCACGAAGGTGAAATTGTCGACCTTATAGGTAAATCTCCTAAGAAATATAACGCCATCTTGATAAATCCCGCAGCTTACACACACACAAGCATTGCAATACGAGACGCGATCGCTGCAATCGATATTCCCGTCATAGAAGTACATTTATCAAATATCTATTCCCGGGAAGACTTTCGTCATACTTCGTTAATCTCAGCTGTTGCAAAGGGACAAATCTGCGGCTTTGGCATTGAAAGCTATTCGTTGGGCCTTAAAGCCTGTCTATCCCTGATACCATAAACACTAGCTAAAAAATGTCGACGCATAAAAAGACCAACCAACGCATAAATAATCTCTTCAAGCAGATGGAAAAACATCTGCTTGATGCATTTTTAATAACTAATCCTTCGAACGTATCATATATCACACAGTACATAATCGAAGATTCGTATCTTCTAATAACTCCTTATGAAAATTTTATCATTACTGACTTCCGTTATATAGAAGAGATAAAAACCAATATTAAAGGTTTTTCTATTTGCCAAATAAACGGTTCACTCTTTAATGTAATTTCTTCACTTATAAAAAAACTTAATATAAAACGCTTAGGTTTTGAGTCAAGACACCTACCCTTTGCTGAATACGATAAAATACATAAGCTAGTCGCCAAACATACAAAATTAGTACCTGCAATTGAACTAGTCGAAAAACTGCGTGTAGTTAAAGATAAAACTGAAATATCACTTCTTAAAAAATCCACTAAGATAACTACAGATATGCTACTATTCTTAAAAGACGTAATTAAACCGGGAGTCAGTGAATTGGATATCTCGGGTGAAGCCAATCAGTTTTTAAGAAAGAAGGGGGCGAGCAGCGCATCATTCGCAATAATAGTCGCAAGTGGATCTCGATCCTCGATGCCGCACGCAAAAACAAGCTCAAAAATCATACAAAACAACGAACCGGTTTTAGTCGACATAGGCGTTAATTTCTGTGGCTATAAATCTGACTTGACACGCATGTTTTTTTTGGGTAAAATTCATAGGGATATTAAAGAGGCTTTTGAGGTTGTTTTTGCGGCAAAAAAGAAAGCGATAGATAAACTAAAACCGGGTATTGCGATTGCAGAAATTGACGCAATAGCCCGTAACTATATAGGCAAGTTTGGCTGGTCTAAAAATTTTGGTCATGGTCTTGGCCATGGCATTGGGTTAGATGTTCACGAAGACCCAGCTATCACCCGCAAAAATAGCTCTCTCCTTAAAACTGGCATGGTTTTCACAATTGAACCTGCGGTTTATTTTCCCGCGGAATTTGGAATAAGATTAGAAGACATGGTATTAATTACAGATAAAGGATGCAAAATTTTAAATGGCTCTCTCGATAACACAATGTAAATCCGGACAAACAATCCTTCTAGGCGATCAAGTATTCCTTATTTTAGAAGTTAAGCACGTTAAACCCGGCAAAGGCGGAGCTTTTATCAGGACAAAGCTTAAAAACCTAAAACTAGGGACCAATCTTGACCGTACCTTCAAACCCAGCGAAGCTATAGAGCAAGCATACGTAGAAGAAAAAAAGCTCATTTATCAATATAATTCGCGTGACACCTATCACTTTATGGACCAGGAAACCTTTACAGAAAGTATATTATTAAAAGATCAGTTAAGTGAGATAATACCTTACCTAAAAGACAACCTGGAAGTAACGGCCTATTTCCATAAACACGAGCTAATCAATGTAATCATACCTAATTTTATTAACGTTAAAGTTACTCAGACTGAACCCGGTATTCGGGGCGATACCGCGAAAGCATCGCTAAAACCCGCAACAATAGAAACCGGAGCAATAATTTCCGTACCGCTTTTTATAAATACTAACGATATTATCAAAGTAGATACTCGCGAAGGTAAATATATCGAACGAGCATAAAAATAGATGATACAATACACTAAATATATCCCGCCTCACAATCTGTATAAAAATCTTCTCGAGAGAATTTTTATACGTTCGACGGGATCAATTCGCGCAAATAAGTTACGGAAAAATAGTTTTTCTAACTTATACGCTCATTGAGGAGTTATCATGAATTTGAAAGAAATTAAAGAAATGATAAATTTAATGAATGAGAACGGCCTTGCGGAACTCGAAATCGAGAAAGATGGCATGCGTATCAAGCTAAAGAAAGAAGGTGAGACAGGAATTTCCCAATTAGCTCCGTTAATCATCGAAAAAGGAAAGATTACCCACGACAAAGAAGAAACCCAAACACCGGAAACAACCAATGAAAAAATCCAGGAAATTAAAGCCCCCATGGTCGGTACTTTCTATCGTTCACCCTCACCTGAGGCACCATCATTTCTTGAAGTCGGACAAATAATAGAAGTGGGGCAAGTTGTCTGCATAATTGAAGCAATGAAATTAATGAATGAAATCAAATCCGAAATCAAAGGCAAAGTCCTGGAAGTTTTAGTGGAGAATGCTGAACCCGTAGAATTTGGACAGATAATGTTCTTAGTAGAGGCACTATAATCTTAAACTTTTCTCCTTAATATAAGGAAAAGTAATATTGACTTCCATCAATAATGGCTTTGGCTATCGGTTGCCAAACCATCGCCCTCTGGCTTATAGAAAGGTCAATGATGTTTTCAAAAATACTTATTGCGAATCGGGGAGAAATTGCTTTACGGATTATACGGGCATGCAAAGAATTAGGCATACGCACGGTTGCCGTATACTCCGAAGCCGATAAAGATTCGCTGCATGTTCGCTTTGCCGATGAAGCGTTATGTATAGGTGGTGCATCTCCAGCTAATAGCTACTTAAATATTCCGGCAATAATAAGCGCGGCCGAGATTACCGACGTAGAGGCTATCCATCCCGGATATGGATTTTTATCAGAAAACTCACACTTTGCCGAAATATGCGAATCATGCAAAATTACTTTTATCGGTCCGAACTCCGAATCAATGAATATGATGGCCGATAAAATGACCGCAAGAGAGACCATGCGCAAAGCCGGCCTCCCCATAGTACCCGGAAGCCAAACTACGGTTAAAGATAAAAATGATGCTTTAAAAATCGCCCATAAAATAAAATATCCCATAATAATCAAGGCCTCTTTAGGCGGAGGCGGACGTGGTATGCGCGTTTGTCATAACGACGTAAGATTAATTAGCTCTATCATGACGGCGCAAGCAGAAGCTGAAGCGGCATTCGGAAGTCCTGATATCTATATGGAAAAATACGTAACTAACGCGCGTCATATAGAATTCCAGATATTAGCCGACAGCTACGGTCATATTATACATCTAGGCGAAAGAGACTGTTCCATCCAACGCAGACACCAAAAACTTTTAGAAGAAGCACCTTCCCCGGCACTAGATAACCGGCTGCGGAAAAAAATGGGCGACGCAGCTGTGCGAGGAGCTAAAGCCGTAAAATATCGAGGCGTAGGTACGATGGAATTTATACTTGAGGAAAACGGCTCATTCTATTTTATGGAATTAAATAAACGTATCCAGGTAGAACACCCGGTAACAGAATCAATTTGCGGAATTGATCTCATAAAATGGCAAATCAGGGTCGCTACCGGTGAGCGGCTTACGATAAATCAAGATGAAGTTAAAATCAGCGGCGCAAGCATTGAATGCCGCATAAACGCAGAAGATCCGGATAATAACTTTATACCTTCTCCGGGAAAAATTGAAGAATTACATTTTCCGGCCGGACCTAATATAAGAATAGACAGTCATGCCTATCAAGGATACACGATTAGCCCGTACTACGACTCTATGATAGCTAAAATTATCGCGCATGGTAAAAATAGAGACGAAGCAATAAAAATCATGAAAAGGGCGCTGGACGAATTAATTATTGCCCCCATTAAAACCACAGCTGGCCTGCATCGTAAAATCATGGACAACAAATTATTCCTGGAGGGAAAAGTATACACTAACTTCCTGGAAAATATATATGGCACAAAATCAGAGTCGGAGGAATAAAAAATGAAAGACAGCACAATTACTGATCTGGGAAAGATAAGAATTCATAAAAAAGTTATTGCCTCAATTGCCTCAATCGCAACATGCGAAATTAACGGGGTAGAAAGAATCGGGGGAGATTTAAAAAGCGGATTATATGACTTAATCGGGAAAAAAGGCAACTCCGCGGGCATAACCGTTGAATTCGATAAAAACGATGACGTAATAATAAATGTTCCCGTAATTATAAAATACGGGCATAATCTACCTGATGTAGCCGCGAAGATTCAAGAAAACATCAGAATTTCCATTGAAAAAATGACTGATTTAACCATAAAAGATATTGATGTGGATATTCAGTCAGTAGAAAAAAATCCGGAAACCGAAACAAGATAATAAGCCAGAGGGCGATGGTTTGGTTTCCGAACAACCAAAGCCATAAGCCAGAGGGCGATGGTTTGGTTTCCGAACAACCAAAGCCATAAGCCAGAGGGCGATGGTTTGGCAACTAATAGCCAAAGCCATAAAATTTTTAAGATACAGAATGACTAAAACTAAAAAAAATTACTAAGGAGGTACCAATGCGCCTTTTTTACACTATCGGAGTTTATTTCTATGTAACTGTATTAACTTTATTAGGAATCCTTATGATTTCTTTTGCGGTACATTTAATTCAACCGCAAGATATAACAGCAACCCTGGATATTATCTATGATACATATAACTCTCGTTTGATTGCGGGACTTGCCGGAATACTGTTAATACTGCTTACAATATCATTTGCGCAGGTTTTAACCGGTAAAATGCAAAAAGAGCGAACCATTGCGTTTAATAACCCGTCAGGACAAGTAACAATTGCTCTTTCTGCGGTAGAAGATTTAATCAAGCGATTAACGACTGAAATACCAGAAATTAAAGAATCCCGCTCTGATGTTATTGCCAGCAAAAAAGGGCTTGAGGTTGAGTTACGCATTATCTTACGCTCAGAGACCAATATACCGGACTTAACCAACAGCCTGCAAGAAATGGTTAAAAGTAAGCTTCAGGAAACTTTGGGCCTTGAGGAAACAATAACCGTAAAGGTACACGTAGCTAAAATAAGCCTTCAGGAGACAAAGACTAAAGAAAAAAAAGAAAACACGGAAGTCTTAAGAAAACCATCGATTCCGTTCCAAGGATATGGAAGATAAGACCCATCCTTTAAAGGTATCAGGATGGTCTATCCCTGTGGATAAATTAAACAAGTAAACAAATTTTGATTATCACTTAAAAAGCAAAAAAGAAAGGGAAGAAGCTAGGATGAAAAAAACAATAGGTATTCTTACAGGCGGCGGAGATTGCCCGGGGTTAAATCCGGTTATTCGTGCCGTAGTTCGAAAAGGCATAAATCTGGGATACGAAATAATAGGCATAAAAAATGGTTGGAAAGGGCTAGTCGAGAATGATACAGAAAAATTGGATCTATTAAGCGTTTCAGGAATCATACATAGAGGAGGAACGATTTTAGGCACAAGCCGTACGAATCCCTACAAAAACCAGGGAGATATTAAGAAAGTAATCGCAAACTATAAAAAATTAAATCTCCATTGCCTTATTGCAACCGGAGGTGAGGATACTTTAGGAGTTGCCGCAAAATTAAATAAGGAAGGTTTAAACGTCGTAGGTGTGCCAAAGACTATCGATAATGACTTATCCGCAACTGATTTTACCTTTGGTTTTGATACCGCGGTAAACATCGCAACGGAATGCATCGACAGACTCCATACAACCGCCGAAAGCCACCATAGAATAATCGTTGTTGAAGTAATGGGTAGACATGCCGGATGGATTGCCGCTTATTCGGGAATTGCGGGTGGGGCCGATATAATCTTAGTACCTGAAATCCCTATCGATACTAGCGAAGTTGTTGAGATAATAAAGAAGCGCCACGGCAGAGGAAAGACTTTTAGTATCGTCGTTGTTGCTGAGGGCGCAAAACTTAAGAAATCAGATGAAATCCTGCAAGAAGAAGAATTAGATTCTTTCGGACACGTGCGTTTAGGAGGAATAGGTGAAACGCTAGGTAAACTAATAGAAGAAAAAACAGGTTATGAAACCCGCATAAGCGTCTTAGGGCATATTCAGCGCGGCGGAACACCCACAGCTTTTGATAGAGTACTCGGAACTCGCTTCGGAGTAAAAGCTATAGAGATGATCGATGCGGGTGAATTCGGATGCATGGTCAGCCTACAGAGAAATAAAATAGTGTCTGTAACAATTGACAGCGCGATTGCAAAACTTAAAACGCTGGATATGGAACTCTACGATATCGCCAAGGTATTTTTTGGCTAAACCCCGTTAGAGATAGGTCGTCATTAGACGACCGTCTATTAAACTAAAACTAGCGGATAAACTTACAGGTTTCATAATTATGAATTCATCAATCATAAACACAAAAACAGTATCTCTAACGGGGTAAACCTATAAAATCATGCAAAAAAGAATAGAAGAAATCTTAACTGAATCAATAAACATCAAAAAGCAAATTATAGCCGGAACAATCGATATAATCGAAAAAATCGCTCATCAGATATGCACAACCCTAAGAAGAGGCGGAAAAATTATCATATTTGGAAACGGCGGTTCTGCTGCTGATGCTCAACATATTGCCGCGGAATTTGTGGGCCGCTTTCAAAAAGAGCGCCGCGGGCTTGCGGCAATTGCCCTAACCGCCAACACATCAATTCTTACCGCGCTTGGTAATGACTATGGCTATGAAAGTATATTCAAAAGACAAATTGAAGCTCTGGCAGATAAAAAAGATATAGTATTGGCAATTTCAACAAGCGGAACAGCAAAAAATGTCAATGAGGCGGTAAAATTTGCCGTATCACTTGATATCCAAACTATCGCCCTAAGCGGTAAAGATGGCGGAGAATTAGCTAAGTTATCAGATACATCGCTTATTGTACCATCAGACGTCACCGCCCGCATTCAAGAGGCACATATAACTGTCGGGCACATAATCTGTCAATTAGTCGAAGAAGAGCTATTTGAAAATTAAATATGGCAAACTCTAAAATAAAAAGTTTAAGCCAGTTAAAAAAAATAACGCAGCAGATAAAAAACCGCGGTAAGCAAATTGTATTTACCAATGGCTGTTTTGATATTATACACGTTGGCCATATTAAATACCTGGAAAAAGCCGCCAAATACGGTGATGTTTTAATTATTGCCGTCAATAGTGATAAATCAGTTAAGACTATAAAAGGCAAAACGCGCCCGTTCAATAAACAACTAGAGCGAGCTTATATTTTATCAGCGTTTTCTTTTGTCGATTACGTAATTATATTTAACGAAAAAACTCCTCACCGTTTAATTAAAAGCCTTAAACCCGACGTACTGGTAAAAGGGGGAGATTGGCCAAAGAGTAAAATTATCGGTCGCAGCACAGTCAAGAAATACGGCGGCAAAGTAATAAATATACCGTTTGTTAAAGGATTTTCTACAACAAAACTAATACAGCGCATAAGACTCATCCTTTAAAGATATCGGGAGAGTCTATCCTGTGGATATTTGATGGCAAGCCACACTCTAAAAAAAGTTACAAATAATAAAATATACCGCGTTTTAGATGCGAATATTAATCGAGCCAAGGAAGGATTACGCACCTGCGAAGATACAGCCAGATTTATTTTAAATGATGAGACCTTGGCCAAAAAATTTAAAAAACTACGTCACGATATCACAGGGATTACCAAAGAGAGATCGGAAGAGCGTCGTGTAGGGAAAGAGTGTAGATCTCGGTGGTCGCCGTATCATTAAAAAAAAAAACAAAAAACATAAAAAAATTTGCCATATTATTTGAAAATAAAGAAAAAAAATTAATAAAACAACGCATACATTATCTTAACCTTAGGTGCTGTCGTCGGACCGTTCAATAGCATCATTATCAAGTATGTACTCT